>JAPKYD010000017.1 GCA_026394475.1 Methanothrix sp.
CACGCAGGTCGGTACCAGCCAGATCCTGGTGCAGGTGAAGGACGACCAGCACGCAGGTCCTGAGGGCGAGAACGGCAACAGGAGCGCTGAGTTTACCATAAACGCACCTGCGCCGGAGATCGTTGTACCTGCCCCGCTCAACGAATCGCCAAGCCTGAGCAGCCTCGTCGCGAACAAGACAAGCCCGCAGCTCGCGGGAACGGTCATAACCTGGACGGCGGAAGCCAGCGATGCGGAGAACGATCCGATGCTTTACCGGTTCCTATTGAACGGTACTCCTGCTACCGACTGGCAGTCCCAGAACCAGTGGGCCTGGACTGCCACGCAGGTCGGTACCAGCCAGATCCTGGTGCAGGTGAAGGACGACCAGCACGCAGGTCCTGAGGGCGAGAACGGCAACAGGAGCGCTGAGTTTACCATAAACGCACCTGCGCCGGAGAATATTACCGTGCCCGTAGCACCTGCACCCGCGGCCGAGAACCAGACGCCAGTCCTGAACGCTCTGATGCCGGACAAGCCCAGCCCCCAGACGCCGGGCACGTCCATAACCTGGACAGCCAACGCCACAGATGCAGACAATGATCCGGTCCTCTTCAGATTCTTCCTCAACGGGCCGGCTACGGCTGGGTCCTGGCAGCCCGAGACGGATTGGAGCTCTGCCAACACCTGGACCTGGACCGCTTCTCTTGCTGACGCGGGCCAGAATCAGGTCAGGGTCTGGGCAAGAGATGGAAAGCACGCTGCAGAGGATGGCTTTGACAGCGAACAGACAGCCATTTTCTCTCTGGTTGAGCCCTCCCGGAACATCTCCGGCATGAAGTTCAACGACAAGAATGGAAACGGCTTGAAGGATAGCGGTGAGCCTGGCCTGGCTGGCTGGATCATAAATCTGGTCAAGCCTGACGGAAGCGGGGTCAGCACCATCACCAAGGAAGATGGATCTTACCGGTTCGAGTCCCTGAATGCTGGAACTTATACCGTGAATGAGGTGGCGCAGTCTGGCTGGAACCAAACGGTCCCCACAGGATCTTATGTCGTGGATTTGAAGGATACGGATGCGATCGACAAGGACTTCGGCAATAGACTGACCACCTACACCATCTCCGGTATGAAGTTCAACGACCTCAACAGCAATGGCGCCAACGACGGCGAGCCCGGCCTGGAGGGCTGGACGATCAAGCTGACCAAGCCCGAGGGCACACAAGCCACTGCCACAACCTCGGCGGACGGCTCCTACAAGTTCGAAAACCTGGCGCCCGGCAGCTACACAGTCGCTGAGGTCGAGCAGTCCGGTTGGACCGGGACCGCGCCCAAAGAGGGATCCTACTCTGTGCAGCTGAAGGACGCCGATGTGAGCGGCAAGGACTTCGGCAACCACGGCGCGTGGGCCATATCCGGAACCAAGTTCCATGATCTGAATGGAAACGGTGCCAGGGACGGAGACGAGCCCGGCCTGGCCAGCTGGAATATCCAGCTCTCCAAAGACGGCAATGTCATCAATGCCACCGCCACCGGGCAGGACGGGTCCTATGCCTTCAAGAACCTTGCACCCGGAACCTATACCCTGAGCGAGGTCGCTCAGGATGGCTGGATTCAGACGGCTCCCCAGGGATCTTACACTGTGGAGCTGAAGGACGCCGATGCGACCGGCAAGGACTTCGGCAACAGGGGCAACCTCTCCATCTCTGGCGTTAAGTTCTATGACGCAAATGGAAATGGAGCACAGGACTCGGATGAACCGGGAATACCGGGACAGACGGTAAAGCTGATGCAAAGCGGCAAGGAGATCGCCACCGCGACTTCGGGCCAGGATGGCTCCTATGCTTTCAATAACCTGGCACCTGGAACCTACGAGGTCGACGATCCGATCATCGTCAGCGTAACCATAACGTCTGTGATCGTGGCGCCCATTCCGATAAGCGGCTCATACTCCATCTCCGGAGTCAAGTTCAACGACATCAACGGCAACGGAGTGAAGGACCCCGGCGAGCCGGGCATAGTCAACTGGGGCATAGATTTGGTATTGGCAGTGCCCGGTCCGGATTTGCTGCTGGCTCAGGTTCAGACCGACGCCAGCGGAGCGTACAGCTTCGACCACCTCTTCCCCGGCGCCTACCAGGTTAAAGAGCTGGCGAAGCAGGGCTGGACGCCGACCACACCGACAGAACTCGCCGTCAACATTCCCGGCAGCAGCGCCAACCAGAACTTCGGCAACAGAGTGGTCATGCCTCCCGGCCTGGCCTCGATCTGGGGCATCAAGTTCGATGACCTCAATAACAACGGAGTGAACAACGGCGAGCCAGGGCTGGCGGGGTGGACCATCCAGTTGAGAAACGCCTCAACCAGCGCTTTAATCGGGACCACCACCACGGACGCCTCCGGTTGGTACAACTTCAGCAACCTGCAGCCCGGAGGCTACACTGTGAGCGAGGTGGCGCAGAGCGGCTGGACACAGACTGCCCCCGCGGGCGGGTCCTATACCTTCACGCTGGCTGCGGATCAGACCAAACTGGGTGTGGATTTCGGCAACCATAACAACAATCTGCCGCCCACAAATCCCACCTTGGTGTCGAACCGGCCCAGTCCGCAGAGGGCGGGAACGCCCATAATCTGGACGGCAGGAGCCACTGACCCTGAGGTCGATCCTCTGCAATTCAGGTTTTTTGTGCGCGGACCCTCGCCAAGCCCTGCCTTGCGGGCCGACACCGGCTACTCTGCAAACAGCGTCTGGACCTGGAGCACCGTCGGCTACGCGCCGGGAACCTACCAGGTTGAGGTCTGGATAAGAGACGGGCTGCACGCCGGGCCGAACAGCTACGACGTCAAGAAGACAGTCTCCTTCACTCTTGGCAGCGCCAACCTGCCGCCCGTGGTCAAAGTGCTCTTCGCCGACCGGCCAGCTCCCCAGTTTGCAGGAAGCTGGATCAAGTGGACCGCTCTGGCCTTTGACCCGGAGGGTGATCCATTGCAGTACAGGTTCTTCCTGCGCAGTCCGTCCACGGGCGGATTCTGGATGGATCAGACCGGCTGGGGCAGGAACAACCGCTGGATCTGGCGGACCACTCCATTTGATGTCGGCTTCAGCGAGGTGCTGGTGGCGGTTCGAGATGGCAAACACGCCGGGCCTGCCGGCTCGGATGACTATGCATTCGACGACTATTTCATCATCAACCTGAACCAGCCGCCGGTGATCACCAGCCTTGCCACCAGCGCCCCCAGCCCGCAGCCTGTGGGCGCCACCATCCGCTGGGCGGCTGTGGCCATAGATCCCGAGAACAACCCGGTGTTCTTCAGGTACTGGCTGAAGGGACCATCCACAAGAGGGCTCTGGAAGCTGGTGCGCGACTGGTCCACGGATCCCGCCTGGACCTGGCCAACGTCGCCAGCGGATGCGGGCACGAGCGAAGTTCAGGTGCAGGTGAGAGACGGCTTCCACGCCAGCCCTGCAGGATGGGATGACGATGCCGGCGCTCTGTTCACAGTGCTCCGGCCCAACCTGCCGCCCAAGCTGACAGCGCTGCTGCCCGACAAGCCCAGTCCGCAGTATGCGGGCACCCTCCTGATGTGGACGGCATCGGCTGCTGATCCGGATAAGGACCCGATCTTCTACCGGTTCTGGCTGAAAGGTCCCTCTACTGGCAACACCTGGAAGATAGTTCAGGACTGGTCGACCAAGAAGCAGTGGATCTGGGCAAGTGCTCCGGCCGATGCCGGCGGCTACAACGTCTACGTCTACGCCAGGGATGGGAAGCACGCTCCTGCGACCGGCTACGACAGCGCTGTAGGCCAGACCTACAGGCTGCAAAATCCCTTGATTGAAAAGAGGCTCACTACGGGACGCGCAGCTGGCGCCATGCCCTCGCTGGCCTTCACCGGCGAAGGCTACCTCCTGGCCTATCAGTCCTGGGAGCTGGGATTGGGAGGCCAGGGAGATGTGGTGCTACAGAAGTTCGATCCAGCCTGGAACCGGCAAAAGAGCGTCTGGGTCGCAAGCAGCAAGGCCAACGAGAGCGCGCCTGCGCTGGCATCCTCCGGCGGCTACTACTATGTGGCCTACGTCTCGACGGAGACGGGCAGCCGGGACATCTTCGTCAAAAGGTATGACAGCACCCTGAAGCTGCTCGATGCCAGGCGGCTGACTAACTCGCCCACCAACCAGGATTCGCCCTCGCTGATAGCGGGTGGAAACAACTTCTACCTGGCCTATCAGTCCTGGGACACAGGCACAGACCAGGGAGGAGACATCTTCCTCACCAGATACGACCAGAACTGGAAGCCACTGGCAACAGCGCAGCTGACGGACCAGAGGTCTTACCAGGACCGGCCCTCGCTGGCCTATGCGGAAGGCAGCATCTACCTGGCCTACGTCTCCCGTGAGACAGGCAACCTGGACATCTTCCAAAAGAGGCTGGACGGGAACCTGAAGGTGCTGGAGACCAGGAGGATCGCCTCGGACAGGTCCGACCAGGATTATCCCTCACTGAAGTGGCTGAACGGCCAGTTCATGCTGCTCTACGCCTCCAAGAAGACTGGCAACTACGAGATAATGTTGGACAGGTACCTGAGGGACGGGAAGCCCATCGATAGCACCGTTGCCGTCGCCGCTCTTGGCGATCAGACCGCATCCTCCCTGGCCTTCTCCACAGTTGACGGCATGTACTGGGTGGCCTATGCCTCCCGCGACGCCAGCGGCCAGAACATCTACGTCAAGCCCCTGAAGCTGGCGAGCCCAGGCTCGCTCCAGCCCTGCGACATCGTGACGTCTTTTGGCGCTACCAGGGCAGGCAGCCCGTATACGCTGACCGTTAAGTTCTACAACAACTACGGAGCACTGGCGGACCCCACGGACCTGACCTTCGCCTGGAGCCCGCAGGATGCCGCTCGTCAGGGCGATCAGCTGCAGAGGATCTCCACGGGAACCTTCCAGCTGAGATCGGTCTTCGGCGCCAAGGGTGACAAGTCCTTCCGGATAGGGGCCAACATCGACGGCTGCATCTCGGCCAAGACGGTGGCGGTGAAGGTAACTTGAAGTCCCGGGCCTTTCGGAGAAGGACTTCTTCTCCTCATCCGAGAGGCCCCGCTGCCGCCCGTTGAGCCAGGGACTTGCGTCGCTCAGGGGGAGGCCCACGATTGTGTATGGAAAGGCGAGAGCTGACCTGAGGAATCCTTGCGATCTTGCTCGCCTTCTTTTTTGGGCGCATAGTTGATGGTCTCCAGGAGCCTATCGATGAAGTCAGCTTGTCCTTTCTGTATTTTCTTCTTTGCCTGATCTATGTTAAACCAGCCTGCTTTATCTATCTCTGGATATTCTTTTATGACCCCTGATCTTCTTGGCCACTCCAGGGAAAATTTATTGCTTACAAGCTCTGTCTCATTCATATCCTTTTCCAGGGCCCAGGCATGCACTATCTTTCGGCTCGGCTGCCTCAGCTCCCCCAAGCCGATGAACTCCCCGTCTACTCCAAAGCCGGTCTCCTCCTTGAACTCTCTTTTGGCCGCCTCCAGCGGACTTTCGTCCTCTTCAAACAGCCCTTTGGGTATCGACCATGCTCCTTCCTCCTTCCTCGCCCAGAAGGGCCCTCCTGGGTGAACGAGCAGGACTTCAAGCTTGTTGTTTCTGAACCTGAAGAGCAGGATGCCGCCGCTATGTACGCTCATCGTTTGCCATCGACCTTTGTATGAAATGAGAGAACTTGCGGAAGGATTAGCCTTGTGGCTGACTGCTGAGCTTGCTCAGCCTGCAGCTCCCATCTGCCAGCCCCATCCCGCGCCCGCGCGCCTGCTCGCGTCCACCTTCGTCCGGGCAGCAGGCCGCTCAAGCCTTATGCTTTATCTCTGTGGTTTTTAAATTTGATAACGGCTACATTTATACTATTATCAATCAGATTATCATCTGGACATTTCTTTTCTCTTTCACCTTTTCAAACAGCTTTTTGTCCAGCGTGTAGAGCGGCAACTTCTCCTGCTCGGCCGCTGCCAGGAATAGCGCGTCATAGAAGGTCACCCTGTCCTCCACGGCTATCTCGTACGCCAGCCCGGCCAGATCGGACGAGGGCAGAACAGCACAGGATCTGATGTATTCGAGGCATCTGACCAGAGATTCTTGATTCGCGTCCCTATCTTCTCCAAAGAGCACCAATCGCTTCCAGGCAGCATTTCCGACCTCGGCAAATGCCAGGTCAACCGTTATCGGACTGTGTTCCATAGCAGCTCTTTTTGCGCTGCTTGATGCCTTTTCTTTGAAGTAGATGGCCACGATGACTCCTGTATCCAGAACCACTCTATCTTGCATCTCTGTCCTCCCTGATCAGCTCTGACGCACTGATGCCGATGTCCTTGGTTCGCTCTCTCAGACGATCCGATTCGGCCAGTAATCTCTGCCTCTTCTTCTCCCGGACCAGCTCCTCAATCATCTGCCTGATATCCGACTGCCAGTTGATGTCCTTCATCTCGTCCATCATCCTCCGAACCTCCGCCGGGATGCGAACTGTATACACTGAACTTGTAGACATAATGATATGTTAAAGCTAAAAGAATATACATTTTTTCCAAGGCATACGTTAGGTCTCCTAATGACATGCGCAAGGCCCATCAATGGGCCAGGACCAGCCCACCGCCCTGCCGCACCCGTGCTCCCGCTCGCAGAACGTCGGGGCCTCGTTCTCTTCATTCCGTTGCCATCCTTCGAAACTGAAAAGACCACAAAGCCGATATAGATCCTTGTCTTTAGCGCATATCGAAAGGCGAATGAAAATGCTTGTAGGAATTGATGTGGGCGGGACCACCACCGATGCCGTTCTGGTGGACGAGGGTAAGGTGGCCAAGACCGCTTATGTACCGACGGATCATGATAACCTGCCAAACTGCCTGCTGGGCGCTCTGGATGAATTGGTCAGGGGCGTAGAGACCAGCAAGATCGAGCGAGTGGTCTTGAGCACCACTCTGATCACCAATATGATCGCCGAGGGCAAGACAGATCCCGTAGCTTTGGTGCTCATCCCAGGACCCGGAACAAACCCCAAGGACTACTCCCTGGGCGAGGCTTACATTCTGGACGGCGCCATCGACTACCGGGGCAGGGAGATCGATAGACTCAAGGAGCCTCAGATCAAAGACGCTGCTGCCCAGATTTCGTCCAAAGGCTTCTCCAGGGTGGCCGTGGTGGGCAAGTTCTGCCAGAGAAATCACGCTCACGAGCAAAAGGTCGGCGAGATCATGGCCGGTGCCCTGCCGGGAGCCAAGATAGAGCTGGGCCACAAGGTATCCGGCCAGCTCAACTTCCCCAGGCGGGCGGCCACCACCATGCTCACTGTTGCCACGAAAGACAAGTACAAGGAGTTTGCCCAGGCGATGCAGGGCGCACTGCTCCAGCGCAAGATCCACGCCCCAGTTTACATCCTCAAGGCCGACGGCGGAACGCTGCCGCTGGACAAATCCGTGCAGATTCCAGTGGAGACCATCTTCTCAGGACCTGCCGCCAGCATCATGGGCGTCCTGGCCCTGACGCCACCCGGCCAGACCTCCGTGGTTGTGGATATCGGCGGCACCACCACGGATCTGGCGCTCATCCTCTTCGGCAAGCCCCTGCTCTCCTCCAAAGGAGCCAGGGTGGATTCTCTTCTGACGCACGTGCGGGCCTTTGCCGTCAAGTCCGTGGCTATCGGCGGCGACAGCGCCGTGAACGTGACCGCAGGCTGCGTGGCTGTCGGGCCGCACAGAAATGGCCCGGCGATCTGCATGGGCGGACCTTTGCCGACGCCCACGGATGCCATGCGCGTTTTGGGAATGACGACCATCGGCGATAAGGCGTTAGCCGAGAAAGCCATGCAGGATGTGGCGGTGAGGCTGGGCTGCTCGTCCCAGGAGGCAGCCAAAGAGGTCATCGACGCTGTGGTGGAGAAGATCGTCTCCGAGGTCAAAGAGATGTTCCGGGAATGGGAGCAGGAGCCAGCTTATCGCATATGGGAGATCATAAAAAAAGAAAAGCTGCAGGCTCAGAACGTCGTCGGCGTGGGCGGAGGAGCGCCGCCGCTGGTGCCGCTTGTGGCCGCCCGCCTGGGAGCCAAAGCAATCGTTCCCGAGTATGCGGTCGTGGCCAACGCCATTGGGGCTGCCGTGGCGCGGCCCACCCTGACCCTCAATCTGCATATCGACACCGAGCGGGGTGAATACATCGTGGCCGAAGAAGGGCTCATGGGTAAAGTTGCAGACACAAAGATGACGCCCGAGCAGGCCGAAAAGCTGGCCCGAAAACTTTTAGCCGAGCGAGCGGAGCGCCTCGGCATCGACGAATACGCTGGCGATGCTGAGGTAGCCTACAGCGAGGTCTTCAATATGATCCGCGGCTGGTCAACAGTGGGAAGGCTTCTGGATGTGAGAATGGAGATTCCCGCGGGGCTATTGCCCTCATGGGGGAGGTGCTGAAAATGTCGTCCAAAGGCAAAATTGGCAAGACGGGCCTGATATTTTTCCCGGCCTTCGACTGGGCCATCTCGCCCACCCACCCGGAGCGGGAGGAGCGCCTGCTCTACACCAGGGACCAGATCTTCGAGGAGGGCCTGATGGACCTTCCTGCAATCGAGGAGTACAAGCCCCGCCTGGCTGAGCCAAAAGACATCGCTCGCGTCCATTTCTGCGTTCCCGACGTGAATAGTCAAGTCACAGAAGCTCATCTCATAGCGGCGGGCAGCACCCTCACCCTGGCCGATGCCCTGGAGAAGGGCGAGATCAGAAACGGCTTCGCTCTGGTGCGCCCGCCCGGCCATCACAGCATGCGCGTGGTGCATGGAAACCGCGGCTTTTGCAACATCAACAATATGGCTATCATGGTCGAGTACCTGCGGACGAAGTATGGTCACAAGAGGATTGCCGTCATCGACACCGATGTGCACCACGGCGACGGAACCCAGGAGATCTTCTGGCACGATCCGGATGTGCTCTGCATCTCCTTCCACCAGGATGGGCACACCCTTTACCCTGGCTCAGGCTTCGTCAACGAGATGGGCGGGCCGCAGGCGTTGGCAAGAACGCTCAACATCCCCCTGCCGCCGGGCACAACGGACGAAGGAATTCACTACGTTCTGGACAATCTCATCCTGCCCGTTCTGGAGGAGTTCAAGCCCGATCTGATCCTGAACTCCGCAGGCCAGGACAACCACTACACCGATCCTCTGGCTAACATGCGCTTCTCGGCCAATGGCTATGCCCGGCTGAACGAGAAGCTCGCCCCGGATCTCTGCGTCCTGGAGGGCGGCTATGCGATCGAGACCGCCCTGCCCTATGTGAACACAGGCATTATTCAGGCCATGGCAGGTCTCGATTACACTCATGTCAGGGAGCCGGACTTTGTACCGGGCAGGTTCGTCCAGTCCGGCGAAATGATCCAGGAAATTGAGAGAACAGTAGCTCAGGTGCAGAAGATCTGGGACGAGAGGGACGAGCTGGTCAAGAGCGCCCTGGAGGAGCTTGGCGACTTTTATCGCAGGCGCAAGTGCATCTTCTATGACACGGACATGATCAATGAGAGCCAGGAGGAATCGGTCCGGCTCTGCCCGAACTGTGCCGGCTACATGACCATCTCCTCCCAGGCGCAGCGCAACTACGGCATACTGAACAGCGCTTTCTGCGTTTCTCTGCCCCGCAGAGCATGCTCCTCCTGCCGGGAGGACGCCCAGGAGGAGTTCGAGGAGCATGTGGATGACAGACGGATCGGCTATGTCTATCTGCAGGACAAAGACCGGGACACCTTCAAGTCCTACAACAACATGACCCACACGCAGAGGGGCTACTAGAGCCGAGGAGAGCGGTAAGCCGTTTGGCTTTCAGCGCTCCACACACTCTAATTTTCGGGCGGTTTGCCTAAAGCAAGTTGTTGAATGTAAAAACCATAACTGCAGACTGCATATTATCATTGTAGCGATTGCTCATATTACTATCAATACCAATGAAAGATC
>JAPKYD010000019.1 GCA_026394475.1 Methanothrix sp.
GCTCAAGAATCGCTAGGCCCCTCTGGAAGTGCTCCAGCGCCAGGGAGCGCTCCCCCCTGCGGTAGTAGAAATTTCCCAGGTTGCCGAGGACGCGGGCCGCACCTGAGAGGTCGTCTTGTTTCTCGAAGAGGTCCAGGCTCTTCTGGTAGCTCTCCAGGGCCCGCGACCAATCACCGCTCTTGTAGCAGATGCTAGCGACATTGCTCAAGACGGAGGCCTCGCTCTCTCTATCGCCCGCCTTCTCAAAGACCTCCAGGCTGCCGCGGTAGTTCTCCAGGGCAGCGGTCCAATCTCCCTGGCGATAGCAGATGTTGCCCAGGTTGTTTTGGGCCACAGCTATGCTATAGCAGTCCCCCAGCCGCTCCAAGATCTCCAGGCTCTCCTTGTAGCTCTCAACGGCCATATCCCATTGGCCCAGCTCAGCGCGAAGATTGCCGAGGTTGCACAGGACCGTGGCCACAGCCTGGGCCTGGCCGAAGGTGCGAAGCGCGTCCAGAACCTCCCCACAATTCGCCTCTGCCTCCTGCCAGTGGCCCAGCCGGGTGCAGGCGTTCACCAGGCCTTCCAGGGCATCGATCATGCCTTGCGCATCTTTCCGCTCCTTTTGCAGCGCCAGACAATCTCGGAAATGCTGCAGGGCATCTTCTAAATCCCCGGATTCAGCCTTCAGGCTGGCCAGCCCCAGGAGGGAGTGGCCTATGCCCTGCCGATCGCCCAGCTCCCGAAAGGCCTCCAGGCTCTGGCGGTATTGCTCCTCTGCCCTCTCCAGCTGGCCCAGCTGATGGTAGATGCCGGCCAGATTGCCAACCGCAGTGGCGACGCCGTGCTTGTCATCCAGGGTGCGGCGGGCATCCAGGCTCAAGTTGTAGTATTTTATGGCTTGCAGGCCGTCGCCCTGATCTACATAAAGGTTTCCCAGGTTGTTGAGCGCGGTCGAGACGCCGAGCATGTCTCCTTGAGCCTCGAAGGTCTCCATAGACTCTTCATAGTTGGCGAGCGCCAGATCCCACTCCCCCTTGAGCTGATTGATCAAGCCCAGGTTCACCTTGGTGGTGGCTGCACTATGCCTATCCCCCAGCTGCTCCTTGGCGGCCAGGCTCTTTTGGAAGTAATCCGCAGCCAGGTTCAGCTCGCCCTTGAGCTGATAGACCAGCCCCAGGTTGTTTTGCGTCTTGGAAGCGCCATGCAGATCGCCCAGACGATCCTGAATCTCTAGCGCCTGCCAGTAAAGGTCCCTGGCCAAATCCAGCTCGCCTTGCAGGTGATGGATGCTCCCCAAGTTGGACATGACCTCGGCCGCCTCCGGCAAATCGCCTGAATCCAAGAGCAGATCGATGGCCTTCTGGTAGCATGCGACGGCTAAATCCCACTCGCACCGGTCGGCGTGGATAAGCCCCATATTGTTCAGAGTGGTCGCGACTCCGCCTGGATCCTTCAGGCGCTCCTTGATCTCCAGGCATCTCTGGTAGCACTTCAAGGCCTCATCGTAGCGGGCAAGACGGTAGTGAATGCCTCCCAGGTGGGAAAGGGCAAAGGCCATGTCGCCAAAATCGCTCTGAGTCTCCATGATCTCCACAGCCCTCTGGAAATGAGCCGCTGCAGATTCCCATTCCCCTTGCTCCAGGCAGGATAGCCCCATGCTGTTCAAGGTCGAGGCTATACCGGCAAGGTCACCCAGGCTCTCTTGGGCCCTCAGGCTCTCTTGGTAGCAATCCATGGCCTGCGGCCACTTTCCATCCTGGAAGTAGACGTCGCCTAAGCGGCTTCGCATCTTTGCGGAACCCGCCGGGTCGCCGAGATCATCCAGATTATGCCATGCTGTCTCGTAGCAGCTTCTAGCTCTGCTCCACTCCCCCCTTAGCTGATAAATCGAGCCCAAGGCAGCCATAGCCCTGGACGCGCCTTGCTTGTCCCCACACCGCTCCAGCTCACTTTGGCTCTTCTGATAGCATTCCTCTGCCAAGACCAGGTCGCCCTGGAGCTGGCAGACCCGTCCCATGCCGCTCAAAGCATCGGCCAGGCCCGATCTGTCCTCGGCGTCAAGCTTATCCAGAATCCTGCGATAGCACTGCAAAGCTCCATCGTACTCACCTCTCATGCGGTAGGCTTCGCCCAGACTTCTCAAAACAGGCACGACAGAAGAGTGCTCGCCCCCATGGTCAAGACTTTGCAGAGCCTCTTCATAGCATTGGCAAGCGCGATCCCAATCATCTACCTCAGCGTAGAGGTTTCCCAGGCCATGCAGAGCCCGCGAGAGATCATTATTATCGCCCAGGTCTTTAGCCAGGCGCATGCTGCGCTCATAATATTCAATCGCCGATTGATGAAAGAATAGATGCTGAGCCAGCACTCCCAGGTTGAACCAGGCTTGAATGCTGTTGATGCGGGAGGCATGATCGGCCAGCTCGTCCAATTTATGCTGCATGACGACCTCATCCGAGGAGAGGGTGGCCTGGATGAAGGAAGAGATGAGATCGGGTGCATCAGTGGAGAGGCCCTTCAGGCGCTCCGGCTCATAGCCTCTGGGATCAGACAGAATTTCGGCAAAGGACCCCAAGAAGGAGACGATCTTGTCATCTGACATCCGGATCATCGCCCCATCTCAAAAAGTATTGGATAAAAATAAATTGTAAAAGAGATATAACAAATTCAATCCCAACCTGGGAGATAGATGAGACAGAGAAAATTTTTATGCAGGATGAAAATCCTGGTTCTTTCGTATCTGAGATGTCATCGATGTATGCCAACATCAATCCCCCATTGCAGCCAAAATATACATTGCTAACCTATTCCTCCAGTATTAGCAGTTCCTACATATAAAATCTCCTATTTCTTTGAGAATGTTAATTATATATCTTTTTAAAATTTATTATAATTTAATATGAAAAGTATCGAAGAACACAGCCTGCAGACAGGAATGCCGGCCTTGGGAACCATTGATGTGAGCGGACTGCGTTATAAGTATGCTTCCCCCACAGAGGCTACTTCATTACCAGCTTCAAGGCGCGATGAGGACAGCTTATGACGCAGGCTCCGCACTGAATGCACCTTCCCGAATCCGCAATGACACGCCAGTCCTCGAACCGGAAGGTGCCCGTGGGGCAGATGGAGACGCATGCACCGCAGTGCACGCACTCGTTCTCGTCCCTGACCACGGGTATCTCCAGGGGCACAACTCTTACACCCCGCCGCTCGAAAGCCTCCTTTACCTCCGTGCACTTCTCCAGGGGCACCTCCAGGACGATCTCGCCGCTCACGGCATCGATGCTGGCCCGCTCGATATTGAGCAGCGCCGAGGTCTCAAGGATGACTGAGGCTATGAGAGGATAGCGCACGATTCCCGGTGCTACGTGCAGCATGAACTTCAATTCTATCGCCTCCGCGCCAAAAGGCGAGAGAGATGGTTGCTGGTGATCATTCCTATCACTTTATTCTCTCTGTCCACAACGGGCAGAGCCGAGATGCTGTGGGTATCCAGGGTCCTGGCCGCAAGCTCTATGGGCTCATCCAGCCTGGCGGAATAAACCCTTCTGGTCATGATCTCCGAGATCCGCGAGGCACTGCCGCTGGCCACCGCTTTGGAGATATCCCAGGCGGTGATGATGCCCATCAGCATTCCTTCCTTTGATACCACGGGCAGATGATCAAAGCTGCCGCTCACGATCAGCTTTGCCGCCTCCTCTATCTGAATATTCTCCAGGACGGTGACCACATCGCGGCTCATGACGTCTCCAACGTTGGGCGACTCCTTGGTCTGCTTCATGGGCCGGGCACTGCCCACGCGGGGCAGCGGCTCCACTGCCTGGGAGAGCAGAAACTCACCCTTCTTCACCTGCTCCTTAAGAGTCAGAGCAACCTCGCGGGCTACATAAAAGCTGGAGAGCGAGGATGTGGAAACCTCTTTCCCGTTCAGGTCGATCATTCCCGACTTCAGATCTTCGTAGCTCACGGTCTTCAAAGAGGGCCTTTCCCGGCGCGGTATGCCGTAGTCCACCACAGCAACTGTGATGTCGCGGTCCCTGACGCCTGTATTTTGGGCGATCTTCTCATTTTGCACAGGTATGGGTATGCCGATCCCAAGGTAAAGGCTGGGGCCGTAATTGTGGAAGGTGGATGCCCTGAGATATCGGGTGCTCATGTTCTTCAGGTCGCCCGTGACCATGAGGGTGGAGAAGTTGTTCTGGGGATTATGCTGTGTGCCGGGGCCGATGACGTATCCTCTCGCTCCGCCGAGAAAGATGCGCGTTCCCACGCCGATGTAATCGAAATGGGGATCGTTGGATAGCGGCGAGAGCACTCCCGCCCCGCTGTAGTGAATGTTGCCATAACGGGGAAGCAGGGTGCCCATGTAAGTATGCAGCGTCCGGTCTGAGGAGTTAGTGGCCGCATTATAGCGCTGATAAGCGTTGCGCGGGTTCACCATGATGGCCTGATTGAAGTCGTCCAAGCGCAGCACGGTCTCCAGCTCCATCTGAGGATAGCAGTCCGTGCCTGCGCCTTCGGCCTCCACTTCTACCTGCTTTCCTGCCACCAGATCCTCCATGACGTGAGCCCCACCGTATTCATTTCCTTTATCCTCGGAGGGCTGCGTCGCACCCAGGAAAAGATCCACTGCGGCCACTCCGCCGTAGGCCTCCACCTTGTTGAGCCAGGCCTTGACAATTTTTATGGGCGGATCGCTGTGGCCCAGGTTGAGAAATACCCCGGAGGAGCACATGGCCCCGAAGGTTCCCGTAGTTACTACATCCACCTCGCGCACCGCTCCGGCAGGGCCGAGCGTGTCCACCAGATCGGGCATCTCCTCCGCCGTAACCACGCGGGCCGAGCCGTCGCGAATGCGTTCGTTGATCTCCGATAACGACTTCTCTTGCACAATGGCCCGGAAGTCGGCAATCCGATAAAAACCTATTGGGGCCTGCCTGTCCAACAACGTTATCATCCTTAGCCAGAATTGGGCTTTCAGATGCCAGGCAAAAGAATAGTCCTCACCAGCGATGCCACCATGATGAGCAGCTACCACGGAGGGGTGCTGCTGGGCTTTGCCGCCATCATGCCCGCATCAGTGATGCCTGACTGGATCTTCCGGCCGCTCTTCTGTCCTCCTGCCCCCGCTGGGGCGGACGGCTCCGCGCTTATCGCACCCTGCGGCATGCGAAAGGTCGAAGCCGCCCTGCTGGAGTCGGGCTTCGCCAGAGAGGAGGTCATGGTGGCCCATCCCGATCATCTGGACAAGGCCATCGGCCCGGACACAGAGATCGTAGGGATAACCCATGACGACCCCCTGGGAAAGATAGCAGTTCGAGAGCTGGAGGAGATCATAGGCCGCGGGCCGCCTCATAACCGCTCCAAGTTTCTGGCTCTGGTCAGCCATCCCCTCATCAGAAAGCATCGGCCAAAGATAGTAGTAGGAGGCAACGGGGCCTGGGAGCTGATGGGCGAAGAAGTGGGCGTGGACCATATCTTCCTCGGCGAAGGCGAGAGCGATTTTCCCGAGGTCTGCCGCAGGATCATGCGAGGAGAAGAAGTGCCTGCTGTGATCCGGGGAAGGGTGGTTTCCGGAGATCAAATTCCCATAAATCGCGGACCCGCCATCGCGGGCATCGTTGAGATCGGCCGGGGCTGCTGGCGCAAATGTGCCTTCTGCTCGCCCACCATGCGCACTCTGCGGCACCGGCCGCTGGAAAATATCCTGGCGGACGCGCGGGTGAACTTGCGAAATGGCCAGAGGGATATCCTGCTCCATTCTGAGGACGTCTTCACTTACGGCTCTGCGGGCATGAAGCCTGATGAAGAGAAGGTGCTGGAGCTGGTGAGAAGGGTGAAGCATCTCGGGCCGCGCTCCATAGACGTCTCTCACCTCAGCCTGGCCACGGTCCATCAGAGCCAGAACCTGCTTCGCAAGGTCTCCGAGGCTGTGGGCGTCGGCTCCGATCAGAGCTACATGTCCGCCTGGATCGGCATTGAGACGGGAAGCTGCCGTATATTGGAGATGCACATGCCGCGCAAAGCCCTGCCATCAAAGATCGAGCAGTGGCCGGAGATGGTGAGGGACAGCTATCGCCTCTTCGATGAGGAGTCATGGCTGCCTGTGGCCAGTCTGGTGCTGGGCCTGCCGGGAGAGACCGCTCAGGATGTCGTCCAGACCATTGAGCTGGTGGAGTCCCTGAAGGACTACACGGGGCTCATGCTTCCCTTGTTCTTCACAACCATTGCCGACACAAGGCTGGGAGGAATAAGGGGCTTCGGCAAGGAGAACGCTCTGCCCGAGCACTGGCAGCTGGTGGGACTGTGCCTGGAGTACAATCTGCGGCACCTCAAGAGACTGCACCGCCTCTACAGCGAGCGGATGACTGCCGGGCCCATAGTTCACGCTGCTCTGACGGGCATAAACCTGCTGGCAGATAAGGTTCTGAACAAATACCTGAAGAGAATGAAAAGAGGCGAGCCGCCAAACTGACATACAGCGGCTACGACATTGCTGTGGGCGCCGGCAGCAATATCAAACCAAGTATTTTAATATTAATATAAACATTATTAATATCCGCATTCAATGTCAATAATTCTCCAGCACCGACCTCACAACCCCCTTGTGGTCGCCTTTGAGGGAGTAGACATTGTGGTCCCCGGAAACGTCGATGCTCAAGATTCCCAGGCGGGTGTTCATGAGCCCGACCATGGCCGAGACTCCGCGGTAGCTGACGTCGAAACCCTCTTTCGCCAGGTAAGCGAAGACATCCTCGGTGGTATAAGCTCCATCGCTCAAAAACAGCTTCAAGACAGCCTTCCGAATACCTATGCCGTCCCGCTTAAGGTAATTCCTGAGCCTCTCCTGGATTCGTTCTTCAGCGCTCTCCATCCGGCAAAATCACCGCCCCTTAGCAATGAATTTAAGGATTATAAATGTATTCTCTCCACAACTAGCCCATCCTCTAAGGGGTATCTTTCAATAACTGAAATAATACAATCGATGCTTTTTAACTCTTTCGAAATATCTTCTAAGATTGGTGCAGCAATGTCAATTCCGTTCTCTTGCAGGGAATACATCTCCTCGGGAACCTCCAGCTCCTTCAGAAGCTCCAGAGCCAAGACCAGGTCGCCCTCGATGACGCCGTGAATTACCGTGCCCTCCTCGCTCACATAATCAAAGGGGCGCGCCATCCTTTCCGCGCGCCGCTTCAGTCGCTCCCGCAGCTGCACAGCATCCTTGAAGCGAGAGGGACAGTAGTGCGCTTTTACGCCCTCCAAAAGGAAGTGCTCTCTGGCGATCGCCTCACTGCCTGCCGCTCCACAACCCAGATCCAAAGGCCGAAAGCCAGCTGCGGTCAGGCCGGCGAAGTTGGTCTCGGAGAACTCCAGCTCATTGAGGTTCAGGAAGGCATCCGCCGCCGCTACGGCCTGCACCACCTCTGGCGCTGCGCTCAGAGCGGGTATCTCCACCCCGGCCTCAAGGCCCAAGGACTTCGCCTCCTGCAGGGCCTCCTTCAGCCCTACAGGATGGGACCACTGCGAATGAGGAGGATGAAAGCGAATCTCGTCCAGGCCTGCGGCTTTTAGCTTCTGCAAAACCTCCCTCTCAGGAAGAAGGCCGGTGTAAAGGTGAATGTGGTGCTCTGGCCCAAACTCGCGCTTCAAGGCTCGCAAGCATTGCAGGACATAGTCTTGCTTCAGAAGCGGCTCGCCGCCGGTGATGCCTGTGCCTAATGCTCCCATGGCCCTGCCCTCGGCCAGAATGTCCTCCATGCTCTCGACGAGGCTCTCATTCGCAAATATCACATCCTGGCCGCGCCTCTTTGCAGAGAGCGGGCAGTAGAAACAGCTGCGCTCGCATCTGCCCGTGACGAAGAGCACCAGGCTCGCGCCCTGCCGGCAGATCTGGCAGCCCCGCGGCAGGTAGTTGTAAACAGATCCAACGAAATCCGATTGCCACTCGATCATTCCAGAGAGAGCCTGAGGCCCCTAGATTAATTAATTTTGTGTCCTCATCAAAACGGTTATCAGAGAGAAGAGGCATTGATGGTTGTTTGTGAGAGAATACCTCCTTGGAAATGTGGCGATTGCCAAAGGTTTACTGGAGGCGGGCGTGGAGGTTGCGGCCGGCTACCCCGGCACACTCCCTCCTCGGAGATCATTGAAGCGCTTGCAGACCTCAAAGGCGACCTGCCGCTGCACGTGGAATGGTCCGTGAATGAAAAAGTTGCCCTGGAGGTAGCCGCCGGAGCCTCCTGGACCGATGCTCGCGCCGCGGCGACGATGAAGCACGTGGGACTGAACGTGGCCGCAGATCCCTTCATGACCCTGGCCTACTTGGGCGTGGGAGCAGGGCTGATGGTGATATGCGCAGACGATCCCTTCTGCCACTCCTCCCAGAACGAGCAGGACTCCCGGCGCTATGCAGAGTTTGCCGCCATACCCTGCCTGGACCCGGCGGACCCAAAGGAGGCAAAGGAGATGGCTGTTTATGGCTTTGAGCTATCCGAGAAGTTCAACGTTCCAGTGATGCTCAGGCCCACGACGCGCGTCTCCCATGCCCGAGCGGATGTAGATGCGAGCGAAGCCCGGCCCCGCCGCGGGCGGCAGCAGTTCATCAAGAATCCTGCGCGACGGGTGGTGCTGCCTGTGCACGCCAGGCCGCTTCACACTGAGCTGCTCAAAAAGCAGGCGGCAATAGAAGAAGCGCTGCAGTCGGCGCCCTGGAACAGGCTGGAGCTGAAGGGCGATGCGGGAATCATCGCCTCGGGCCTATCGGGACTCTACGCTGAAGAAGCCATTCAAGATCTGGACCTGGACGTATCTTTCCTGCGAATCGGAGCCTACCCTGCGCCCTCTCGGATGATCCGCCAGCTATTGGAGAACGTCTCCCGGGTCATGGTGGTGGAGGAGCTGGAACCCGTAGTGGAGGAGCAGGTGGAGAGACTGGCGAGGAAGGTCAATCCGGCGGTGGAGATCCTGGGGAAGATTGGGTCCATCCCCCGCGAGGGCGAGCTGGACTTTCTCGTGGTCAGGAACGCCGTGGCCCGCATGCTGGGACGAGCGGAAAAACCCGCTTTGCGCGTTGCCGCAGCAGAAAAGATCCTGCCTCCCAGACCCCCCGCGCTCTGTCCGGGCTGCAGCCATCGTGCCACCTATTACGCCATGCGCAAGGCCTTCGGCAAGAAGGCCATCTACCCGAGCGACATCGGCTGCTACACCATGGCCATCGGCATGGGAACAGTGGACACCTGCCTTTGCATGGGCGCGAGCATAACCCTGGCCAGCGGCATCAGGTTCGGCGGGGAGACGGAAGGCATCTGCTGCAGCCTGGGAGACTCAACCTTCCTGCATGCAGGCATGACCGGGCTATTGAACGCGGCCTACAACAAGGCCAGGATCACAGTGACCATCCTCGACAACTCATCAACAGCCATGACCGGCCACCAGCCCAACCCCGGTACGGGCATGACGGCCACAGGCGAATCAACGGTTCAGGTCTCCCTGGAGGCGCTGGCCAAAGCCCTGGGTGCAGGCCTGGTGGAGACGGTCGATCCCTACGATCTGGATAAGGCCATCGAGTGCTTCCAAAAGGCGAAGGAGTTTCCAGGACTCTCTGTGGTCATCGCCCGGCAGCCCTGTGTCATAAAAGCGCGAAGAGGCGAAGCAGGCCGCAAGAGCTTTGCCGTGGGCGAGGACTGTGCAGGATGCCAGATTTGCGTGGATTTCGGCTGTTCCGCTATTGAATTCGAGAATGAGAGAGCCAGGATCAATGCGCTCTGCACGGGCTGCGGAGTGTGTGCCAAGATATGCCCGAGCGCTGCTATCCAGGAGGTGAGAAGATGAAGACCTCGGAATGCGATATAGTAATAGTAGGAGTGGGTGGCCAGGGAGTAATACTGATCTCGGATGTGATCGGCCGGGCCGCGGTCAAAGCTGGCAAACCCGTGCGCGGAGCGGAGACACACGGCATGGCCCAGCGAGGAGGAAGCGTAATCAACCATACCCGCATTGGGTGCCGCTTCAGCCCCATGGTCTCCTCCGGCGGGGCGGATGTGCTCCTGGCCCTGGAGCCGGCAGAGGCCTTGCGGTTCGCTCACTTCCTCTCCCCGGAGGGCGTGGCCCTGGTGAACACCACGGCCGTGCTGCCCGTGACCGTGACCACGGGCAAGTCCAGATACCCGGCCCTGCAGGAGATCCTCGCGCCTCTGCGGGAGATCTGCAAGACGGTAGCGCCCATGGATGCTATCGCTATCGCGAAGCAGGCCGGCACAGCCCAGGCCATGAACGTGGTAATGCTCGGTGCCCTCTCCAGGTATATCCCACTGTCTGAGGATCTTCTCCTTGCGGCTTTGGCTGAGGTGGTGCCGCCCAGATATCTGGAAGCCAACAAGAAGGCCTTCGCCTTAGGAAAGGCTGAAGTAGAATAGCCCATAAGGGTGAAACATGGAAGAAGAAAAGAAGGCAGACGTGACGAAGACGGAAGAGAAGAAGACAGAAGGCCAGGCCCCCATAATCACCCGCTCCATGATGGAGGAGACCTGCCCAACCTGCGGCGCTGAAGCTCCTTCCATGCCCGCGGTGCTTCCCGACCCGAGCTGGTCGACGGAGAAGCTGATCAAGGCCACGAAGGATCCGCACATGCTGGTGCGCTCCAATGCCATCATCCTCCTCTCCAAGCGCGATCCCTCCGAGGCCCTGGAGGCGCTCATCGAGGCCCTGAAGGACGAGGAGTATCTGGTCAAGAGCAATGCCATGGTGGCAATCGCTGCTTGGGGAAAGCAGGTCTCCGATCGCATGATCCAGGCCCTGAGCGACACAGACAAAGACGTGCGCGCAGGCGCAGCCTGGATAATGGGTGAGATGAAGGACAGCCGGGCCATCGAGGGTCTGGAGAAGGTGGCCAGGGATGATTATCCTCTGGCCAGAATCCAGGCCAAGGCTTCCCTGCTGGCCATGGGCAGAGGGCCGAAGAAGGAAGCACAGAAGGAAGAGGCGAAAGAGGAAGTCAAAGAGGAAAAGGCGGAGTAGAATCGGTCTGCTTTAACGCTTTTTATATCCTGTCTTTCCGCCGGCAGGTAAACGCTTCTATCGACCTAGCCATTCCCGGGAGAGGATATCTCTGTGGCCTTTCGCCCTGGTGCCGGGAAATTGACGTTCAACGCTCTTCAGGACTTCGCTATTGTTCGTCAGTGGAACCCTCTCTCATGCATTCAAGGCGGGACGCTCTCTTAAGCTAGATGGTCGAGAAGGGAGACGAGCTTTTCGGCATAGATTCCTGACAAATTATATCAAGGGGAAGAGCCTTTTATTAAATTATGGATGGCGAAGTGGGCGGCAGCGTCTATAATGTTATAGAGGTCGTTGGAACCTCCTCAAAAGGCTGGGAGGAAGCGGTCACGAAAGCAGTGGAAACTGCCTCTGAGAAGCTGACGAACCTGAGAATCGCCGAGGTTGTGGAGCTGGATGCAAAGCTGGCCGAGGGGAATGTGATAGCGTTTCGGGCCAAAGTCAGGCTCTCCTTCAAGCATGAGATCGAGCCGGAGACGCTTTAGACGCCAGAGCCCTTAATCCTGGCAGGGTGATGGAATGACCAATGCAGAAGAGTTGGAGAAGATGAAGATCATAGAGCTGGAGAAGCGCAAACAGGCCCTGGCAGATTATCTCAAGATCGATCCCAAGGAGATAACCGTCTGCTCTGCCCGCATAAACGATATCGCGACCTTCCAGGCGAAGAGGATGCTGTACCTGGTGGGCAAGGAGGAAGAGGTCAAAGCCGGCATGCGTGGGTTCTTCGAGCACAACCTAGGGGATCTCGACTCCGCATTTATCGGCAAGACCGCCCGCCTCCCCGCGGGGGATGCTCAACTGGTCGACAGGCTCTGCGAGATACTGGACGAGGACATTGAGACCGATATCCTCAATGAGGCCCTGCTGGGCATAGTTAAAAAGTGCGGAGATGTCAATAGCTTGATTGATGCCACCGTAGCTGAGGTTAACAGAGGCGAGTTCTTGGCCCTGGACGGCCACGAGAATGCCTTCGGAGATTATCTCATCTACAAGTTCCGGGAAGGACAGTGCTCTGATTTCGACTACTGATGCATCCAGGGCGTTCCCATCTTCGGGCAATCTTTAATAATAGATCTCTCAAAGGGAGTTCTGTGCCCGGTGAGGACGAGGAGATTTTGCAGAAAATAGAAAAGATAGTTGCCGCCATGATGACTGCCAGGGATCTCGTGCGGCGGGGGGAGCTGATGGAAGGCTGCGAGGCATCCCTCGATGGAGTCAGGATTTATGTGGGGAGATACTTCGGCCCTATGGGATCTTCGGAGCCGGAAGAGCGCTCATGTGGTGCCTTCAGCCGATCGGTCCCCATCCTGCCTTATATCGTCTCCTTCCAGGTAGGAAGAATGCCCGCCAGGAAGGGGCCGCGCCTCTCCATTATGTGCACCTTGGGCCTTGGCGATGTCCTGGCAAAGTGCCCTTCCGGCTCTGAGGAGAGGCGGGATTTGGTGAGGGACTTTAATTTAGGCCGGAGGCCCAACAGCGAGAGAGCTGAGGGATTCCGCCGTCTGGAGCAAAAATTTGCAGAATGGAATGTGAATATGGACCTCTACAGGTTTACAGAACTCTATTATGTTGTCCTTTCACTACCTGTTGAGAAAAGATCCGTTGGCGAAGATATCTGATGGAAGGCTAATTTGCAGATGGCTCTTCTCCCCAGGCCTCATCGCTCTTCCGGCTGTTGTCGAGATCCTGGCTGTCAAAGACCACCAGCTCGAAGATGACCTCATTCTCTGCGGCCTTGGCCGTGACTCTGTAGCTCTCCTCCATCTCTCCGAATATATCTTCGTCCAGCTCCAGGCCGTGTTCGAGTTCAAAGCCCTGCACCGCCTCCCAAGAGAAGCCGTGATCCGCTGCAGCCTCCGCCTTGATCTCCTCGAATATCTCTGCTTTTTCGGCGGCCAGAAGAGAGATCCAAAAGCCCTCGATCTTGTCCTCCCAGATCTCTATCTTGAGGAGAAAACGCCAGGGTTCTTCTCCGATCTCCACCATCCCTTTGCCCTTCAGATCCTCCACAAACGCTTTCGAGAGCGTGAGCTGGTCTGCCGCCTGATGCATGGCCTCGAAGAGGGGAGAGTGGACTATAACCACGTCATCGATGATTTCATTCCAGAGATCGTAGGTGAGGCTGTACAAGGCAAAGGCTCCCGATAGTGAGGGCTTTTGACAGCGACTGTTCCTGATGGTGGCCAGATTATTCAATCTTTTGGCATCTTGGCCTTTCTGAGATCGGAGACGAAGTCCTTCATCAGATTTCTATTTCTCAGGACTGCCGCCGGATGATAAGTTACAAGAAAGCGATCCTGCCAGATCTGGCCGCGCAAAGATGTGACGCCCTGTTTTCCCAAAACGGCCTGTGTGGCTACATTTCCCATCAGGCATACGACCCGGGGATTCAGCACCTTCATCTGAGCTTCAAGATAGGGGCGACATGTTTCGATCTCGTGGCGCTTGGGCCTTCTGTTGTCAGGGGGACGGCATTTTATCACGCTGGTTATGAATACCTCATATCTCTGCAAATCCGCCTCAGCCAGCGCCTTATCCAGCAGCCTTCCCGCCCTGCCCACGAAGGGCCTGCCCTCAAGATCCTCCTCTCGGCCAGGGGCTTCCCCCACCAGCATGATCTCTGCTGGACAGGGCCCTTCGCCGGGCACGGCCTTGATGCGGTTCAAGGACAGATCGCATAGCTGGCAGAGGCGAATCTTCTCGTGGAGGCGGTCGAGGTCCATGAGAACTGCTTCTCCTTCGATTCAATGAAAATCTTTCTCTCTGGAGAACGAAAGGTTCTTATTCGCTCAAAACCTCTAGCCACAGAAGGAGGGAGCTGATTGCAGTTTGCAGAGTGGACCTATCCCCTGAGGAAGTTCGACGACATATACTATACCATTGAGAAGATCGTTTACGGCAAGGGTGACCTGAAGGGCTTCACCACAGAGGACATTTACAACAATCTGCAGGATAAGCGCTTTTTCAAGGATGTTCAGGACCTGAATAGATTTCTGTTGGAGAACGGCGGGAAATATAAGATCCGCAAGATCGACGATACCTGGGAGCGCTATTGGTAGCGCTTCAATGAACCTTTTCTGCGAAGTAGATATTTCTTTCATCAATTCCCAGCTCCACGAACCTGCCGGTAGCCAGAATGCTGTGGCTGTGCTTGAGCGGAGCAACTCTGGTTCCCCGGGCTACCATCGACTCGGCGGGCAATAAGACATTCTCTCCGATCACGGGTATGCGGCCGTCTCCGGCCCCGTTGGCACCCAAAATGCTGTGCTCCTCGATGGTGGAGTGGCGGCCCACAATGGCGCGATGGACGGCAACCATGTGCTGGATGTTGGCGAAGCTCATGATCATGCTGTCTTTTATCTCCACATCGCGCTCGATCAGGCTGGTGTGCCCGATATGAGAGTTCTCGATGACCACGCCTCTCTCGATGTGACAGTTTCTGCCGATGGAAACGTTCCCCTTCAGCACGATGTCACCTGATTTCAGGTGATCCTCTATCTTGCTCAAGGTGGAGGGATGGATCCACTGATGGGGGCGGTAGTGGTACTTGCGGTCGAAGTGCCTGACCCGGCCAGAGAGACAATCCATGGCCGCCTGGTGCAGCCTCTCCGGCGTACCGATGTCGATCCAGTAGCCTGAAATGGGATAGCCATAGACGGAATAGCCGTTCTCCGTCAGGTAAGGTATCAGATCGCCGCCGATGTCCCGGCCCTTGTCACCCATCTCCTGCAGCACATCGCGAATCTTGGGTGAGAATAGGTAGAAGGCGGTGTTGATCATGCGGCTCGGCTCGCTTCCTTTCTTAGGCTTTTCCACGAAGCCGCGAATGCGCATATCCTCGTCCAATCTGGCCACTCCGTACGGGGAGATGCTCTCCTCTTGCCCCAGCTCCTTCAGAGCTACGGTGAGAACCGGCTTGTGAGCGTGATGGAACTCGACGAAGCTTTTCAGGTCTATATCAATGAGGTTGTCCCCCGAGACCACCAGCAGGTCATCGTTGACATCATAGTACTTCATGCAGTAGCGCAGCGAATCGGCGCTGCCCTGGTCGTCGTAGAGCGGCTGGTAGCAGAAGTCCTCGTGGTCGTTGATGCCCAGGCGCTTGAAGAAGCCCTCGCCGGCCTTGAAGTAGTTGCTCAGGTTAAGGGTATTGCTCGCGCCCTTGCTGCCCAAAATGAACCGGCGACAGCCCTGACTGGCCAGAACCCGGAAGAGAATGGCTATGATGGCTGTGTCGCATAGCTCCACAAGCGGCTTGGGCTGCTCCAGGGTGAGAGGGTACAAGCGCGTTCCCGAGCCGCCTACCGTAGCGAGGACCTGGGGGAACATGGCTGCTGAGTATGGTTGCACAAATCTTAAGCCTGTCGCTTCACCTAGTAGCCGCGCATGATCTTCAGGATGATCCTGGCGATCATGAAGGCGAGCAGGAAGAGTATGACGTAGAAGATGATGGTTGCTATCTCCATGGTCGATGCACAGGCCGTCCTGGTTTATAGCTTTGACTGAAAAGGCGGAGATTCTGATGATGATCTCTTAACAATGATGTGTCTTGCAGCAGCCAGGCGCTGCCGGGCGGCCACGCGAGTGGGCGCAGGAGCAGGCTGTCAACGAGGCTCTCGCCCCTACAAAAAGATTGATCATCCCGAACCGCCCCTAGCTGTGAGGAATAGGTGGGTGCCATGAATCAGACCGAGGCCATCGAGAGGGCGAAGGAGCATTTCGCAAAGCTTCTGGATTCTCAGCTCAAGCGCGTGGAGCAGATGAAGGCGGGAGAGGACTGGGCGGACTACAGCGAGCTCAAGCCGATAATAGTAGGAGTAGTAGGCGGCGACGGCATAGGCCCCTACATCACCAAAGAGGCCGTGCGCGTTCTGGAATACCTGCTCCAGAAAGAGATCACAGAAGGGAAAGTGCAGCTCCGGGACATTCCCGGCCTGACCATCGAGGAGAGGGCTAAAGCCAACAAGGCCCTGCCGGAGGAGGCACTGGCGGCTCTGAAGGAGTGTCACGTCATCCTCAAGGGCCCCTTGACCACGCCCAAGAAGGGCGACCCCTGGCCAAACCTGGAGAGCGCCAACGTCTCCATGCGCCGGGAGCTGGACCTCTTCGCCAACGTCCGGCCGGTGAAGGTGCCGAAGCAGGGCATCGACTGGATCTTCTACAGGGAGAACACGGAAGGAGAGTACGTCCTGGGCAGCAAGGGCTTCAACGTTACCGACGATCTGGCAGTGGACTTCAAGGTAATAACCACACAGGGCGCAGAGCGCATCGTCCGCCTTGCTTTTGAGTATGCCAAGAAGAACGGCATCAAGCGCGTTTCGGCGGTTACGAAGGCCAACGTCATCAAGACCACAGACGGCAAGTTCCTGGAGACTGCCAAAAAGGTGGCCAAGGACTACCCGGACATCCAGTTCGACGACTGGTTCGTGGACATCATGGCCGCCAAGCTGGTGGACGAGAAGCGCAGGAAGGACTTCAAGGTCATCGTTCTTCCCAACCTCTACGGGGATATCCTCACCGACGAAGCTGCCGAGTTTCAGGGAGGCGTGGGCACAGCCGGAAGCGCCAACATCGGCAAGAGGTACGCCATGTTCGAGGCCATCCATGGCTCTGCTCCCAGAATGGTGCAGGAGGGGCGGGCGGCGTATGCCGATCCTTCCAGCATCATGCGTGCCGCGGTGATGTTGCTCCGCCACATCGGCTTAGTGGACCAGGCGAAAGAGTTCGAGATGGCCCTGGACATCTGCGGCCAGTTTGAGAAGAAGGTCGCCCTGACCGGCCGCGCCGACGGCGCCAGCGGTGCCGAGTTTGCCGACTATGTGATGGAGACCCTGAAGGACAGGAACCTGGAGAGCCGCTGGAAGGGCTTCCAAAGATAGAAAGCAATAGATGGCAGCAAAGAGAGGTAAAGCTTTAGCCGAATAAAACCAATGGAATATTGTGGAAAACCTCGCAAAAGCATTCCTAAAGCTTCGCAAAGAGGACTTCTCTCTGCTTGGCGCCATAGAGTCCGGGATGAGGGACCACGAATGGGTCCCCCTAGCGGAGATCTCGCAGCTCTCCGGCCTGTCGGCCCGCAAGGCCGAGTACAGATTGCGCCTTCTTTTCGAGCAGAAGCTGGTCAGTCGGGAGACCCTGCACTACGAAGGCTACCAGATAGATTTCGACGCCTACGACCTTCTGGCGCTGTCGGATTTTGTGAAGGGCGACCGCGTTTCGAGCTTCGGCGAGCGGATCGGTGTGGGCAAGGAGTCCGTAGTCTACGCCGCAGAAGGCGAGATTCCTCTGGCCATCAAGTTTCACCGCCAGGGAAGGACCTGCTTCAAGCACGTGCGCCGCCTGCGTAGTCACCTCACCGATCTGCCTCGCGTCCCATGGCTTTACGCTGCGGCCTTAGCCGCCCGGCACGAGTTCCAGGTCATGCAGAGGCTTTATCCAACAGTTTCCATACCGAGGCCCGTGGCCATAAGCCGTCACGCCCTGGCCATGGAGTTCGTGGCCGGCCATCAGCTTAATAAAATCACCCTCTCCAATCCCCAGGATTCCCTGGAGATAATCCTGGAGGAGGTGGGGAAGGCCTGGAGCCTCGGCATCGTTCACGCCGACCTCTCCGAGTTCAACATAATAATAACCGAAGCAGGCCCCAGGATCATCGACTGGCCGCAGGCCACAGAATGCACCCATCCCCACGCCCAGGAGCTTCTGGAAAGAGACCTCTCCAATGTTCTTCGCTTCTTCGACCGCAAATACAGGCTGAAGATGCCGCAGGAGACGGCCCTGGAGCGAGCAAAGGAGGCGGCCACGAGTTGACCATCTTCGGGGTGGATATCGCCAGCGGCTCGCCCAGCAGCCGCCAGTCGCCGAGCTACTCGCTGGTGATCCTGGAAGGAGATGCATCATCAAATCATCACATGATCAGCAGGCACAAGCTGATCCGGCTCATCCGGGAGCGGCAGCCGGAGATCGTGGCCATGGACAACGTGCATGAGCTGGCCTCTGACCGAAGGGAACTCATCAACCTCCTGAGCCGGCTGCCGTCCGCAACAAAGCTGGTGCAGGTGACGGGCGGGGATAAGCCTGAAGCCCTGGTCAAGGTGGCCCGCTGGCACGGCATCACCTTTGACCGGACGAATCCTCTTCAAGAGGCGGAGGCCTGCGCAAGGCTCGCGGCCAAAGGCGTGGGAGCGGTTCTGTCGGCCTTCGAGGACCGCACCTGGATAAAGGTGAGCCGGAGGCGCTCGCCTGGCCGCGGGGGCTGGAGCCAGAACCGCTACTCCCGCAAGATTCACGGCGCTGTGAAGGGCCTGGCCCGCGAGGTGGAGAGACAGCTGCGCGAAGCGGGCCTGGAGTACACCTCCCGGGCTGTGGAGGGCCTGGGCGGCTATACCCGGGCGGAGTTCGTGGTGGAGGCGCCGCGGGATAAGGTGCATGTCGACCCTGGCTACTACTGCGATGCCCAGCTCAAGGTGCAGAGTATTGAGCGAGCGGAGCTGCAGTTCAAACCCCTCCTGCAGAGGCGAGGATACATCATCGTGGGCCTGGACCCTGGGACGACCACGGGCATTGCCGCTTTAAGCCTCAGCGGCGAACTGATTGATCTGGTAAGCGCTCGGGCCATGTCCTCCTCAGACGTCATCGAATGGATCGCCGCCCGGGGAAGGCCGCTGGTGGTGGCTACAGACGTCTTCCCCACACCCGGCGCTGTGGAGAAGGTGAAGCGGGACTTCAATAGCGTACTCCACTCGCCGGGCGCAGATGTTCCTGCAGAAGAGAAGATCGCCCTGGCCAAGGAGTTCGGCTACAAGAATGACCATGAGCGCGATGCATTGGCTGCTGCCGTCAGCGCCTTCAAGAGACACAAGAACAAGTTCTGGCAGGTGGAGAAGAAGGTCCCTGCCGAGATCGATCCCGACGAAGTGAAGGCACTGGTGGTCAAAGGCTACTCCATCGAGAATGCCATAGCCGAATTCCTGGAACCGGCTGCGCCCGAGGTCAGGCCGGCTGCCCCACTTGAGCCGACCGACACCGCTCCCGAGGCTGTCGCCCTGCGAAGCCACAAGCTGAAAAAGTCTCGTGAGCGGCAGAAGAGAGCAGAGCAAATAGAGGAGCTGAAAGGCTTGCGGCGGCTGAAGCCGCTGGAGGCATTCTCCAAAGAGGCCGTGGCCCTGGCTCAAGATCGCTGGGGCCTGGAAAAAGGAGATCTGGTCCTCCTGGAGGACGCCAGCGGCGGTGGAAGGAATGCAGCCGATCTTCTCATAGCGCAGGGCATCGAGGCGGTGATAACGGACAGCGATATGGCTCCGGCGACAAAAGAATATTTCCAGGAGAGCAGCATCCCCGTCTTCTCCAGCCAAGAATTGCCCGTTCAGAGGATCGATGGTTTGCCCTTTGTCAGGCCGGATGATGTGGATGCGGCCCAGGCCAGGTGGACAGAGCAGATGAGGGCCCGCCGGGCGGAGCGCCAGGCAGAGCGGCTGGAGAGCATCATCCAAGAGTACCGGGTGGAGAGAAGGAGAGAGGAGAAGAGGAAGCAGAGACAATAGTTAGTGGTTCAGCCGCAAGAGTGTCTCCGGCCTTTCCATCAGCGCCGTCCCCACCAGCAGCGCATCCGCGCCCGCTCTGGCCATGCGCAGGGCATCCTCGCGGCTGTGCACGCCGCTTTCAGCAACCAGGAAGACGCCTTGCTCTCGCGCCAGCGGCGCCAGCCGCTCAAAGGTGCCAAGATCAACCTGCAAGGTCATGAGGTTGCGGTTATTGATGCCTATGATCTTCGCGCCGCTCTGCAAAGCCAGATCCATCTCCTGGGGCGTGTGCACTTCCACCAGAGGCTCCATGCCCAGGGACCTGGCCTTCTGCACCATGGTCTTCAGATCTATTCCCATTTCTGCGATGAGCAAGATCAGATCGGCTTTTGCCTCCGCGAGCTGGCTTTCGTTGAAGATGAAATCCTTGCGCAGGACAGGAAGCTGGCTGGCCTCTCTGGCTATCCTCAGGCTGTCTATCGAGCCCAGGAAGTGAGTCGGCTCCGTCAGGACGGAGATGGCACAGGCACCGCATGACTCGTAGGTGCGGGCGTATTCCGCCACCTCCTCAGGGCGAAGCGGCCTTCCCAGGATGCGGGGCTTGATCTCCGCGATGACTGGCAAAATGCCCTGCGCGCGAAGGGACTTTGCCGAGCCTATCAGGTCCCGGCTCTCGTCTGTCTGCAGGGCGGCGGGCCCCGGGCCTCGCTCCCTGGAGGCCTTGAGGAGGCCCTCGATCAGGGGATGCATCCCACCACATCCTCGACCCAGTTGCAGATGATCTTCTTTCCGGAGGGCGTGAGAACCGACTCGGGATGGAACTGGACCCCGGAGTGAGGATTACTCTTATGCCTGACACCCATGACCACTCCATCTGAGGTGGAGGCGGATATCACCAGGTCCGGGGCCAGCCGCTCCACAGCCAGGGAGTGATATCGTCCACCCTGCAGAGGATTCTCCAGGCCGCGGAAGATGCCCTTGCCATCGTGTTTTATCTGCGAAGTCTTGCCGTGTAGCGGCCTGGTGTGCGAGATGCTGCCACCGTAGGCCAGGTTCATGGCCTGATGGCCCAGACAAACACCCAGGATGGGAGTGCGCCGGAAATGCCTGATGATCTCCAGGCAGCTTCCGATGTCCCTCGGCGTGGCGGGATGGCCGGGTCCGGGCGAGATCACTATCCCCAGAGGCTCCATGGCCTGAACCTCAGCCAGGCAGACCTGGTTGGAGCGAACCGTGGTGTTCTCATAAAACACAGAGACATAATCCACCAGATTCCAGACGAAGGAGTCCTGGTTGTCCACGAAGAGGATGGGCCTCATCAAGCCACCCCCAGAGCACGCTTCATGGCCGCCATCTTGCGTTCCGTCTCCTGATATTCCCGCATGGGATCGGAGTCGGCCACAATGCCTGCTCCTGCCTGAACGGTGGCTACGCCGTCCTGCAGGAGGATGCTGCGAATGGCGATGGCGAAGTCCGCGCTCCCGTCCACGGAGAAGTAGCCGATGCCGCCTCCGTAAAGGCCGCGCGGTTCATCCTCCAGGTCGTCGATGATCTCCATGGCCCGCAGCTTGGGAGCGCCGGAGAGAGTGCCTGCCGGAAAGACGGCCCTTGCGGCATCGAACTGGTCGCACTCCGCGCGCAGCTCTCCGACCACAGTGGTCTCGATGTGCTGCACATGTGAGTACTTCAAGACCGACATGAAGTCCTGTACTTTAACGGTTCCTGAGCGGCAGACGGACCGCACATCGTTCCTGCCCAAGTCCACCAGCATGACGTGCTCAGCCCTCTCTTTCTCGTCCTGCAGCATGGCCTGGGCCAGGGCCTCGTCCTCAGCCTCAGTCTTTCCCCGAGGGCATGTGCCAGCAATGGGATTTACTCTCAGCTCGCCTGCGAAGGCGGAAAAGAGCGTCTCAGGCGATGCGCCCACGATTGCGAGCGGCCCGAACTCGAAGAGGTAGGTGTAAGGGCTGGGATTGATGCTGCGCAGCCTTCTGTAAAGGCCGACGGAATTGGCGCATCTTATGCGCGCTGACCTGGCCAGCACCACCTGGAAGATGTCCCCGTCCATGATGTGGACTTTGCATCGAAGGACACCCTCCTGATACCTGGCCGCATCCCCCATGCCGATCAGATCCCCTTCCAGCTCATCGGCTTGGTTGTCCTGGGGGTCTATGCCCTCGATGATCTCAATCAGATCCGTCTTGGCCCCTGGAAATATGGGAGCCACCGCGAAGTAGACCTTCCTGGTGAGATGGTCGAAGATGAAGGTGCTCTCCGAGACTGCGAATTGCGCATCCGGCGTCGAGGAGCAGGAGCTTCTGCCCAGACGCTCCTTGACCAGATCGTAGGCCAGGTAGCCGATGCCGCCTCCCAAGAAGACCTGACGGCCGAAGCCATTGGCATCGCTGCATCTCTGGCAGGGAACGGCCGCCCTGAGCGCATCGAAGAGGTCAAATCCCTCTTTTATCCTGCCTTCCAGCCTCTTGCCCGACCTTTGAAGATCGATGCATTTCGAAAGGCGCCCTGCCATCTGCTCCCGTCCGCCGTTGAAGAAATCCATAGTGAGATGACGGTTCTTGATGGTCACCAGGGCGGAAGGATCGGCTCCCACAAAGGAGAAGCGCGCCCTGTTGCCCGATTTCTCCACAGATTCCAGAAGGTAGGGATAACTGCGCTGGCGTAGAGCTAAATAGAGCGACAGAGGCGCATCAACGCTGACCTTGTCCGAGACGTCCACCAGGACTGGCTCTAGAGGCATGATCTCACCTGCTCTACAAAGGCTGCCATCTTGGCAGGGTCCTTTCGGCCGTCCGTCTCCACGCCGCTGGAGACGTCCACAGCATAAGGCCTCACTTTGCAGATGGCCTCGCATACATTGGAGGGATTCAGCCCACCGGCCAGGATCACCGGAACGTTCAGACTCCTCACCAGAGCGGCGCTCAAATTCCAATCATGTGTCTCCCCTGAGCCGCCCAGCATTCCATCTTTGAAAGTATCCAGAAGGACAGCATCCGCAGCCCCATTTAGCTGGTTGACAGCATCAGATCCGGCCGCGGCAGCGGCTATGATCTTCTGCGGTACCAGGCCCTTCAACGCCCGAACCTCCGCGGCGCCCGAAAGGCTGTGCACCTGCAGAAGATCCGCCTTCGTCTCCTGGGAGAGCCGCACAGCATCATCCAGATCCTGAGGCGAGATCACCGCCACGCTCTTGACGAACACAGGCACTCTTTCAATCAACGCCCTGGCGGCCTTGGCGGAGATGCAACGGTGGGAGCGCTCTATCTCCACCACGAAGCCCACAGCGTCCGCGCCCGCAGCCAGGGCGTAGCGCAGATCGAGCTGATCGGTCAGCCCACAGATCTTGATCCTGGTCAAAGGAACCGCCCCAGCTTACTAGGATCGCCATTCATGGCCACCATCTGCTTCAGGATCTCCAGAGCCTTTCCCGAATCCAGGGCCGCCTCGGCCAGCCTCGCGCCCTCTTCCAGCGTGGAGGCCCGCCCGGATACGTAGACGGCCGCCCCGGAGTTCATGGCGATGATGTCGCGAGCTGCAGATCGTTCGCCCTTCATCACCTTTATCAGCTTCAAAGCGTTCTCCTCGGGCGTTCCTCCGGCGATCTCCTCCGCCCTGGCCAGGCCGTAGCCGAAGTCCTCGGGATGGAGCTGGTAGCTTCTCACGGTTCCTTCTTTCAGCTCCGAGACTGCCGTCTCTCCGGTGTTCGTGATCTCATCCATACCCATGCCGTGCACAACCATGGCCCGGCTGGTTCCCAATATCCGGAGCACCTGGGCCAGCTTCTCGCATAGTTTGGGGTCGTAGACCCCCATCACCTGTGCCCTCGCGCCTGCGGGGTTTGTCAAGGGGCCGAGGATGTTGAAGACGGTGCGCATTCCCAGCTCCCGCCGCAGCGGGCCGACGCGCTTCATGGCCGGGTGAAAGATGGGTGCGAGCATGAATCCAATCCCCAGGGTCTCGATCATGGCCTGGACCTCCGCAGGGCGGGGCGAGATGTTCACGCCTAGCTCAGAGAGAACATTGGCGCTTCCGCATTTTGAGCTCACAGCGTAGTTCCCGTGCTTGGCCACAGGAACCCCGCAGGCGGCAGAGACGATGGCTGCAGCTGTGCTCACATTGATGGTGTTGGAGGCGTCTCCTCCTGTGCCGCAGGTATCCACCAGGTTTCCATTTACGCGAGGGGTAATGCGAACGGCGGAGCTTCTCATCTTACGGGCCAGACCTGCGATCTCCGATACTGATTCCCCCTTCATGCGCAGAGCGATGAGGATGGCTCCTATCTGGGCGTCAGTCGCTCTTTCGAAGATCTCGCCCATCAGGGCCTCGGCCTCCTCCACGGACAGGTCACGCCCGTCTACTATTTTCTGTAGATAACTCAAAGGATTCACCAGCTTCAATGTATAATCTTGTACTATATTGTGTGAAAAAGTACATCATATTTAAAGATTGTGCGTCAGATGTCATATATTGTCATTGCAGATCAACACGAGAATTCGATGGCAATAAAATACATAAGACAAAAAAATGGCAATATAGCGCGAGATTACAGTGTTGTTAATATTAATAATGCTATTATTAATAATATTATTAGTAATAATAATATAAAAAATAACAAAATGCAAGTATCGAGAATCTACCACTTGCCCGACTCAATGATATTCAATTTATCGATCACCTGGGCGATGGCCTCGGGACTCAGGTTGTTCTTCCGGCAGATCTTCAAAACGCGCATCAACTCAGTGTTCTGATCGGTACCGGTGAGCTGAGCGGCGTATAATTCCGCAGCGTCTATGCCTTTCTCAAGCACTATTCTTTTGGCCTCCTTGAGCACTGGTCCAGTTATGCAGGTCTTGGCCGCCCCGATCTCCTTGATAGCTTTTCCCATATTTTCCAGTTCTTTTGAGCTCAACAAGACTTATCACCCCTTGAAAATCCAAAGTTATAACCAAATAAGGATGGCATATGATAAATATTTTTGGAATTGTTTGGGAAGATCAGGGCCAGTACGGCCCGTATCCAGGCGCATGGGTTGGCCAGTAGTAATAGCCGTAGTATGGATAGCTGTAGGGCAGATTGGCCTGATAGTATCCCTCATCCCCGTTAAGGAAGCGGTAGGCTTCTGACATCCATATGGCCTGCTCATAGTATTCCCGTCCGGGGCAGGTGCCATTGTAGAAGGACCCAAGACTGCAGTAGCCTCCATCTGGGAAGTAACAGTAACCGTTTTTGGGACACCCGCCGTGATTCATGCAGTAGACTTCCATGGCATTTCTTGCGACGCATGGACCGGTTCCTCCCAGTCCCGTGGCCCAGACTGGCTCTGCTGTAGCTGTCAAAACCAGAGCCGTCAACATCAATAATGCTCCAAATCTCAC
>JAPKYD010000035.1 GCA_026394475.1 Methanothrix sp.
AGTCTTCTCGATATACGCACCAACAGCCGCGCCATCGGCCGAATGGCTTTCAGCCCTCTTTTTCCTGGGAGCTATTCTTTCAGACAGATAAAGAACTGTTACGCCCACGAAGAGGGCGGAGAGGTAGCACATGACAAGACCGATGATACAGATCTTTCCGAAATCATTGATCATGGGGACGGTGGAGCTGAGAAGTGAGACAAAGCCTGCCTCGGTAACAATCAGGGCTATGACCACAGGGAGGGCCACATGGTTGACAGTGCTGATGGCTGCTTCTATAATGGATTTGCCTTTGCCCAACTCCTCATCAATCCGGTTGTGGAACTGGATGGCGTAGTCTATGCCAATCCCTATCATTATGGGAAAAGCGGCAAATGAGACCATGCTCATGGGTAGGTGGAAAAAACCCATTGCTCCGAAGGTCCAGATTATGCCCAGAAAGACTACGGGTATCGGAAGGAGCGACCACCTGACGTGCCTGAAGACCAAAAGCAGGGCTACTATCATCAGCACCCCGCACAGGGCAAGTATCGAACCGTTGCTACTGTTCATCAGATCCACAATTGCTTCCTGGAAAGAACGATCGCCTGTGACGGTGACGCCGTAGCCTGCGGGAAATTCTGCAAAATTGACAGCACTATTTATTTCCAGAAGAAGCTCTTTACGTTGTGGCTCTTTCAGGGTGGTAGGCATCCCCACGATCATCCTGGCGTGCCCGCGATCAGGCATTAGGCCCTGGACAGCGGGGCCAGCGCTGGCCAGGATCTCGTCTATTCTCTCTTGCGAGGGGATACGGCGGATGCCACTGCTTTGATATTCAGCATCGGCCACAACGTCGGCTATGCTTTGGACACTCGCCACGTTATGAACCTGCTTCATGTGATCGGATAAGCGCAAGCTGGCCGACAGGGCGTCAACTTTGGCCACGTCATCGCCCTCTATCAGAATCACATTGGCATCTACGCCGAAGTTTTCCTGGTAAAGGTGTTCATATAATTGATAGAGGGCCGAATCTTTTGACACAAAGCTCTCTGTGGTCATCCCCTGGCTCTCTATCTGCTGGGCATAGTGAACTGATCCCAGGGTCAAGAGAACTGCTGCGGCTATGATTATTGCAGGATTTTCGGTGATCCAAACTCCGAGTCGCTCCAAGCCGATCATGCCAATAAAACCTTCTGTACGGATTTTGTCGAACGAACCGAATGATAATAAAATACTTAAACTTTGTGTTTGATCTGAGTATTGTGAACGAAGAAGAATTACTGGCCTTAAAGAAGCCCATTATCGATGCCTGCATCAAATCCGCCAAGAAAAATGGGTGGAGCGATGCCATGGGAATCCTCAGAGGCACTCTCTTCTTGGAGAGCGAACCCATGTCCCTTGATATGCTGGCCGAGAAGACCGGCTACAGTAAAACGACAGTGCGCTCCAATATGAACTTCCTCGAAAACCTGGGTATGGCCATTCGCATAGTGGGTCCGGTGGGCAAGCAGCATAGCTATAAGCAGCACCGTTATGCTCTGGAGACTGACACAGAAGCGATGAGGCCGGTCGTCTTGTCCGCTGCGAAGGATGAGATTCATTCGATCTTACAGGCCCTCAATCAAATCGAAAAGAATCTTGAGAACCATAGTGCAGAGGCGCAAGAGATGAGCACCATAATGGCTAAGACAAGACAATTTTATGAAGAGATGGATAAAATTTTGGAGCTTATAAACCAGTACACTTTGAAAGAGCTTATTGAGATTTTAGAGAAAAATAAGAAGTGAATTGGCCAATCCCGATAGAATGACCGACCGCGATAAAGAGCTCGAGGCAGCAGCAAAGGACATCGATCCCGAATCCCTGCAGGCCGCCGAAGCAGCCGTGGCCGCCGGCTGCGAGGAGCACCTTCGCTGGGCCGAGATATTCTCCAGGAGGCTGGATACCGTCGATCCTCCCGATCTGCACAAGTTCGCCCGCGCCCTGGCTCTCACCATGCTCGGCCATCTGCCCACCCGGCCCGGGACCTGCCCTTTCTGCCTTCAGTACGGGAGCGATCGAGGCTGCCTGGGATGCGGCTACGCTCTGACCCACGGCCGCTGCGACTCGGATGATTCGGCCTTCAGTCTCTTCATCGAGGCCTTCCAGGAGCTGGGAAGGACCATCTACCAGGATACCGGAGAGCTGCGACGCTCTCCGACCGAGGCGAAAGGGCTTCTATGCATATCCCTCTTGGCTTCGGCAGAGGCGGCAAGGCAGATGCTGTCCGATCTTTCTTCAGCCTCTGCGCTCTTGTTCATGGAGAGAAAAGCCGTTTACCTTGATCGGATGATCGGCCTTCTACCTCTGGAGATCTTATCTGAAAAAACTGGGGAGCGATGCCGGGACGTGCAAAAGAAGCTTAAAGACTACTGGTGATGGACAAAGGTTAATTGCAGAGCGCTCCATCTTTTTCGGGATGGAAATCTGCTCCGATGCCAAGACAAAAGACTGTGCGCTTATCATCGCCACCCTAACTTCCTTCCTGCCGCCCTTCATGGTCTCCTCCATCAACATCGCCCTGCCGGCCATCGGAGCGGAGTTCTCCATGAATGCGGTTCTCCTGGGCTGGATCGCCACCAGCTACCTACTATCCTCCGCCGTCTTCATGGTTCCCTTCGGCAAGATAGCGGATATCTACGGCATGAAGAGGATCTTCCAGATCGGCCTCGTTATATTCACCTCCTCCTCCCTGGTGGCCTTCTTTGCCCCTTCGTCCTCGATCCTCATAGTCTCCAGGATTTTGCAGGGCATTGGCAGCGCCATGATCTTCGGCACGGGCACTGCCATCCTGGTCAATGTCTTTCCCTTGCGAGAGCGGGGCAAGGTTTTAGGGATAAACGCCGCTTCGGTATACCTCGGCCTCTCGCTTGGGCCGTTTCTGGGAGGCCTGCTCACTTCGTTCTTCGGCTGGAGGAGCCTGTTTTTGATCAATGTGCCCTTGGGCCTGATTCCTCTGGCCCTGGTGCTGTGGAAGCTGAAGGGCGAGTGGGCCGGAGCCAGAGAAGAAAGGTTCGATCTGGTTGGCTCTATAATCTACAGCCTGATGCTGGTAGCGATCATGTACGGCTTATCGCTTCTTCCTGCACCGGAGGGGGCAGCCCTAGCCCTGGCCGGAATGGTCACTTTTTTCCTGCTCATACGCTGGGAGTCGAGGGTGGCATGCCCTGTTCTGGACGTTGGCCTTTTTAAGAGCAACCGCGTCTATGCTTTCTCTAACCTGGCGGCTCTGATAAATTACAGCTCCACCTTTGCGGTTACTTTTCTGCTCAGCCTCTATCTGCAGTACATCAAAGGACTGCAGCCAGATCAGGCTGGACTGATACTGGTGGCTCAGCCGCTGGTCATGACCGTCTTGTCTCCCTACACGGGAAGGCTCTCGGACCGGGTGGAGCCGCGACTGGTGGCCACGGCCGGAATGGCCCTGACTTTTGTGGGCATCTTAGCCTTCGTATTTCTGGGCCAGGAGACGAGCATCCTCTTCATCGTGGCCGGCCTTATCATCCTGGGGCTGGGGCTTTCTCTATTCACCTCTCCCAACACCAACGCCATCATGTCCAGCGTTGAGCCTCGATGCTACGGTGTGGGCTCTGCGATGCTTGGAACAATGCGGCTGGTGGGACAGGTGTTGAGCATGGGCATCGCCATGCTGGTCTTCTCCACCTTCATGGGCAAAGTGGAGATCGTGCCGGAGTACTATCCCCAGTTTCTGGTCTGCGTGAAGGTGGCCTTCGCTATCTTCAGCGTGCTCTGCGTGGTGGGGATCTTCGCCTCGATGGCCAGGGGAACCCTGCGGGAGAATCAGGCAGAAAAGATCTGAGAAGAAGCCAAAAATCAGGTCAGATGCTCTTTCAGCACTTCCTGATAGAGCCTGTGCACGTTTTCCTCGGTCTTGGGCATGGGCGGGAATCCCTGGTATTTCATGGCCGCCTTTGCATCCTCAGGGAGCTTGAGCTTGTACTGGCTGCGGGAGAGGAACCAGCCCTGCCGGGCATAGTATCGGGAGAGGTACTCCTGCTCAGTCTGGCCGGGCGTCGGCGTGAACAGGCCGTGCTTCTTGTCCAGCTCCGCCATCTCCATCATAGTGGTGTAGCCCGACCGGGCGATCAGGAACCTGGCCCGGTTCATCAGCTCCGTCTTTTCGTCCGTGGAGACGTAAGAGTGAACTGTGGTGTGCTCATCCAGCTTTTTATGAAACTCCTTCTGCGGGCTTGCCAGCAGCACCACCTTCTCTCCCGGGAGCTTTCGCACCTGCTTATGGATGATCTCTTCCAGCTTGGTCCTCTGCGGCTCCGGGCCCGATACTATTATCAGGTAATCCAGATCCTCGTTCACCTTCATCTTTTTCGTGCTGGTAAGGATTCCGGCATAGTAGGTCCTCTGGTTTGTGGCATCCAGGTTGGAGCGGCAGAGCTTGCCGGAAAGATTGCTGCCACTGGGTGCGATATCGGGAACTATCACCCCATCGTATTTGATGTGGAAGAAGCTGTTGACCGGGATGGTCAGCATCTCAAAAGGATAGAGGTAGAAGGGCAGGCTGAAGCGAAGCTGGTGAGTGATAAAGTAGCTCGGTATCTTGCGGGAGTAGACGCCCATGCGGTTGTCGCTTATGATCAGGTCGTACCTGTTCTCTGATAGTATTTCATCCAGCTTCTTCCTCTCCCGGGCCAAAGCCATAAAGAGGATGGGAATATGGGCCACA
>JAPKYD010000016.1 GCA_026394475.1 Methanothrix sp.
CCTCCATCGCGGTTGAATCCCAGGATCTTCATCTCTTGGCAGCGGTTGTCCTCGCCTCTCCCACAGGACCTGCACCGTCCGCAGGCGATTCCCGGCCAGACCTGCACCAGATCCCCCTCTGCTATTTTGCAGTCTCTGTCAATCTTTGCCACCTCTCCGACCATCTCATGCCCCAGGACGCGCGGATAAGCCAGGTCTCTGTGGCCGTACTGCAGCATCTTGACATCTGTGCCGCAGACTGCGCAGGCCTTCACCTTGATGAGGGCTCCGCCCTCCGGACACTTTGGATCGGGGAGATCGGCGAGCTCCAGGACGCCGGGCGAGATCAGAACGGCAGCTTTCATTTCCGGAAAAAAATGATTCTTCAGCGAGCTGATGGGCCCTCTACTTCTTGGGCAGCTCGACGGTCATCAGCACATGGTCGGTCTCTTCCACAAGCCGCTCTCGCGGCACGCCATAGATGCCCGCCAGCAGGGCGGCCCCGCCCATGCCCACGCCCTCCTTGACGTACCCCTGAGCGTAGATCTGCACAGACGGGATCTTGGACATCTCCAGGCCAGGATCGACGTAGTAGTAGGGCCAGCCTGTCGATTCCACGATCTCCCGGAAGCTGGCGGTCTTATCCTCCACGATGTATTTGGTGGTGGCGATGGAGATGTCTCCTTCGATCTGCAGGGCTTTTCCCAAGGCCAGGACGGCGGCCATCTGGGTGCCGCCCGCCAGCACGACCTTGGTTCCTTTGAGCCCGCGCATCAGTCCAAGAGCGGCAGGCATCATGGGATCGCCGAGCTCGGCCACCGCCCGGAGAGGGTCATTCTTTAGACTGCCTTCCGCTATTCCTGCCCTTTTCATTGCCTCATCCACCACTCGCAGCTTCAGCTCCGTGGGATTGGAAGCGAAGCTGCTGCTAACGTTTGCGCTGTAGCCCAGAGCCCGCAGGACGGCCAGAGCGGTGGTGGTGCCGCCAGCTATGGACTCGCCAATGAAGACGCAGTCCGAAAGCCTGGCCAGCTTCTTCCCAAGAAGGCTCGCATTTTCGTAGAGGGCCTGGGCGTTTGGCACGGCGCTGTGCAGGCGGATATCGCTGCCCGCCGATCCGCCCAGCTCTACGTAGGGAATGGCCGGCTTCTTGCGAAGACCGGAGGCCACGAACAGGGAGGGAATGCCGGTTAAGTTCAAAGCGGCCTTGGTGACTATGGCCGGAGTGGGCGAGCCGCCCGGGGCCTCGGGCAGCTCAGGCATGGTGATGATCTTGTTGGTCTCCACCAGCTCGGCGTCGGCGCCGGGGGTGTAGTCGGTAAGTTCCGGCGTGGTTCCGGCGGCACTGATGCCCGGTATCTTGCCGGTATCGGTGTTGGAGATGATGCAGAGGAAGAGCGGCCGCTTGGGCCGAAATTCGAAATCGGGGTAGATCCATTTCATGATCTTGGCGGGGATCTGCTCCTATAAGAAATCTACGCCAGTAGGATTAATTTAACTCAACTTCATTTGTCTGACGCTCAAGTAGCTTTGGATCTATGAAGTTCCAAACACGCCTCATTCAAAGAGGCACACCTCCACCATCTCCCCGGCCTCGATGCCTTCACGCTCCTCGGGCACGATCACGAAGCCGTCCGCCCGCGCCACGGAGCTGAGGATGCCCGCTCCAGAGACCATGATGGGCTCGGCCTCTTCGCCTCGGAGGGCAACTCTTACTATGCTCAAGTATCCCGGTTTCGAGGCGATCTTGCGAGCAAGCCTGGCGCAGGTCCTGGGCATGGCGTCGTCCAGGTGAGCCATCTTCTTGATGGCCGGGCGGACGAACAGGTAAAGATCCGAGAGCGCGGCCACGGGATAGCCGGGCAGGCATATCACCGGCTTGGTATCAACTATTCCGAAGGCCGTAGGCTTGCCGGGCTGAAGGCGAACGCCGTGCACAAACAGCTCGCCCATCTCCGCCAGCATGCGAGGGGCGTAATCCCTCTCTCCCACCGAGGTCCCGCCGATGATTATGATCATATCCGCATCCAGGCTGGATCTTACGGCTTCGCGAATCCTGTCCGGATCGTCGGGCACTATCTCCCTTTTTTTGGGCGCGCCGCCCCATTTTTCCACATACAGCTCTGCCCTCAGCCCGTTGATCTCATAGGCCTCTCCGGCCTGCAGGGGGCGGGCGCCTATGGGAACAATCTCGCCTCCCGTGGGAATGATGGAAACCTTTGGCCGGACATAAATTCCGACCTCGCAAATTCCCAGTGCAGCCAGCAGGGCGACATCCGGCGGTCTAAGGCGGCGCCCTTCTCGGAAGACCGCATCTCCTCGGCAGATGTCCTCGCCGATTTGGGAGACGTTTTTGTAGGGGTGAGCCTCTGTCGTGATCTCCAAGGTATCGCCCCGCAGCACGGAATCCTCGAGCATCGTTACAGCATCGAAGTCCTCCGGCACCTCCATGCCCGTCCGAAGCGAGATGAACTTCTCCAGATAAACCGGCGCGGAAGGCCTGGCGCCTTTTGTGTCCAGGGATCGCACGGCAAAACCGTCCATGGCGGCGCGGCAAAAGCCCGGCAAGTTCACAGGGGAGAAGACATCTTCGCAGAGAACCCGGCCTGCGGCCTGCGGGCCCGCCCGCAGCTGTGTGCGTTTGACCGGGAGGCATCGATCGAGCAGCATCTTTTTTGCCTTCGCTGCACCTGAAAAGCGTTTGAGCATGCTTGCGAAGTGTAATGCCCCCGCGGATATATCCTTTTGTATATATCCTATATATCCTGTGAAAGCTTGATATAAGGTAAAGAGGAAGGGGTGGGCAGATACCGGGACTAATGTGTTTGGGTGGATGATTCAATGGGTGCTGTTGTTTGGTTGGAGGAAGTCGGTAAGAACGACCTTTCCGTTGTGGGCGGCAAGGGCGCGTCCCTGGGTGAGATGATAAATATAGGCGTGCCGGTTCCGGGCGGATTTGCCGTTACTGCCCAGGCCTTCAGGGATTTCATCAACAGGGCGGGCATTGCCGAGAAGCTATTCGATGCCCTCAAGGTGGATGTCAATGAAGAGGCAGAGCTTCACAAGGCTGAGGAGACCGCCAAGCGGCTCATCATGGAGGCCAGGGTTCCGAAGAATATCGAGCAGGCCATAAGATCCCGCTATGAAGAGCTTTGCAAGCGGGAAGGCGAGCAGGTCTTCGTGGCGGTGAGATCGAGCGCCACCGCCGAGGATCTGCCCGATGCCAGCTTCGCGGGCCAGCAGGAGACCTACCTGAACATGCGAGGAGCGGATGAGGTATTCAACGCTGTGAGAAAGTGCTGGGCGTCTCTCTATGGGGCCAGGGCGATCTTCTACCGGGTGGAGCAGGGATTTGAGCATGATAAGGTCAACCTCTCTGCCATTGTTCAGAAGATGGTGGACTCCGAGAAGTCCGGCGTGATGTTCAGCTCCCAGCCCTCCACAGGTGAGCCGCTGGTGGTCATAGAAGGTGCCTGGGGCCTGGGTGAGGCCGTGGTGAGCGGCAGCGTATCTCCGGATAACTATGTGGTAGATCGGAATAGCAAGAATATTCTGAGCAGGTACGTCGCCACCAAGGAGATCATGATCTTCAGGGATCCAAAGACCCAGAAGACGGTCACCGTCAAAGTCCCACAGAAGAAGAGAGAGGCAACGGTTCTCACGGATAACGAGATAGCGGAGCTGGCCAAGTACGCCGAGATCCTGGAGAAGCACTACGGCATCCCGCAGGATATCGAATGGGGCGTGGAGAAGGGCAAGATCTACATCCTCCACTCCCGGCCTATTACTACTATTGGCAACAAGAAGCCCGCCGCGCAATCGGAAGGCACCGGCAAAGTGCTGCTCACCGGCCTCGCAGGCGCGCCGGGCGCAGCCACCGGGATCGTTCGGATAATCACCAGCGGAAGGGAGCTGGACAAGGTCCGGCAGGGCGACATCATGGTCACCAAGATGACCATGCCGGACATGGTTCCGGGCATGAAGCGCGCCGGGGCCATCGTCACCGATGAAGGAGGCATGGCCTGCCACGCCGCCATAGTGAGCCGCGAGCTGGGCTGTCCCGCCGTGGTGGGAACCAAGAAGGCCACCTCTGTCTTGAAAGAGGATATGGAGATAACCGTAGACGGCAGCAAAGGCATGGTCTACGAGGGTCGTGTGGCTCTGGCCGCTGCCCCCAAGCCCGCCGCTGCGGCGAATGCAGGCGTTGTGGTCTCCAAGCCCATCACTGCCACGGAGATCAAGGTCAACATCAGCGAGCCCGACAGGGCGCAGGCCGCTGCTGCGACCTTAGCGGACGGCGTCGGGCTGCTTCGCATAGAGCATATGATCCTGGGCCTAGGCAAGACTCCCAACTGGTACATCAAGAATAAAAAGAGCGAGGAGTACATCAATGAGCTGGTGAAGGGCGTAAAGACCGTAGCCGATGCCTTCTATCCCAAGCCGGTATGGGTTCGCACTCTGGATGCACCCACGGATGAGTTCCGGGCCATGGAGGGCGGAGAAGGCGAGCCTCATGAGCATAATCCCATGCTCGGATGGCGCGGCATCCGCAGGGATCTTACGGAGACGGATCACTTCCGCCTGGAGGTAAGGGCCTTCAAGAAGCTGCACGAGATGGGTCTTTCCAACGTGGGCATCATGCTGCCCATGGTGCAGCACGTCCGCGAGTTCCAGAAGGCCAAGGCCATCATGGTCGAGGAGGGGCTGGACCTGGAGAGAATCGATGTGGGCATCATGGTCGAGACACCCGGCGCGGCGCTCACCATCGAGGACTTCATCGAGGATGGAATCGACTTCGTATCCTTCGGCACCAACGACCTGACGCAGTACACCCTGGCCGTGGATCGCAACAACGAGAACGTGGCCGAGCTCTACACCGAGCTGCATCCTGCCATTCTGAAGCTCATCGAGTACGTGGTGGAGCGCTGCAACGAGGCCGAGGTCAAGACCTCCATCTGCGGTCAGGCGGGATCGTATCCGGAGATGGTCAAGCGGCTCGTGGAGATCGGCATCACCAGCATCTCTGCCAACATCGATGCCGTAGCCGTGGTGCGGGAGACTGTGGCCAGGTCCGAGAAGATCCTCATGCTGAAGGCCCTGAGGAACAGGGATTAGTCCGGGGGGCCAAAAGCCCGAAGGTGCTGATATGAGAGACAAAGCCCTTTCTGAGGATGAGGTCATGCGCATTCTGGAGGAGACGAGATCTCGCGACTTCTGCTATGACAGATTCTTCTCCACCATGTGCACTAGGCCTCATCCCATCGCGATAAGGGCTCATGACCTGTTTTTGGAGACAAACCTGGGCGATCCGGGTCTCTTCCCTGGCGTGGCCGATCTGGAGCAGCAGGTAGTGCACATGCTGGGCGAGCTGCTTGGTTGCGCCAACGTGGCAGGCTACATCTCCACCGGCGGAACAGAATCGAACATTCAGGCCATCCGGGCGGCCAGGAATGAGGCGGGCAGGAAGAACGGAAACATCGTTGTGCCAGCCTCCGCCCACTTCTCCTTCGACAAGATCGGCGACCTGCTCTGTCTGGAGGTGCGCAAAGCCGATCTGGACGAGAACCTCAAGGTCGATCTTGGATCGGTGGAGTCTCTGGTGGATGGCAATACCGTGGCGCTAGTGGGTATAGCCGGAACCACTGAGTTCGGCCAGGTGGACCCCATCGAGGGCCTAGCCCGACTGGCGTTGGAGCGGGGAATTCACTTACACGTGGACGCGGCCTTCGGAGGCTTTGTTCTGCCCTTCTTGGAGGGCGACTGGCGCTGGGATTTCCAGGTTAAGGGCGTCTCCTCCATCACCATCGATCCTCATAAGATGGGAATGAGCACCATCCCTGCTGGCGGCCTTCTCTTCCGCGGCCAGGATTGCATGAATGCCCTGGAGACCGAGACGCATTATCTCACCAAAGCCAGGCAGGCGTCCTTGACGGGAACAAGGAGCGGCGCCGCGGCCGCTGCCACTTACGCCGTGATGAGGCATCTGGGCCGCGAGGGCTTCCAAGAGATGGTCAACTACTGCATGGACCTGACCAGGCATCTGACCTTGGGTGCGAGAAAGATCGGAATTGAGCCGTTTATCGAGCCCGTCATGAACGTTGTGGCCTTGAAGGTGCCTTCCACGGCAGAAGTGCGAGAGGAGCTGATGAAGCGCGACTGGCATGTCTCCATGACCCGCGAGCCCAATAGAGCGCTGCGGCTGATCCTCATGACGCATATGACCCGCGAGAACGTCAACCTCTTCCTGAAGGATCTGGAAGAGATCCTTCGCTCCTGATCTGCCCTTTTTCTTCAATGATTTATTAAGGCTGCATTAATAAATTATCGAGCGTTCGAGCCTTCTGATGAAAATGGCTGGTTGGCTGCACCTATTTTAGCATAATGCTGGAGATCTATGGCCGCGATGGCTTGCCCTAGGAAGTGAAACGCATTCGCCAATACACCATAAAAACAAAGATAGCATCCTGGTTCACAGAAACCAGCGGCATTTCGATAGCAACTGCCTGGCTTCAGACCTTGCGGCCGATGGCGAAACGCCTCATTACCTTGTCAACCTGGATCTTGACCTGGTCCCCGACCTGTGTCTCGGGTACAAAGATCACAAATCCTTCGACTCTGGCAATGCCGTCGCCTTCGCGGGCAATGTCCTCGATCTTGACGTCGTACTCTTTTCCAACTTCTACAGGAGCAGGAGTGCCCATGGAGGACCGGTCCTCATTATAATTTGCCAAACCCATCACCACCCTTGGGAAAGACGGAAATCAGACTTTGTGACCGACAGCGAAACGCCTCATTACCTTGTCAACCTGGATCTTGACCTGGTCCCCGACCTGTGTCTCGGGTACAAAGATCACAAATCCTTCGACTCTGGCAATGCCGTCGCCTTCGCGGGCAATGTCCTCGATCTTGATATCGTACTCTTTTCCAACTTCTACAGGAGCAGTTGGAGCGGATCTACCCATGGGAGATCCTTCTTCGCCTCTGAACAAATCTTCACCGTCCTTCGCGAAAACCTCAAAACAGTTTTACGCATTCAGCATGCTCGCTATCCGACTATTAAATCCTTTTGCTCCTTAAAGGCCAATTTATTTCTGTCAGGATCTCCTATCTGGCGGCATGGACCATCTGGAGAGGTATCGGGATATAGTTCCCGACTTCGATGATTTCAAGGCCATCCAGCGCTTGCCGCTATTCAATTCTGCACGCATTAATACTCTGAAGATTAAGAGAACTTCTCTTTTAGAGCGTCTGGAGGCAGAAGCCGTTCCCTATCAGACCTTTGGCTGGTATCCTCTGGGTTTAAGGTTGGATGTGGAGAGTCCTGGAAAGCTGCTGGAAAATCTCTTGGGCTACATCCACATCCAGGAGGAGGTGTCCATGGTTCCGCCCCTGGTCTTGGACCCGCAGCCAGGCGAGCAGGTCCTGGACCTGTGTGCCTCTCCTGGCAGCAAGACCTCTCAGATCTCCCAGATGATGAAAAATCGTGGTCTGATCGTTGCCAATGAGCCCTCTCTGGCCAGAATTGCCCCGCTGCGATCGAACTGCGAGCGATTGGGCGTTTTAAATGCGGCCATCACCCGGTACGATGGCCGGAGATTTCCACGCGGCGCCTTCGACAGGATTCTGGTGGATGCTCCCTGCTCGGGCGAAGGCCGGGAGAGAAGAGGGCCGGGAACGCTGGCGAAGAGCAGCTGCAAAAGATCGCTTGAGCTCCAGGCGCTGCAAATAGGCCTGCTGAAGAATGCCATCCGGCTGGCGAAGCCGGGAGGTGTGGTGGTCTACTCCACCTGCACCTATGCTCCCGAGGAGAACGAAACGGTGGTGGAGAAGGTGCTGAATGAAGCGCGACTGGAGCAAATATCCATCCCCGGCTTGAAAGAATGCCCAGGGATAACGGCATGGAATGGCGAGCCATTGAACGATGATTTGAAGAAATGTGCCCGCTACTATCCTCATCTCAACGACACGGGAGGATTCTTTGTCGCCAGGCTCATCAAGAATTAGGAATGTCTTCGAGCCGATGGACCCTTCCGAGGTGGCAGGGCTCTGGCATTCCAGGTTCGGCATTCCGGAGAGCGAGTTTGATGGCTTCCAATTCTTCCGAAAGGCGCAGAGCATATGGATCATAAGTGACTCGGACCTCCCCCAGCTCAGCTACGAAGCCCTGGGAATGCGCATCATGAGCTTAAAGGACCGACCCTGGAAGCCAACCACCAGCGCCCTGCAGATCTTCGGAAGACATGCCAGCAAGAACCTGGTGCACCTG
>JAPKYD010000122.1 GCA_026394475.1 Methanothrix sp.
CACAGCTACATCGTGTATGCTCCGCTAATGCTTGGCGTTACCAGCGTAATATACGAGGGATCTCCTGACTTCCCGGACTTCTCAAGATGGTGGCAAATCGTAGAGGAGCACAAGGTGTCCGTTATATACACCGCCCCCACCGCCATAAGGATGTTCATGAAAGCTGGCCATGAGTGGTCGGACAAGTGCAACTTGAAGAGTCTCCGACTGCTGGGCACTGTAGGCGAGCCAATAAATCCTGAGGCCTGGATGTGGTACAGAGAGCATATCGGCAGGAACGAGCTCCAGATTATGGACACCTGGTGGCAGACCGAAACGGGCACATTCATCAACTCGCCGCTGCCCATAACGCCGCTCAAGCCTGGATCGTGTACCTTGCCGCTGCCCGGATACAACGTCGAGGTCTGGGACGAGTCTGGAAAACAGCTGCCCACTGGCCAGGGTGGAAACCTAGTCATAACGACGCCCTATCCAACCATGCTCAGGGACTTCTATAAGGACCCGGCCAGATACATGAAGACCTATTGGGAGCATTACTGGAAGGTGGCTCCGGGAGCTTACCTGGCAGGAGATAAGGGCAGAGTCGATAAGGACGGCTACTTCTGGGTCCAGGGACGCATTGATGACGTCATCAAGGTGGCTGGCCACAGATTAGGCAACTCCGAAATTGAGTCCGCCGCAGTGTCCCATCCCAAGGTGGCTGAGGCCGCTGTGATCGGCAAGCCCGACGAGGTCAAGGGCGAGGTCATAATCGTCTTCGCCATCCTGAGAAGCGGGGTAACTCCAAGTGAGGACTTGAAGAAGGAATTGAAGGCTCATATCAGGAAAACTCTGGGGCCAATCGCAATTCCAGAGGCGATATACTTCGTCAATGACGTGCCCAAGACCAGGTCCGGCAAGATCATGCGTCGTGTGATCAGATCCAGAGCCATGGGGCAGCCGGTGGGAGATATCTCCACTCTGATGAATCCAGAGGCAGTAGACGGGATCCCGAAGATAGTCTGATCTGGATCTCATTTTTTTCCATTTTTCTTATTTTATTAAAAGGATCACGTTTGATTCTCGGTGTCAGGCAGGCTAAGAATCAGATACTCATATTTGACCAGATCCTCGATGAATTGCTCGATGATCTCGTATCGGTCGATCTTTGAAGGGCCCAAGCACAGCACGAAGGCGACTTCCCCCTCGATCACGGGCCGAATGAAGTCGATATACTGGCCTCTTCGAGATGTATAACCAAAAGAAGAGGCGACTCTTTCCAGGTCAGAGAAGCGGATGGTATACTCATCGTGACCGTGCAGCCGTATGCGCTCAGGATCTCCCGCCGTAGTCTGCTCCAAGAGTCCCGTCAGCTCGTCGGGAATGCGCGCCTCGCAGCTGTGCTCGCTGACATAAAGATAGGGAACCTTGGCAGTGCAGAGCTTTTCCATGGCCTGGATTGCACCCAGGTTCACAGTGAAACGGTTCGCGACAGGGGGCGCGATCCCATAAGAGTTGTAGATGCGCCGCACCTCCGAAAGCAGCGTATCCTTTGCATCGGAGCCGTCAAGAAGCGCGTTCCTCGGAACCTGGCAGGCGGCAGGGAGATCTCCGATGACCTCATTGAGTATGGCAAGGTCGATGTTCGACAGGACCGAATCGCCCATCTCAAGGAAATCCCCCGGCACGAACCGCACATCGAAATCCCGGAGCACTTCCCGCTGCTGCGCGAGGAGGAACGGCGAGAGGTCGATCATAGTTGCTTCGAGCTTGCTGTCCCGCCTCAAAAAATCCCTCATGAGATGGCCGTACCCCCCGCCGATCTCAATGATATGCCGGATGCGATCCAGGGGGATGACCTGGCCAAGGAAGTCATAGAGGAGGTTGCCGAAGGAGTCGCCTTTCCGGAGGACGCTCCGACAGGGGCTCCGGGGGTTTTCAAGCATGACCGAGAGCGTGATCTCCCAGCCCAGCGAATCAAGCCCATGCTTATGATAATCATCGGTTGTGCTGAGGAAATGTCTCTTCAAAGTGTACCATAGACTAGCATGTTATCTTTGCTTATAAGCATCTTCGATGAAGATCATAAGGGGGACCGAGACTGGCACCTTCCTGGTATCGCCTCTGCCCATCACGCCCTTGAAGCCCGGATCTGCAACCTTCTCGCTGCCTGGGTTTAACATCGATATCCTGGACGAAGATGCCAACCCAGTTCTCCCCGGCACAGGAGGCAATATTGTCAGCAACACACCCTGGCCGTCCATGCTCAGGGCCTTCTACAGGGACCCCGAGAGGTACAAGAAGGAGTACTGGCAGATGTACTGGGAGATTCGGCCCGGCACATACCTGGCTGGCGACAAGGCCACCAAGGACAAGGATGGATACTTCTTCATCCAGGGCAGGATCGACGATGTGCTGAAGGTGGCCGGACACAGGATCTCAAATGCTGAGGTCGAGTCCGCACTGGTCAGCCATCCGAAAGTGGCTGAGGCAGCGGTCATCGGCAAGCCAGACGAGGTCAAGGGCGAGGTCATCGTGGCCTTCGTCATCCTCAGAACAGGAAACCAGGAGAGCGAGGATCTCAAGAAAGAGCTGGCAAAGCACGTGAGAACCGTTCTGGGACCGGTGGCATATCCGGAGGCGGTCTTCTTCGTCAAGGACGTTCCCAAGACCAGGTCCGGAAAGATCATGCGCCGCGTCATCAAGGCCAAGGCCCTGGGCAACCCCACGGGTGATCTGTCTGCTCTCGCCAACCCAGATGCAGTTGAGGCCATCCCGCTCATCAAGTGAGCGGGCTGTCATCTTTTTTTCATTTCATTTTCGTCATCGTCTTTGGCTCATTAAATTATTTTAAAATGAATGCCCCGCTGCTTGCTGCTTGGGCGCGCCGCCGTTTGACTTCATCCAAAAACTATTTCGTGTGGTATGCCAATAGCCAGCTACGGCTTAAGGAGTTAAATATGGCTAACGGAAGGCGTAGCGCTATTTCAAAGAATAAAGAAGCGACCCTGAGCTTAGAAGCCGCGCTTTGGATTGCAGCGGATAAGCTACGAAATAACATGGATGCAGCAGAGTATAAGCACGTCGTCCTCGGCCTTATTTTTCTCAAATATATTTCTGATGCCTTCCAAGAAAGACATGAACAATTGCTAAAAGAAGAAGATCAAGGAGCAGATCCAGAGCATCCGGACGAGTATCTTTCGGAAAATATCTTGTGGGTGCCAAAAGAGGCCCGCTGGTCCTATCTCAAAGCCAATGCCAGGCAGCCGATGATAGGAAAGCTCGTAGATGACGCCATGGTGGCCATTGAGCATGACAACAAATCGCTCAAAGGAGTTTTGCCAAAGGATTACGCCAGGCCCGGCCTGGACATGCAAGCTCTCAGCGGCCTGATCGATCTCATCAGCAATATTGAACTAAGGGATAAAGAAACTGGATCAACTGATTTTCTTGGCGATGCATACGAGTATTTCCTAGAACAATTCGCTTCCGCAGAAGGAAAGAAAGGCGGACAATTCTATACTCCGAGTTGCGTGGTAAAAACCCTTGTTGAGATGCTCGCTCCTTTTAAAGGCCGTGTTTATGATCCATGTTGCGGTTCCGGCAGCATGTTCGTTAAGAGCGACAAATTTGTAAGAGCCCATGAAGGGAATAGAAGAGATATAAGCGTGTATGGCCAGGAATCGAACTACACCACCTGGCGTTTGGCCAAGATGAACCTGGCCATCAGAGGAATAGAGGGCAATCTTGGAGCGGAGCATGCAGATAGTTTTCGCCGTGACCTGCATAAGGATCTAAAGGCAGATTACATCCTGGCCAATCCACCCTTCAATAGCAGTGAATGGGGTGGCGGAGAGCTAAAAGATGATGTTCGCTGGAAGTATGGCATTCCTCCGGCGGGCAATGCCAATTTTGCCTGGGTGCAGCACTTCATTTACCATTTGGCACCCAATGGTCTGGCCGGCTTTGTCCTTGCCAACGGCTCCATGTCTTCCAGCCAGTCCGGCGAGGGCGAGATTCGCAGGAACATAATCGAAGCCGATCTTGTGGATTGCATGGTAGCCCTGCCGGGCCAGCTCTTTTATTCTACTCAAATTCCCGCCTGCCTCTGGTTCCTGGCCAGAAACAAACGAGATAGCCGGTTCAGAGACAGACAAGGAGAGACTCTCTTCATTAATGCTAGAAAGTTGGGGTACTTGGTAGACCGAGTGCATCGGTTGCTGACCGATGAAGAGATTGCGAGAATTGCCGGGACCTACCATGCCTGGCGAGGTGATGCAGGCGCAGGGAAATACGAGGATGTGCCTGGCTTTTGCAAGAGCACGACTATCGAGAGGATCCGCGAGAGCAGCTATGTTCTCACGCCAGGACGCTATGTCGGGTCAGAGGATGTGGATAAGGACGAAGAGCCTTTTGAGGAGAAGATGCGAAGGCTGACGGCCAGGCTTGGCGAGCAGTTCCAGGAATCTGAGCGATTGGAAGCGGAGATTCGGACTAACCTGAAGAGGCTGGGGTATGATGTCTGAGGGACGGTTGGTTGAGCTTCCGACTGGTTATGCTGCTATTCTGGCCAGCCTGAAGGATCAGATCAGAGCCGCCAGGCTGAAGGCAGGGCTGGCGGTCAATCGTGAGCTAGTATTGCTGTACTGGAGAATAGGCAGGCAGGTCCTTGAGCAGCAGATGGAGGAAGGATGGGGCTCCAAGGTGATCGAGCGGCTGGCCCAGGACCTCCGGCGGGAGTTCCCGGAGATGAGGGGCCTATCCCCTCGCAACCTGAAGTACATGAGGGCTTTTGCTGAGGCATATCCGGAGGAGCAAATTGTGCAGCAAGCTGCTGCACAAATACCCTGGTTCCACAACTGCGTTATCCTGGATAAGGTGAAGAATCCAGTTGCCAGAGATTTCTACATCCGGAGCACGATCTCACATGGTTGGAGCAGGAATATCCTGGTCCACCAGATTGAGAGCGGCCTTTACCAGCGGCAGGGGCGAGCGCAGGTCAACTTTGACCGGACGCTGCCTTCTCCGCAGTCTGAGCTTGCCTGTCAGATTCTCAAAGATCCTTACAACTTCGATTTCCTAACTCTGGGCAAGGAGGCGCAGGAGCGGGATTTAGAGGCAGCCTTGCTAAATCATCTGCGGGAGTTTTTGCTGGAGATAGGGGTAGGATTCGCCTTTTTAGGAAGCCAGTATCACCTGGAGATTGGAGACCAGGACTTTTATATTGATCTTTTATTTTATCATCTGAATCTGCGCTGCTATGTGGTAATCGACCTGAAGATCTCTGATTTTCAGCCTGAGTTTGCGGGCAAGATGAACTTCTATCTTTCTGCAGTGGACGACCTCTTGAGGCGTGCAGAAGATGGGCCATCGATTGGGATTGTGCTCTGCAAGGGGAAGAACCGGGTAATCGTCGAGTATGCATTGAGGGACACCAATAAGCCAATGGGGGTAGCAGAATATCAACTCTCATCGGCGCTGCCGGAGAATCTCAAGGGGAGTTTGCCTACTATTGAAGAGCTGGAAGCGGAGCTGGAAGGTGCGGGGGAAGGCGAGCGATGAACGGACCAATCCGGCGTAGAACAAGGAGAGCTCCATGACCACTTTTACAAACCCTACCCCTATCGATAATGTGCCAGAGGGTTGGCGGGTTATGGCTGTTGATTCTTTATGCATAAATGTTACTAGTGGTGGAACACCATTACGAAGTAATCCTAATTTCTATCAAAATGGAACTATAAAGTGGATAAAAACAAAAGAGCTGAATGACTACTATGTGGATGATTCTGAGGAGAAAATAACAGAAGAAGCCTTAGAAAAATCCTCAGCAAAATTATTCCCACCGAATACGGTTTTAATGGCAATGTATGGGGATGGTAAGACAATAACGAGCCTTGGAATTCTTAGAACAGAAGCCGCAACTAACCAGGCATGCTGCGCACTCATTGCTGATCCTGAAATTTGTCATTATCTTTATCTGTTTTATGCGTTAAAATATCACAGATCGGATTTTATCCAACTTGCAACAGGAGGGGCTCAAAGAAATCTCAGCGGGACATTAATACGCAATTTCGCTCTTAGAGTTCCACCCCTCCCCGAGCAGCGCGCCATCGCCCGCATCCTCGGCTCCCTGGATGACAAGATCGAAGCCAACCGCCGCATGAACGAGACCCTGGAGGCCATGGCCCGAGCCATCTTCAAGTCCTGGTTCGTGGACTTCGACCCCGTGCGAGCGCGAGCGGAAGGGTTTGCACCCGCAGGCATGGACGCGGAGACGGCGGCGCTGTTTCCGGATGGGTTCGAGGAAAACGAGTTGTGGGAAATTCCTAACGGGTGGAAAGTTGTTAGATTATCAGATATTTGTTCAACACAATATGGTTACACTGAAAGCGCATCAGATCAACCGATTGGCCCTCATTTTTTGCGAGTAACAGATATAAACAAGCAAAATTGGATCGACTGGGAGAAAGTTCCTTATTGTCGGATATCTGATAAAGATTTTGAAAAATACCGTTTAAGAATTGGAGATATAATTGTAGCAAGAATGGCCGACCCCGGAAAATCCGCGATAATTGAATCTAATATAGCAGCTGTTTTTGCATCTTACCTTGTTAGATTGAAAATGGAGTCTTTATCACATTCGTATTATGTGTATGGATTTCTAAAATCGGCTAAATATACTGATTATGTCGAAGGCGCAAAGTCTGGATCGGTTCAGGCAAATATGAACGCTAAAATAATCACAGATATCGATCTAGTTTTGCCTGATCAAGATGTGCTTAATGCATTTTTAGAGAAAATGTTGCCGCTGCGTATGAGGCTCCTCTCAAATATTAGGGAGTCGAACATTATATCGGAAATAAGAAACAATTTATTGCTAAATTTAATTTCGGGGGAGGTAAGCGTCAAACTATGACAGGAAACGGTTTCAATATTCCCTCTAAGAAAGATGGTAAACCTGTACCTGACTATGAAGACCTTGCCGACTTTAATCGATATTTAGATTATGATGCCGAAATAATTGAAGAAAATGCCGATGAAGAGGATAATAAGCTTAGGAAGATGAAAATTGTTGGAGCATCATTTTCGCCTAGTTGTATCCTTTATCAGATGGAACCAGAAACATACCGCCTCGCTTATTTAGATTATTGCTCCGAGAAAAGAGACGAGTTTAAGAGCACGATCTGGAATGAGTTTCCAATGCCGATAGCCTACAGCTTTTATCGTGCTGAACACGGTTATGAAAATTATAATCAACGGTTGGATTTCTTGAAAGATACTTGGGAATCCCTTGTTGCATTCATATTCGCAATGGTTATAGGTGAGTATAGGTGCCTGGGGTTGTCGATGGAAGGAACAAACATTAAGATGTCTCATGTGCTCTCAGATAGTCTTAGCGCTAAACTTCTGGTTGCGGAACAGCTTCTTCAGAAATCAAAGGATGACAAATATAAATTGGAATCGTCCAAGATCATTCCATTAGACGTAATTGGGAATATAAGGACTTTAAATCAGGTTCGAAATGGCTTTTCGCATCAAGCTGCTAAATCGGAAACTCAAGCAGCAAGCATTTTCTCGGATCATTTTGATGAAGTCTTTGACATCTTGCAGAAGCTGCAAGGACTAAAAGATGTGACTCTTATGAGATTCTTTAACGCTGGAAGTGATGCATTAAAACCGAGATTTGAAATATTCACTGGGCATGCAATGAGCAGAACAATTCAGGAGATTCCACTTACTCGCGAACTGCACACAGAATGCATAAATTATCTCAATAACGATTCGATATTACTTAAAATTAATTATAAAATATATGACTTGAAGCCATTTATATATTTTGTACCTGATGACACTGGACACAACATCAAATTATGCTTTTACAAGAAGAAAAGGGGGAAAGAAACCGACCAACAATTTATCTATGAGATTATCCGGGAATCAAAAGAGCTAACAATAGGCAGTCTACATTTTAAACAAGAACTTGAAGCCATTCGAAAGTTACTTCCTGATCTATCTGTAAGAGACGGAGGACCTGGTCGTGCCTAACTTCTTGGACGAATCAATTGTTGAATCTGTAGCCATCGATCTTTTCGCGTTTCTCGACTACGAAATCCAACATGGGCCTTCCATCACTGCAAATGAACCCTCTGCTGAACGCCAAGACTACAGCGACGTTATACTCTATACCCGCCTTATACACGCCCTCGCCAGGCTCAACTCTTCCATACCACCCGATGCCTTAGAGGAGGCCCTCCGCAAACTCACCCGCCCCGAATCGCCATCTATTACCGCCAACAACCGCACCTTCCACCGCATGCTTGTCGAGGGCGTGGAAGTCGAATACCTCCGCAAAGATGGCTCCATCGCTGGCGACCGTGTGCGCCTCATCGATTTCGACCACCCGGAGAACAAACCTGGAGGCCCGCCTGGGCACGCTCACTGCCGACCGGGAGCGCTTTTCCCCCTGGCGAACCATCGAGGGCGAGGATATTGCCCCGGCAACAATTCCGCAACTGGAGGTCTTAATTCGCGGAGTCTTCGAGAAACGCCGCTTTCTCGACCTGCTGCGTTATTTTATTGTCTTCGAGGACATGGATGGCCAGATCATCAAGATGATGGCGGGCTACCACCAGTTCCACGCCGTTCAGAAAGCCCTGCAGGCCACCTTGAAAGCTTCCGGCCCCGCAGGCGACAGGCGTTGCGGTGTGGTCTGGCATACCCAGGGCTCGGGAAAGAGCCTCACCATGGCTTTCTACGCCGGCCGAGTTATCCTGGAACCGGCAATGCAAAACCCAACCATATTAGTAATAACCGACAGAAACGACTTGGACGACCAGCTCTTTGGCACCTTCACCGAGTGTAGCGAGCTGCTGCGCCAGATACCCGTCCAGGCGGAGAGCCGGGATGACCTGCGAAGGCTTTTGCAGGTGGCCTCAGGTGGCGTTGTTTTCACGACTGTGCAGAAGTTTTTCCCCGCAGAAAAGGGCGAGAAATACAGCCCTCTCTCCGAGCGCAGAAACATAATAGTAATAGCCGACGAGGCCCACCGCAGCCAATACGATTTCATCGACGGCTTCGCCCGCCATATGCGAGATGCCTTGCCCAATGCATCCTTTATTGGATTCACCGGCACACCATTGGAGCTGACCGATAAGAACACCAAAGCTGTGTTTGGCGAGTACATTAAACCAATCTACGATATCAGACAAGCAGTTGTGGATGGAGCTACTGTTCCCATTTACTACGAAAGCCGCCTGGCCAAACTTGGGCTTAACGAAGATCTGCTTCCCCACCTGGACTCAGAGTTCGAGGAGGTGACTGAGGGCGAGGAGCTGGAGTCGAAGGAAACGCTAAAAACCAAATGGGCTGCCCTAAGGGAAATCTTTGGCACTGAGAAGTGCATTGATCTCGTATCCAGCGATATTGTAGAGCACTTCGAGCGACGCCTGGAGGCCTTGGAGGGCAAGGCCATGATCGTCTGCATGAGCCGCGACATTTGCGTGGGGATGTACAATGCCATCACACGCCTGCACCCGGAATGGCACAATTCAGACGACGATAAGGGCGCTATCAAGATCGTCATGACCGGCTCGGCCTCAGATCCTCTTGAATGGCAGGTGCACATCCGCAACAAACAGCGTAGGGAAGAGATCGCCAAGCGCTTTAAAAATCCGGATGATCCTCTCAAGATGGTCATTGTCCGGGATATGTGGCTGACCGGATTCGATGCCCCTTGCCTTCACACCATGTATGTCATTAAGCCCATGCAAAGTCACGGTCTGATGCAGGCCATTGCCAGGGTCAATCGCGTCTTCAGAGATAAGCCAGGTGGTCTGATTGTGGATTACATCGGCCTGGCTCCTTATCTCAAAAGCGCCCTGGCCAACTACACCCAAAGTGGCGGGACTGGCAAGACGGCCATAAATCAGGAAGATGCAGTAGCAGTGATGATGGAGAAGTATGAGATCTGTCGCGGGCTATTCCACGGTTTCGATTGGTCTCTTTGGATAAATGGAACCCCGCCCCAAAGGCTGGCTCTGCTCCCAATGGCGCAAGAGCATATTCTAAGGCAGGAGGAGGGAAAAGCCAGGCTCATGAAGGCGGTAACAGAGCTATCCAAGGCTTTTGCCCTAGCTGTGCCTCACGAAGCAGCCATGCAAATTCGAGACGATGTCGGTTTCTTCCAGGCTGTTCGCTCCGCTCTTGCCAAATCCAGCGTTGAAGGCCAGAAATCGGTCAACGATCTTAATTTCGCAATTCGCCAACTTGTAACTAAAGCAGTCACACCTGATGGCGTGGTGGATATCTTTGCCATGGCAGGCCTTAAAAAGCCAGACATCTCGATCCTCTCGGAAGAATTCCTGGCCGAAGTTCGCGGAATGCCTCAGAAGAACCTTGCTTTTGAGCTGCTTAGAAAGCTCTTGAATGATGAGATAACCACTCGTTCCAAGAAGAATTTAGTCCAGTCAAGGTCCTTTGCGGAAATGCTTCAAAAATCAGTTAAATCTTATCAGACCAGATCCATTGAGACCGCCGCAGTAATCGAAGAGCTGATCGACCTGGCCAGAGAAATGCGCCAGGCCGCCAAGCGCGGAGAAGATCTCGGCCTCTCTGAGGATGAACTAGCCTTTTACGATGCCCTGGAGGTTAATGATAGCGCAGTAAAAGTTTTGGGCGACGAAACCTTGCGGCAGATTGCCCGAGAGCTGGTTGAAGCAGTCCGGAAGAATGTGACTATTGACTGGACAGTGAAAGAATCAGCCAGAGCAAAATTGCGGGTTATCGTTCGCCGTCTCCTCCGCAAGCATGGCTATCCGCCAGATAAACAAGAGAAGGCTACCCAGACCGTCCTAGAACAAGCAGAGCTGATGTGCGGTGACTGGATGAACTAGTCTTGTCGCTGACCAAGACCTGAGTCTATTTATCCAGTCAGGATGTCCCCAAGACCCTTGCCCGACAAGATCATGCGCCTTGAACTGAGCTATGCGAAGCTCCTCAGCTTGACAGAATTGTCAGATTACTCAAGGAGATCTCTTCGGCGCGTCCCAGCGCTTTTTGTCTCCTTTTCCTGCCTTTGCCTTTAGAAAGACGGCTATCCGCTTCAAAACCTCGGACTTGGGGCCGCTCTTGGGAACCAGGATCCTTCCCGCGGCCTCTGCCATATGCCAGGTCTTGGGGTGCCTCTTCTCGCGCTCAATCTCCGGCTTGAGGCCGGATCTTGTTGCCGCGGAGATCACGCTATCCAGGGTGGGCTCATGGATGGCGTCCTGGAGGGGGACCATCCTCCCCTCGCTCCGGGAGCGGGCCGCGTCGAAGTAAATGGGCCATATCACCAGCTTATCCTTCTCAGGCATAGCCGAGAGCTAAGAAGGACATCCGATAAGTATCTTTGTCTTGGGTCACAATTTGATTGAGACCTGGCCTGGCAGGAAACGCAAGTCTTTTAGATATCCTGAGATCATATCCCGGACAGGACAGTCGTGGAGTTCCAATCATGAGCGAAGAGACTTTTCCCGTTGCCAATGTCGGCGGAAGGGAGGTTCCTTACGACCCGGAGCAGCTCAGAAGGATTCGGGAGCATCCGTGCTTCAGCGAGAAGGCCTGTCATGCCTTCGGCAGGATGCACCTGCCTGTGGCCCCGAAGTGCAATATCCAGTGCAAGTACTGTGTGCGATCCTTCGACTGTGTGAACGAGTCCCGGCCTGGTGTGACCTCTCAGATCCTGAAGCCCCAGGAAGCCCTTGCCCGCGTGGACCAGGTGCTGGAGAAGTATCACTACATCAAAGTGGTAGCGGTAGCGGGTCCTGGCGAGCCCCTGGCAAATGAGGAGACCTTCGAGACGCTTCGCCTCGTGGGAGAAAAGTACCCCAACATCATCCTCTGCATCAGCACCAACGGCCTGCTCTTGCCGGAAAAGATCCAGGAGCTGGATAGACTGGGCGTGTGCAACATCACAGTGACCATGAACGCCATAGATCCCAAGATAGGCCAGCAGATCTACGATTATGTCACCTATAACGGCAAGAGGTACGAGGGCCTGGAGGCTGCCACTCTTTTGCGGGATCAGCAGCTCAAGGGCATCGAAGAGGCCCTGAAGCTGAAGAAGATTGTGAAGGTCAACACCGTTCTAATTCCTGGGATCAATGACAAGCACGTCTTCGAGATCGCTCGCAAGATCAAGTCCATGGGGGTCTTTATCCACAACGTCATGCCCCTCATCCCCCAGTACAAGTTTGCGCACATCAAGCCGCCATCGCCCGAGGAGAAGCGTAAGATCCAGGAAGAGCTGAGCAAGATCATCAGGCAGATGAGACATTGTCGACAATGCCGCTCCGATGCCATTGGACGGCTGGGATGCGATGTGCAGCAGGAGTTCCAGAGCAGAACCAAGGAGCATGCTTAGGCACGAGACTCGAATATAAAATTCAAATATTTTTTATATTATTTCTAATATTATTTTTCAGCAATTTTTAAAAATATTATTATTTATTAAAAAAACAGTATTTTTTAATCCTATTTTCTTCCAAAAATGTGTGTCTGTCCGGACGTCAGTAAGACGATGCCGAACCTATTTTCCGCTCTTCTACTGGCCGTTCTTGAACATCCTGGTTATGCTGTTGGTGGCACTGGTGATGCTGCCGGAGATGCCCAAGATTAAGCTCTTCTGCTCCTCAGGTTTTGCAATGGTCCCGGATTTTGGGTCCACAGATTGGCCTGCGTCAGACTTCTTATCTTGCTTCTTTTCATGCTTCTTAGAGACTGCATTGCCATTTTTCATCTGATAATTGCTGTTGCGATGTTGTGGCCCCTTGCTTTTCTTTTTATCTCTTGCCATATTTACCACCGCCACCCGTCTATGTCAAAATTGATATACCTTGCGGCTCGGGGGGCGCTTTGGTTGGCACATCTAATATGTCGGTGAAATGGCTGGGCGATAAAGCAATTCAGCGCCCGCCTACCTCAACAGCTTGCCGTAATATCCGGCATCGAACTCAGACGGCGTCTTCTCCGCATTTGCCTCCCACCGACCGGCTTCTCTCAACGCGTAGCCTATCTCCCTGCCCGGAGCCGTGATCTACGAGCTTCAAGTTGCTGGGATTTTATCAAGATTTGGGTTGTAGTTGTTGACCAGAGGTGAGCCCTGGAAAGTTGTATATATCATAAGCTTGAGCAATTATCATGTTTCGCATCTTTGCGTCCATGCTTCTCCTTGGAATTTTTCTCTGTGATGCCGGATCTTCGGCTAAGTCCCTCTCGGCCACCCAGGCCCCGGCCAAGGTGGAACTGCTCTACTGCAAAGGTGTGAATCTCATGCCCATGCTCCTAGCCACTGGCCAGATAGACGGATATTTTGCCTGGCAGCCTTACCTGTCGATGGCAGAGAAGAGCGGAATTGGAAAGAGTGTGGTTCCTTCCAAGGACTTTCCGCCAGGCTGGCAAAATCATCCTTGCTGCATTCTCGTGGCCAGCGACCGCCTTTTGGACGATCACTTGGATCTGGTGAGCGCCTTCAGCTACCTGAACATCCTGGCCGTGCAGTGGGTCCGCGAGAATCCCCAGGCTTCCACACAGATCACTGCAGACTGGCTGATGGGGAGCCGCAACTACACCCTCGGGGAGAGCGCTATGCCTTCGCAGGAGGTCTTCGAGGACTCTCGTCCCACTCTGGTATTCTCCACAGAGCCCAATGATACCTGGAGACGGAGCATGGACGGGCTCATCGCTCAAATGATCAGCCTGCTCGATACTTCGACCGGAGACCAGATAGGTCTTCAAGACATCTCGCTATTTGATCCCAGACCCTACAGCTCCGCAAGGGCCATGATCCCACCAGGCAAACTCGATTCTCCTAAGCCCATGCCGCAAAGGTTGCTGATCGGCTATCTGATGATAGATCACCAGGCTCCTCTTTTCGCAGCGGTCAAGAACTGGAAGTACTTCTATGACCGCTATGGAATAGCGCTGAAACCGCAAGATGATGCGAAGAGGCCCAGCATGATTGATCTGGTGGTTGAAGGTGAAAAGGTGGCAGAAGTGGAGCTGGTCACCGCCCCCACAGGACAGACTCTCATGACGCTGATGAATCAGGGCTGCCTGGATATGGCCTACTGTGGCATAACCCCTGCAATAGGTTCCATCCTTCTGGGGGGAGAGGATAAGATAATCCTGCCGGTGCAAAATGAGGGATCGGGACTGGTTCTCCAGCCTGACTCCAATGTCAGGGGCTGGGAGGATTTCGTGGCCCTGGCCAGAGATAGGTCCGCAAAAGGAAGGCCGCTCAAGCTGGGGGACCCAGATTTGGGAACCATAACGGATGTTATCTTGCAGGCTGCCTTCAATGAGTCGGGCATTCAGGGTGTCAAGGCATGAGAATGACAGGAGACTGAAGATATGAATAAAAGGACTCTTCTAAAGCTGATAATGCCCTTGGCCATAATTATGCTTTGGGAAGCCCTGTCCATCTTTATTCACAACCAGTTCATCCTCCCGAATATCCGATCAGTGTTGCTGGTCCTGCTCTCTCCAGGCACGGATATCATGGGCAGCGGATCTCTGATCGAGAACGCCCTCATGAGCCTGCAGAGGGTAGGCCTGGGATCTCTTGTCGCAACCTGTCTGGCAGTGCCCCTTGGAGTGGCCATGGGTAGGTGGGAGCCGCTTAAAGAGGCATTCGATGGCATAGTTTCAGCCTTGAGGCCTGTGCCACCTTTGGCCTGGGTGCCTCTGGCCCTGGCATGGCTGAAGATAGGCCTGGCCTCTATAGTCTTCATCATAGCCCTGGGGGCTTTCTTCCCCGTGCTTCTTAACACAATGCAGGGGGTTAGGGGAGTAAAGAAGAACTGGATCGAGGCCATCACCATGATGGGTGCCAAGGAGCATGATCTAATGGTCCGGGTGATCTTTCCCGCAGCAGCGCCTGAGATCTGGACCGGCATGAGGATCGGCTTCGGCATCGCCTGGATGTGTGTAGTTGCTGCAGAGATGTTGCCCGGAACAAGCACTGGCCTGGGATATCTCATCATGTACGCCTATAGCTGGGGCCAGATTCAGGTAGTAATGGCGGGGATGATAGCCATAGGGTTTATTGGCATAATCATCGACAGGTTTTTTGTGTCTGTGGAGAGAAGGTGGCTCTCATGGAGAGGTCTGTAACGATGATGCTCCAGTTGCAGAATGTAAGCAAGGAGTTCGGCTCCGGCAAGAGCCGGGTAAGGACTCTGCAGGACATAAACTTCGAAGTGAATGATTGGGGAGATTGTGGCCATCCTTGGACCCTCCGGCTGCGGCAAGACGACGCTCCTCAGAATAATCGCTGGCTTGGAGAAACCGAGTAGCGGAGACGTGTTGCTGGACGGCGAGAAAGTGGAGCAGCCAGGCCCGCAATTGGGCATGGTCTTTCAGGAGCACGCCCTGCTTCCATGGCTTAGCGTGCATAGAAATGTCTCCGTCGGCCTGGAGATGAGAGGCATACCCCAGGAGGAGACGCGGGGAAGGATGATGCAATACCTCTCTATGGTGGGCCTGTCAGACAGCGCCGAGCGCTATCCTCATGAGCTCTCTGGAGGAATGCGCCAGAGGGTGGCCGTGGCCAGGGCTCTCACCCTCGAGCCCAAGCTTCTCTTAATGGACGAGCCGTTCTCCGCTCTGGACTTCCAGACCAGAAGGCAGATTCAGCAGGATATACTGCAAGTTCAGGAAAGAACCGGAAAGGCCATACTCATGGTGACCCATAGCATAGAGGAGGCGATCTATCTGGCCGACCGATTAGTACTCCTCAGTTCCAGACCTGGGATGGTGAGGGAGGTTTTGAAGATCGACCTGGATAGGCCCAGGGATAGGGCCAGCCCGTTGTTTCTGAAGTCGCTGAACTACGTGTTGAACTGCCTGAACGCCTCGGTTGCCCCTGAAAGCCGGAAGATCGGTGGAACCGGTGCAAATTAGATTCATTGATCATCATAAACTCAAAGAAGATATCCGCGGGCAGGGGAAGCCTTTGCTGATGACGAGCAGCCTTCCCATCATAGCTCCCACATAACCAAAATAATTTTAAATAATACGAGAATGCATATTATATCAAGGAGGAATTTGTTTTGTATAAGAGACTGTCTTATGTAATCTCGGCTGCTTTACTTATGATATCCTTTGGTGTCAATGGGATGGCCGAAGATCTTTCAATAGAATCAAATGCAACTATGCAGCTCACAGTATTTACGGACCCAAGCGTTGCAGAAACAATAACGTCCGTCGATATACCGCCCGCAGGTAAGAGTATCGGCGATGCCTACTATTTCAATGGAACTCTGCGCTCCATAGATGCAACCGAGGGGCCAATCGTTGGAGAACTATTCGGCAGCACGACAGTTGTAAGATTGAGTCCCTCCGAAGCAACAGGTCAAGAACAACGACTTGCATATCTCATATTCACATTCAATAACAGAACCGATCAGATTATCGTTGGATCAGTCTCCGATTATCCGGTTCAAGAGAACACACTGGAGAAGAACGAATCGGTGGTGCGGCCCATTTTGGGCGGCACTGGCAAGTACATTGGCGTTCATGGCCAGGAGGTCAGCACTCGCAATGCCGATGACAGCTACACTCATGTCTTTACGATGTTACGCTGAGAGCGGTCTTCAGCCGCTCTCCTCTTTTGTTGCTGGGCTCCTGGCCTGAATACCATGGCTCAAATGGGAGGTGGATATGAGCGGTCAGCTGCTCGTCAAAGCCTCGTACTCGATTTCCGGGAACCCATAGCTTGGAGAATCTAACTATTATATTGTAGAACGTCGATGCTTTAGTGGTGAATGCCCTTTGAACGCCGGCCGAATCCTTATCAAGATCAACCGAATCTGCGCCTGGATGCTTCTCATCTTCATGATCATCTTCCTGGTCTCGGGATATGCCTGGAGCAACAGGATCATCATGCCTTTGCAGCAGGCAAGATACCTGCACAGCCAGCTAGACCTCTATCTGGTCTTCTTCTTCCTGATGCACATTCTGATCAGCACCAGATTCACCCTGGTGCGCTGGCGGGTGGGTCGCGGCTGGATTGTGAGCGTGCTGCTCATTGTGATCGGGCTGCTGTCATTTTGGCTGGTGCTCAGCATCAGATAGCCATCCATCGCCCCTTGCCTGTGCCCTGCTGGCGGCTGTGGCCTACCGTAAGGTTTATCTAACCTAGCGTTACTAACTCAAAGTTTATTGAGTGATGACCTTGGACCCCATGGAGCTTCTGGATATACTGGGAAACGAGAATAGGAGGCGCATCCTGCAGCTCCTCTCCTTCCGGCCTTTCTACTTCAATGAGATGGCCAAGCGTCTGGATGTGGGGCCAAAGGCTGTGATCGATCACCTGGAGATGCTGGAGCGAGCCGGGCTGATTGAATGCTATAAGGATCTGGGAAGGAGGAAGTACTTCCGCATAGCCTGCAAGACGGTCCTGGAGGTAGCGGTCTCGCCGCATTCCTATGGCGTGAGGGCATATCGATCCGAGGACGCGCCCCGAGCAAAAACCGATGAGATGGCCCAGGACATGAAGCTGCTCAGAGACGAGCTGAATACCCTGGAGGATAAGCGCCGCAAGCTGCGAGGCCTGCTGGACGAGATAGAGTCCAGGGAGATGGAGGTCAAGCAGATTGCTGCCGTTGCGGCCCGGAGCTGTGGCCGGGACCAGATGGAGTCGGAGATCCTGGTGGCCCTGGTTTCGGGCAGATCGAAGGCTGCCGATCTGGCGGAACGATTGGAAGTGCCAAAGATCGTGGTGGAGGATCGGCTGAAGAGGCTAAAAGAGCGTGGCGCTGTGCAGCTGAGGAACCAGGAATGGAGCATCTGACTTCTGCGCCAGGAGAGACTGTGGAGCGAGGCGAGATGGAGCAGGCCGACCGAGGCCCTCTGCAGCTCAGGGTGGCTGAGGCCTATCATAAGGATGCAGGAAAGGGCGTGGCCAGGATAGGGGCCGCGGCCATGATCGCCCTGGGGCTGGAGAACGAAGGCGTAGTGGAGATCAAGGGAAAGGATAAAGTCTACGCCATCGTCTGGCCCGGAAACCCTGAAGACCCCCAGGACATCATCAGGATCGACGGAAACACCAGAGCGAACGTGGGGGTGGGGATCGATAACAAGATCCAAGTCTCCAGGGCCAAGGCAAGGCCCGCTCGAAAGATCGTGGTGGCTCCCACTCGCCAGATCAGGCTCATGGGCGGGCCTCAGTATCTGCTGCGCATGCTGGAAGGAAGGGCGGTGGTTAAGGGCGAGATGCTGCGCGTGGAGATGATCAACAACACTCTCAACCTGGCGGTGGTCAGCACCATGCCCGCCGGTCCAGTGCTGATAATCCAGGACACCATCATCAGCATCACCAGGGAGACGCTGGAAGAGCTGGCCCTGCAGGTGCGAGACATCTCCTACGAGGACATCGGAGGCCTTTCCAAAGAGATCCGGGAGATCCGGGAGATGATCGAGGTTCCCCTGCGCCATCCCGAGATCTTCTCTAGGCTCGGCATCAATCCGCCGCGAGGGGTTTTGCTGCACGGGCCTCCGGGAACTGGCAAGACCCTCATCGCCAGGGCCGTGGCCAGCGAGACGGACGCCAACTTCGTCTCCATCTCCGGGCCGGAGATAGTCTCCAAATTTTACGGCGAAAGCGAGCAGCGGTTGCGCCAGATCTTCGAGGAGGCAGCCAAAGCTGCGCCCTCCATCATCTTCATCGATGAGATCGACTCCATAGCCCCCAAGCGCGAAGATGTATCAGGCGACCTGGAGCGGCGCGTCGTGGCCCAGCTCCTGGCTCTCATGGACGGCCTATCGGCTCGTGGCGAGGTAATAGTGATAGCTGCCACGAACCGGCCCAACGCCCTCGATCCCGCGATAAGACGGGGAGGCCGGTTCGACCGCGAGATAGAGATAGGCATCCCCAACAAAAATGGCCGGCTGGAAGTTCTTTATGTTCATACCAGAGGCATGCCCCTGGATGACTCCTTGGACCTTAAGGAGATCGCAGAGGCCACGCACGGCTTCGTGGGCGCAGACCTCTCGCTGCCCGACCTGGATGTCGAGGAGGATATTCCGGCTGAGGTGCTGGAGAATCTGAGGGTAAGTAAAGACGATTTCCGCGCCGCTCTGAAGAAGATCGAGCCATCCGCATTGAGGGAGGTCTTCGTCGAGGTGGCAGAGGTGCACTGGAATGAGGTGGGCGGCCTGGAGGAGGCCAAGCAATCTCTCATCGAGTCGGTGGAGTGGCCGCTCAAATACCCTGAGGCCTTTGAATCCGTGGGCGTCCGACCGCCTCGGGGCATCCTGCTCTACGGATTCCCTGGCACAGGCAAGACCCTGCTGGTGAGGGCCCTGGCCACGGAGAGCAACATAAACTTCATCAGCGTCAAGGGTCCGGAGCTGCTGAGCAAATGGGTAGGCGAGTCCGAGCGCGCTGTGCGGGAGATCTTTCGCAAAGCTCGTCAGGCTGCTCCTGCCTTGGTATTCTTCGACGAGATCGATTCCATCGTTCCGGCGAGAGGGACCGGCGGAGAAACGCACGTCACAGAGCGGGTGGTCAGTCAGTTCCTGACGGAGCTGGACGGCCTGGTGGAGCTGAAAGATGTGATAATAGTAGCGGCCACCAACCGGCCTGACCTTCTGGACAGATCTCTGCTCCGGCCGGGCAGATTCGATCGCTTGGTTTATATTCCCATGCCGGATAAAAACGCTCGCAGAATGATATTCGAGATAAATCTCATCAGGATGGCTGCCTCCGGCGTCTCGCCGCAGCAACTGGCTGAGATCACCGAGGATTACAGCGGTGCCGACCTGGAGATGCTCTGCCGGGAGGCGGGAATGCTGGCTTTGCGCCAGCATATCAGGCCGGGCATGAGCAAAGAAGCACTGATAGTTGATAAAATTTCAGTTACCAAAGAGCACTTTCAAGAAGCATATGAACGAATCAAGCCTCATTTATCCAAAAAGATGCTTGAAGAATACTCCCAAATGATCAGAGATTTTGAGGTGTGATCGACCTCGAAGGACAGAAAGATGGCTTCAAAGCACCAGATATATAGGCCAGAAGGATTTAAAGATGATATGAGGGCCGAAAAATTGACTTTGGAAGACGAGTCGAAAGAGCTGCTGGGCGACATTGACTTCAAAGAGACGAGCAGTATCACTGTGCCTGAGAACCTCATAGATCAGGTTATCGGCCAGGATGATGCAGTGGAAGTTATAAAAAAGGCGGCGCGTCAGAGGCGTCACGTCATGCTTATCGGGTCGCCTGGTACTGGAAAGTCCATGCTCGGCAAGGCCATGAGCGAGCTTCTTCCGGTGGAGGAGCTGCAGGATGTCCTGGTCTACGCCAATCCTGAGGATAACAATACTCCACGCGTCCGGATTGTCCCCGCCGGCAGAGGCAAGCAGATCGTCGATGCCCAGAAGATGGAGGCCCGCAAGAAGGTCCAGACCCGAAACATGTTCCTGATGCTCATAGTCATGGCCCTGATTGTGTACTCCTACTATACGGGCCAGCTTCTCTTCGGCGTCATCGCCGCAGCGCTCATCTTCCTCTCCCTGCGCTACATGCTGCCTAAAGAGGACGCCATTGTTCCCAAATTGCTCGTAGACAACAACGGTAAGAAGAAGGCGCCTTACGTGGATGGCACCGGCGCCCATGCCGGCGCCCTTCTGGGCGACGTGCGCCATGATCCCTTCCAGTCCGGCGGCCTGGAGACGCCTTCGCATGAGCGCGTCGAATGCGGAGCCATTCACAGGGCCCATAAGGGAGTTCTCTTCATCGACGAGGTCAACACCCTGCGCCTGGAGTCGCAGCAGAGCTTGCTCACTGCCTTGCAGGAAGGCGAGTACCCCATCACCGGCCAGAGCGAGCGCAGCTCTGGGGCCCTGGTCAGAACCGAGCCCGTGCCCTGCAGCTTCATCATGATCGCGGCCGGCAACCTGGACGGCATGCAGGGAATGCATCCTGCTCTGCGGTCGCGCATCAAGGGCTATGGGTACGAGGTTTATATGCGGGACGCCATGGATGATACCCTGGAGAACCGCAACAAGCTCATCAGGTTCGTGGCCCAAGAGGTCGTAAGGGACGGCAAGATACCACACTTTACCAGGGATGCCGTAGCAGAGATCATGCGAGAGGCCAAGAGGCGGTCCGGCAGGAAGGGCCATCTATCCCTCATGCTCCGCGATCTGGGCGGCCTGATCAGAGTGGCAGGGGATGTGGCCCGAGCAGAGAGCGCTAGCTTTACCGATGTCGATCACGTCATGCAGGCCAAGAAGATGGCCCGATCTGTGGAGCAGCAGCTCGCCGATCGCTACCTGGAAAGGCGCAAGGATTACAGCATGTTCCATTCCACCGGCGCCGAGGTGGGAAGGGTCAACGGTCTCGCGGTTATGGGCGACTCGGGGATAGTCTTGCCCATCATGGCCGAGGTTACCCCTGCCCAGTCCAAGGAGGAGGGCAGGGTCATTGCCACCGGCAAGCTGCAGGAGATCGCCAAGGAGGCGGTGACGAACGTATCTGCCCTGATCAAGAAGTTCATGGGCGAGGATATCACCAACATGGATGTCCATATCCAGTTCATCGGCACCTACGAGGGCGTGGAGGGCGATTCAGCCTCCATCTCCATCGCCACGGCCGTCATCTCCGCCCTGGAAGGGGTGCCTGTAAAGCAGACTGTGGCCATGACCGGCTCGTTATCCGTAAGAGGCGATGTCCTGCCGGTGGGAGGCGTGACCCAGAAGATCGAGGCCGCAGCCCAGGCTGGCATCCGTACAGTGCTGATTCCCAAGTCGAATATGGGGGACGTGCTGATCGATGATAGCATCAAGGGCAAGATCGAGATCATACCCGTTTCCACGATCGGCGAGGTCTTCGAGTTCGCTATGGTCGGCCAGAGGACCAGGCTGATCGAGAAGCTCAAGAGGTTCGCCTCTGACAAGAAGATAGGCATTAGCCTGCCTGAGCCTATCCCCACTCCCATCAGGAGCATCTGACCCTCTGATGTCGGAGTTTTACGACATACGCACTTTAAAAGGCAGCAGAACCAGGATTGTTCTCGACAACGGCAAGCTGGAAGAGATAGCCGAGGCTCCTTTTCAGGGTGCGGCGATTCGTGCCCTCGCGGGAGGAGCCTGGGGTTTTGTGACGTCGGACTGCATTGACGGTCTTGGAGAAGAGATCGCCCTGGCGCAGCGCATCGCCAGGAAGATCGACCGGCGCGAGAATCTGAAGCTGGCAAAGGTTCCGAAAGGCAAAAGCGCAGAGGTGCCTGTCAAAAAGGATCCCAGGAATCTCTCGTTGGAAGAGAAGGTTCTTCTGCTTCGGGAGATCGAGGATGCCGCCAAAGTAAAGGGCGTCTCATCCACTCAGGCGGTCTACTCTGAGGTGGAATTGATCATGCACTACACAAGCTCAGAGGGCCTGGACCTGGAATCGAAGTTGATCAGGATGGGCTTTGTGATCAACGCCGTAGCCCACAGAAACGGCCTTTATCAGACCGATGGCCTGGGCCGTGCCGGCGTGGGAGGCCTGGAGCTCTTCGATCAGGAAGATCCAGTGGCACTGGCGAGAGATGTAGGCACGACCGCCGTGGCTCTTCTGGATGCGGATGTGCCCAAGGGCGGGACGTTTCCTGTAGTTCTCGACCAAGAGCTGGCCGGGGTGTTCGTCCATGAGGCTGTCGGCCATGCCACGGAGGCGGATATAATCCTGGAGGGCGATTCCTGTCTGGAGGGAAAGATCGGAGAGCGGATCGGCTCGGAGCAGGTCTCTGTCAAGGATGACCCCAGCCTGATGCTTAACGGTTACTACCCCTTCGACGACGA
>JAPKYD010000011.1 GCA_026394475.1 Methanothrix sp.
TCTTCCGATCTGAGATCAAGTCCAACTACGGACATGATGCCTTCCTTCTGGAGTCGGGGCAGATGAACTACACCATTCAAAACTCGCTCTCGCGCACCTCGGTGGGGGATGTGATGATCAAGGAGGTCGTGACCATAAAACTCGGCTCCAGCGTCGAGGAGGCAGCCAGGATTATGATGACCGAAGGGGTCACTCACCTGCCCGTCATCGCCAAGGAAGGCAACCTGGCGGGCATCGTCCACCGCCTGGGATGTCTCTAAGGCCGTGGCCTTGAAGCTGACCCAGCTGGACGAGATCATGACCCGCGAGGTGATAGTCTCCAGGCAGAACGATCCCATCGAGCGGGCCGGGAAGCGGATGAACGAGCACAACATCTCTGCTCTGCCGGTGATAGACGAAGATCAAAGGGTCATAGGCATGATAACCAGCGACGGCGTGAGCAGGCTGGTCAGCGTCTGCTGATGAGAGCAGCCGTTATCATTATGTTCAGAGTTTTGGGGAATCAGAGCGTGCCAGCGCCAAGCGTCGCCCTCAGCAGCACATCTATGATCATGGCGGCAAAGAGGGCAGCGCGATAGTTGGCCGACTGGTAGAAGAGCCGGTCACCTCTCTGTGCCGTGGGATTCCTGACGAAGTCCAGGTTCTGCCACAGCAGCCAGCCACCAGCAACGGACGCTGCCGCTAGGTAGAGCCATCCCAAGCCTGCAAAAAGTCCGAGGGCTAGGGAGAGAATTACGCCGATGAGCCAGAAGAAGGCCACCATCTTCGCGGCGGCTGGTATCCCGTAGGTTGCCGGTGTGGTCGGTATTCCTTTCTTTCTGTCGCCAGCCACGTCCCGCGAGGCATCGCAGTTGGTGAACCCCCAGTCGGTGATGCAGATCATGGCCGCCAGGATCAAGGAGGCGGGATGAAGCCCGTAGCCGGTCTTTAAAGCGCCAGCGGGCTCCATGGCCAGCCAGACCCCGAAGGGCACCAGGCCGAAGGAGAGGCCCACCAAGACCCAGGAAAAGGGCGTGCCCCTCTTGGCCCAGGCGGAGTAGATGGTGATCATGACCGTGGCCGCGATGAGGGCAGCGAAGCTCTCCGGGTTGAGGTAGAGCGCGACAGCCGCCGAAAGGAAGAAGAGCAAGAACGACCAGGCCTGAGCATCCCGCTTGCTTAGCCGGGCAGAAGGCAGGGGCCGGTCGGGCATGGCAATCCTATCCACGTCGATGTCGCAGCAGTCGTTGTACACGTATGAGCTGGTGATGGCGAGGTATGCGCCTATCGTGGCCATGAGGAAAGGCAAGAGAGGCGGCAAGGCCCCACTCACGGCGTAGCTGGCCAAGAGTGCCGAGGCGGCGGGCATGGCCAGGTCCATGGCAGCCAGTGGTGGGCGCAGCAGCTCGATATGCGCTCTAAATCTGAAAAGGCTCGGTTCCATTCGGCATCTCTCCAAGACCATTGGCCTTCAGATCAGGCCTTCGAAGAGATCCAGATGCTCCTCTGGCCGGGTCAGATAATCCAGCTGGCCAGGCTCTTTCAGGAGAGGATACATCTCTCGTCCCTTGGAAAGGCCAAGCCCACACAGCTTTGCTCCCGAGGGCGCCTCGACCCGACGGAGTTCTGCCGCTTCCGGGCAGCGCTCGTTCTTTATCCAGCCGTCCCTGGTAAAGAAGTAAGCTCCGCCAGCCCGCTCTCTGAGGGGGTTGTACAGGGAGGAAAAGTCTCTGGCCACGAAGTTGGCCATCTTGAGGGTCTTATGGGAAGGA
>JAPKYD010000025.1 GCA_026394475.1 Methanothrix sp.
ACGGTCAGAGAGTAGACAGAGGGGAAACAGTCCTTTTTGAATCCATTCGTCTTTTTTATTCATGAATGAATCAATTTTTCTCCATCGCGGATAATATTTATATGTTATAGTATCTTCTTCGTTACCCAATATCATTTGTCTTAAATCGATAAAAAAATAATAATAAGAATCTCTATTAGGGAATTTTTTATTTGGAGCATGAAGTGCATAATATACTGAAGATAACCTCTGTTGGCCATCTAGTACTGCTATTTCAGGGTTCTCACCTTTTATCGCACCCCATAATTCATTCCACATCTCTTTTTTTCTCTCTACCTCCCCTAGCCTCCACAGCAGAATTGTTCCTGCATAGTATTCATGAAGTATTGAGTTGAATAGGTCATTAACCATTCCCGGTCCCCAATCAAAGGGCCTTTGGAAATATGGGATCACATATTTTCCTTTATTTATATCAGAAATGAAATCCTGTATGGGTATATTTTCTTGAGACATCCTGCAATAGATCCAACTTAAACTATATATTCTTTCTTTCTGATTGGAGCCATACATGGCAGTATTTCTCTACTACTCATATCACGATGCTCTCATACCCTCCCCCGATATGAAAAGATTTTAATTTCAATCATCCAATCTCTTTCAAACGTAGGAGAACTTCGATGCCGCGCCCTCTAATACATTTCCTCCTGGCGGTTGCGATATTCGCTGCCCTCCTGGGCGCATCCTGCCAGATGCAAGCTAGACCTGGCCAGAGCAGCAGCTCGGATGTAACGCCAAGAGAAGCCTACGACCGCCTCCTGAACACCTCGCTGGAGATGAGCTATCTCGATACGATGATCGGCCTCTCGGATTGGGATCAGGACACTTCCATGCCTCCAAAAGCGACCCAGTATCGAGCCAAGGCACAAAGCTACCTGGCAGACCTGCAGAACAAGTTGGAGATCGATCCTGAGTTCGGCAGGCTTCTTTCCATTGCCAACCGTGGCAGCAACTGGTCAGTGGTCGAGGCCGCCAACCTCAGGCTCTGGAATCGCGATTACATCAAGAGGATAAAGCTGCCTCCAGACTATGCAGCCCGCGAGTCGGAGATGGCATCTCTCGCAATGGCTGCCTGGGAGGAGGCCAGGGAGAAGGACAACTACACCATATTCGAGCCTCACCTTGAGGCCATGATTGATCTGAACCGGGAGAAGATCAAGTGCTGGGGCTACAAAGAGCATCCCTACGACGCCCTCCTGGATGACTTTATGCCGGGCATGACCGTGGCCAAGTGCGACCGACTTTTCGGAAGCATCAAACCCCGCATCATCCAGCTGATAGCGGAGATGAAGAGATCCAACCAGACGGCTTCAAAAGATATCTATGGGTCCGCCCTTTATGCTGAGGACAAACAAGAGGAGTTCACGAAAAATATAACCATAGCTTTGGGCTTTGACTATGGCTCCGGGCTGATGGCCAAGACCGAGAGGCACCCGGCAACATACCCCATTGGGGCTCATGATATCCGGAGCAGCTTCCGTTATAATGAACAGAACCCGGATGCCATTTTGTATGTGATTCACGAATGCGGTCATGCCATCGCCATCCAAAGGATTCCAGATGAGTACTATGGAATGCCAATAGGGACTTTTCCGGGCATGAACCTGGCCGAGGCCGAGTCGAAGCTTTTCGAGAACAATCTGGCCCGCAGCAGAGCTTTCTGGCAGTATTGGCTTCCCTTGATGAAGAAGGAGTTCAGCCCGAAGATGGATAACATCTCTCTGGATGATATGTACAGACACATCAACAGGCTCAATCTGGGCCCCATCCGCGTCGATGCGGACGAGATATCTTACATACTCCATGTCATCATCCGCTATGAGATCGAACGGGACCTCTTCGACGGGAATATCAGCGCAGACGACCTTCCGAAGATCTGGAACCAGAAGTACATGGATTATTTGGGAGTGAACGTCACAGATGACAAGGACGGCATTCTTCAGGACGATCACTGGGCTCAAGGAGCTTTCGGCTACTTCCCGGCCTATGCCTTGGGTTCCATCAACGCCGCTCAGCTGGAGGCTGCCATGAGAAGAGACCATCCTGATCTGGACCAGAGGTTTGCTTTGGGCGACTTCACCATACCTGCCACATGGATGGAGGAGCACATATACAAGTACGGTTCCATTTACGATACGCCCGAGCTGATGAAGAAGGCAACAGGGAATGAGACGGAGGCTTATGATTTCCTGAACTACCTGAACAGCAAATACGAGACACAATACTCCCTTACATGATCTCTTTTTGCAGAAATGTTCTCGGGCAGCTTGGCAGCGGCGCTGCAAGCCTGCTAGCCAACTGTCCCTCATTTTTATTACTTCACCGCGTCTTTATGTCCGCTGGCATAAAAGAAATCCAAAGGATAAAGGAGTCGAAGGCCCAAAATCAATATTCTTAGGTGCGAGGGATGGGAAATTTGGCCATTTTGGCGAAGGCAAGATAAGCCTGCTGCCATCCAGTGATATAAAGGCGACAAGAAAATGGCCATTGAGGAAGCCGAGCAGAAGGCTCGGCAAATGAATTCCGAAACGCGGGCTCAAGCACTCTGCTTCAGATCTATCTCGCCGGCTGCAATAGGTTTGACTTCAAGCCTGCCCGCACGATAGTTTTCCATTATTCTATCTATCCGCTTGGATGTCTCTGGCGAGATGTAAGCCTCGTCACAAAGGTCGCAAATCCTGGCAGGCACATTCTTTATGACCAGGAGAGTGTTCTCGATTCTGATTTTTAGTTCAGTGAACCCCTCGTGCAACCTGCCTCTACCACAAAGGCAGAGGTCATCTACATCTTTCGCGTTCGATGATTCAACCATATTTCCTCGTCTGCCCGTCTGCCCTGTATACCGTAACCACTTTCACCAGATTCTCGCCTTTCGCCGCTACTACATGAAAGGCCTCCCCCGATAGGTAGCCCAATATCAACACGGATGGATAAGGGAAATCGTCGGGATAACTCTTCTCCATTGAAGCTTCATCCTTTTGATGTTATCGTTTATGCGAGCCTGACTGTGTAGGAGCGTGCGCGAGGCGTGCCATCGAGGATTGACTTAAAGATCATTAATCTATTACTAATAAGAAGGTGCGGGGGATGGGATTCGAACCCACGAACACCTTCGTGACTGGACCCTGAATCCAGCGCCTTTGACCTGGCTTGGCAACCCCCGCAAAAGAGGCAGCAAATCTCATGCAGTAGTAGTATTTAACAGTATTCGTAGGCCCGCCAGGGGTCTCGGGCCCCTGGGCCAGTGCCGCATCACTCTTTCGTGCCCAGTTCCTCGCATTCAAAGGCTACCTTTCGTCGCTCCAGCTCCGCCAGCAGCTCCTCCATGAAGACGCCCCGCCCGGGCACGCGTGCGTGCTCCGCCTCCCGCACCCGCCCGCCCGCGTAGCCGCTGCTGGTGGTGGCCACGCCGCAGCTGGGGCTCCCGGCTATGCCCATGATCTTGATGCGAGCACCCTGGCGGGCCAGCATCTCCAGGAGATCGGCGTAGTGTGTGATCAGCGACCGGCAGAAGCGCCGAAACTCCGGAATGTCCAGCTGATCTTTCGTAACCGCCCAGCGGTCCAGCCCCAGATAGAGGGCCTCCGGGCAGGGCAGCTGGATTGACGCGCCCTCGGGCCGGAAGGATAGGGGCTCCAGGCCCTTTACTCTGGTAAAAGGGTTCTGCAGGCAGTGGGCCAGGACCAGGATCTCTTGGTCGGTCATTTCTGCCACTGCTTGTTCTTCATGTACTGGTAGAACCTGATGCCGTCCATATCATCGTAAAAGATGATCTTCTCCGCGCGCCCGCCCACCTTCAGGCTCATGGTGTTGCTGTGGAACTCGTCCACGTACTCCAAGTCCTCGATCTTCTCCAGGGGCACGGTCTGCACCTTATCCCAGGCCAAGCCCGTCCGCACGAAGTGCACATTCTTAGCGGTAGTAACCAGATAGCCGAGGACCTTGTCCAGCATGCCTATTCTGGCGATGGCCAGCATCTGACTCGATGCCTGGCTATGCACGATCGCCGGAGCGATCAGCACCGGGGCTTCGCCCAGGGCGGCCAGCTTCTTCACCGTCCTTTGCAGCTTCTTGGGAACTTCCGGGCTGCTGGCGTCACTTGCGTTCATCATTAGGTGACGATCTTATCCAGGCAGCCGTTCTCCAGGGCGATCCGCACCTCGTGCGCCAGGCGGCGCCCCGTAGACATGTTCGTGCGCCAGAGCGCATTTCCGTAAGGATGCCCGACGGCCATATGCACGTTAGTGCCGCCGCCTATCCTCGGAGCCACGTCGTAGATGTAGAAGTTCAGGTCCTTGTCCACGCAGGTCTGCAGACAGAAGGGCCCGATGATGCCGGGCGCGTAGTACTCCTGCGTCGCCTCGACGTACTTTTCCGCCAGCTCGAAGGCCTTCTCCAGGAGAGACTCACGCAGCGTCGCTGAGTTGTGGCCGCAGACCGTGTACTCCGGGTTGACCTGCCGCTCGTTCAGCGTCATCTGCTGGGACGCAGGCAGGCGGCAGTGGCCATCTAAGCTCGTCTCGAAGCGCCAGTCTATGCCTATCAACTCGATGCGCTCCGAGAGCGGCGAGTAGAAGTAGTCCAGATTAAAGACAGGCCCGATGATGTAGCGCTCGATCCTGGCCAGCTCCATTCCGTCCTGGTCGATAACGTTCTGCCGCAGCAAAAGGTCCGCCTTCTGGCAGTACTCCTCGTAGGAGGAGGCGGTGAAAAATCCCCTCTCCAGGGTCTTCACGGCGTGGGGCAGCTTGACCATGACCAGCTGGTCGATATCCTCGGCCTCGACCGGCTCGGGATAGGGCAGGCCCGCCTTCTCCAGGAGCCAGTAGTAATCCCTCTTGTCGCCGCGCTCCTCCGATCGCAGCAGGTTCCTTGAGCCGAGCAGGGGAAGCAAGAACTGATCCTCGACGGCGTCTATGCCGCAGTAGGAGGTGAACGAGCGGTTGGGCACAAAAAGCGTGTTCTTGGACCGCAGAAAATACTGGTTCTCCTGCTCCAGTATCTCCGAGAACCTCTTGAGCATCATGATCTCGTCGATCATGCCCGTGACGATCTGGCCGCCGGCCCGGTGGGCCCGGAAGTACTTGACATAGGGCTTCTCCCGGCCTTCCTGGCACACCGCCAGGGTCTTGAAATTCTCCGCCACTGCGCCGTCTGCCGTATCCAGAGCAGAATGGGATGCAATCATCCCGATTCGCAGATCTTCGAGGTCGTACCCCTCCAGGACTTCCAGAACCTTGCTGCGATCGATCAAGTCAGAGCACCTCAAAATAATTGTGTTTGTTTATCATATTTCCATCCTAATTTATCAAGATGACCCTACCCGAACGAAGAGCTCGCCAGTTCCCTTCTCCACCAGGTCGCCCACATACTTTTGGAAGTCTTCTCCTTCTATCGACATAATCTCCATCTTCTGGTAGCTGGGCAGAACCCTGGCCCTGCCTCTCACAGTTATAGTTCCTTTGGTCATCTCCGCGCCTGGTAGGTATGTACTGCCGCCGATAAAGATTGTGCCTCCCTGGTTGGCGGCACCGGGGAAGTCGCCTGCATCGCCGTGCACGCGAATGCTGCCGCCGCAGAGATGCTCGCCCAGGTAGGCCCCGGCGTTGCCCCCGACCTCGATCTCTCCGCCCCGCATGCCGCACTTCTCTCCTCTGTAGCCGGCGCCGAGATAGTTCCCGGCATTGCCGCGGACAGTGATCTTTCCGCCGCGCATCTCCCTGCCCAGCCAGTCCTCCGCGTCTTTCTGCACGCTCAAAAGCCCGCCCTTCATGTTGTTTCCGGCGTGCATGCCCACACCGCCCTCCGCCTCTACCTTGCCTGCGGTCATGCCCTCGGCAATCCTCTTCGCGCGGGAGAAATCGCCTTGGAGTGTTATGGTCACATCTTCAACCTTGGCCGGGCCGTCGTCTCCCTCTGCCCGGAACAGATCGGAGAGCTTTCTCTTGCGGTTGCCCTGCCAGATCGAGAGGCTTCGTATCTGGCTAAGGCTAAGAGGCGCGAATTTATCGGGAGAGATGATCTCCGCCTCCACAGAGATCTCGAAGGCTTTTAGAGGGGTGATGGTGATCGTTCTCATCTTTAGGCCACCTCCATTTGAATCCCGGCCCTGATCACCTTAAGGTCCGGCCTGGGGGCGCAGCCAGGATCTGGCCCTTTTGGGAGACCACGATTCCTGATTTTATGGTGTATTTGGCCGCTGCCAAAGCCTTCTTGACCAGGGCGTGGTCTCGGCTTGGATCGACCTCCTCCGGTCGCAGGTCGTAGATGGAGATGTCCGCGTCCGCGCCGGGCCCAAAGTGGCCCTTGTCCTCCAGGCCCAGAATGCGCGCGGGAGCGGCGCGGGTCATGATAGCGATCTCCGTCCAATCCAGCTCGCGCTCAATGCCGCCCAGGCTGGTGCGCTTGGGCAGCTGCTCATGCAGCGTGGCCATCTCTGCGTCCCGTTTCGGCTTGCTCATGAGCAGCGTTATCACCTCAGGATAGTTGATGAAGGGGCTTCCGTTGGGGTGGTCGGTGGTCATCAGCACCTTCCAGGGGTCGCGAGTGAGCAGGGCCAGCTCCAGGCCGATGGCCCACTGCACAGCATTGACCAGCATCTTGCGGAAATAAACCATAGGCACGACACCGCTCGACTCCTCTAGCTCGATGTCGTGGTTGGACCACTTGTTGTGAGTCAGACGGGCGTTGCCGTACTCCAAAGGCGCATCGGCGGTCATAGTAGTAGCCGATCCGAAGAGGAGCTGGCCCAGATCCATGGTGGCGTGGTTATGCGAATTGAAGTAGTCGGCGATGACCGGTGCCTTGGACTCGAAGTCCCGCCAGCTCGTGCCGCCGTAGGCCGAGAACTGCATGTGCGCCACGTGCACCACCTGCCGCATGCGGCTGGGCTTTATGTCTTTGAGCAGCTCCAGCGTCTCCAGGGCGGTGGTGTAGTTGCCAGGCTTCCCTAAGTTGTTGAAGTGCAGATGGATGGAATGGGGCAGGCGCAGCATCTCATTGGCCTGGGCCAGCCCGCAAATGATCTCGGCTCCGGTCACGTCGAAGTTCGGAACGGGATCGTTTGGGCCCTTGACATTGGAGCCGAAGCCCCAGGCCTCCCCGCCTCCGGGATTGACGATCTTCACCCCGTAGCCCCGGGCAGAGCGCAGTCCCCAGGCCACGTAAGCGGCGAGCTTGCCGATGTCCTTGTCGCGCACGCACTCCATGACCTCCCAGTTGGTGCCGAACAGAGTGAGAGCGCCTTTGTCCAGGATGGGAATCTCCTCCAGCTCCTCATGGGTGTGGCGCGCTTCGATGATGGGCGTAGCCGCCTCGAAGGCCGTGGTGTAGCCCATGCGAGCATAGCGGTAGCCTATGGCATAGCAGTTGGGAACGGTGTAGCCCGTGCAAGGTCTGCAGACGCCCGAGCGCGGCTCGATGCCTAGGCGGGCGTCATCGGGTCTCATGATCCTGCCCGTGTTCACCTTCGTGCCGGCGATGTGAGAGTGAGCGTCAACGCCTCCGGGCATGACCAGCAGGCCTCGCGCGTCGATCACCTCGCCCTTCCCATCCTCCGCCATCCTTCCCTCATCCACGCAAAGATCCATCTCCTCGCCGAAGATGCCGTTAGCAGGATCGTAGACTATTCCTCCCTTGATTATCATCTTTCAAGCCCCCTCTGCAGTCTATGCACGCTCTCCAAAATGTGGCTCAAGATCTCCTCGTCGCTGGGGTAACTGGTGTCCACCAGCTTTCTCATGCGCAGCGCCATGCCGTCCATGCGATAGGCTGTGCCCTCCGCCTCCACGCCGGCAATGGCGGATGGAATCACCACCTCCGATATGAGCGTGGTCGGATTTTCATAAGGATCGATCTGAATCACGGGGATCTTCGCCAGCGCCTCCACCGCTGCCCTGGGGAAGTTGGACGCTGCATCCGCGGCTATGATCAGCGCCGCGTCCGTGTCCGCCTTCGCCAGAAGGTCGCAGGCCGCTGTCTCGCCGGGATTAAAGTAGGGAGCATTGCGCGTGAAGTCCACGGACATGGGGAAGCCCGAGGACCAGGCCAGAACCTGCCCGATTCCGCCCACGTTGTAATGGCCGCGCATGGGCATGATCACGAACTTGGTGTGAGAGTTCAGCTCCGTCACCAGGGAGAGGGCATTGTCGATGTTCTTATAGCGGCCACGGCTGTGGGTGATGCCCAGGCCGAAGAAAACGGCTCCGAACCGGGCCGCCAGCAGCGTCTTTGCCAGGCCGTCCAGCTCAGCTTTCGGCACGCCCCCCACCTCGTCGGGGACTACGTCCCCCTTTCCGGCTACCAGCATACGCAGCGCCGAGATCACCTCGTAATCTGTGCCTGGCTGGATGATCACCGTTTTATCCGCATTCTTCGATGTTCTCGTCTCCCGAACGTCCACCACTACTATCTTTCGGCCCGCCCGGCCCTCGGGCGTGAAACGGCCGCAGACGTTGGATGAGTAGCGCAAGGAGTGTCTGGGATGAGCCTCGGCTGGGTTGCAGCCCCAGAAGACTATGGTGTCGGCCCGGTTCTTCACCTGGCCCAGTGTGGCTCCCGGCAGCCCCTTCTCCTCGATGCCGATGACCGAGGGTCCGTGGCAGACGGTGGCCGTGGAGTCGAGCACCCCTCCCACCTCCTCCGCCAGCAGGATGCCCTTCTTCTGCGCTTCGCAGACCGTGGAGGCCCAGCCGTAGAGCAGGGGCTTTTGAGCACGTAGCAGTATCTCCGCCGCACGGTCGTAGGCCTCCTGGTAGCTGACCATGCAAAGCTCGCCGCCGCGACGAATCATGGGGGCCTTGATCCGCTCATGCCCTAAGATCTTGCTAGAGCCCAGGCGGCAAGCGTGCCTGACTCGCTTTATCTTGCCCTCCTCCACCTCCACATTGATATCATCGCAAAGGCAGCCGCAGAAGGAGCAGATCGCATCTTCCACGATCATGTCTGGGCCCTCCTCAGGCCGCGGAAAAGGTCGCGAATCTCCAGGACCGAAGCGTCGGTAGCCTCCACCTCCACCTCTATGCCCTTGAACTGGGGCGTGCCGCAGCCGCCTGTGTCCGGTCCCACCAAAACGTTGGCCCAGGGGCCCATGGGTATGAATACCATGCCCTGCCGCAGGCCCGCATCGACTTTCGGCGCGAGCACAACCTGGCCGAACTCGTTCTTGAGCTGCACGTTCTTGCCTTCGCAGAGCCCCAGGGCATCGTAATCCCCTTTCGATAAATGGCATAGAGATACTGCCTTCAAGAAGTCCGGAGACATCTTGCACTCGCAGCCTGCTCCTTGGGCCAGAGTGCGCCCGGAGATCATGATCGCCTTCAAACTCGAACCACCTGTCAATTCCTTTTGACGTTCGTCGCTAAAAACTGAGCGGTTGTGAGGGGATCATTTTAAATCGTAGGATCGCGAAGGACGAAGCGGGAAGTCCCCGGCCATCAGGCCGATCTCGCTAACTTCGCAGAGTTTGCGGGAGTCGCGACGCAGTCGCAACGGGATGAAAGCGGAGGCCTTTGCCCCAATTACGTTCGCCCTGCACGGATCAACTATATAATTCATCATATCCTCGCTACAATTAAGATATGATTCCTCGTTGGCTGAAAGTGCTACCTGGATGATCGATCATTTCTCCTAAAGGGAGATCTCGGGAGTTCTCCGCGTGAGACTCGAATAGTAGGGAGGGAACACCCCGAACCTGTCCGATGAGATCTGAACCTCTGCATCGTGAATCTGATGTAAGTTTGGGCCGATGAAACGGAAACCGAAACTTCCCGCAAAACGCGCCCTGATGCCAGAGGGCTATGACGGCGTAATAACGAAGAAGCAGCAGGGAAGCCCCGCCCTTCAGGGCGTGGGAGGAGTTCACACAGTCTCTATGCCTTCTTTTTTGTGCATTACTTTAATATACTTCATCCTCATTGGAGTGTAGTCCACCGGTTGGAGATGGGTATTTTGGCGGGCAGAGCTTGGAAGTTTGGAGATGATATCGATACTGATGCCATCATCCCCGGGCGTTACCTGGTAATAAACGACCCGAGGGAGCTGGCTTTGCACCTCTTCGAGGGCGTCCGGCCAGAGATGGTCGTGCAGGTTCGTTCAGGCGACTATGTGGTGGGGGGAGAGAACTTCGGATGCGGCTCCTCCCGGGAGCATGCGCCTCTGGCGCTGAAAGGGGCGGGAGTGGATGCAGTGGTGGCGAAGTCCTTTGCCAGGATCTTCTTCCGAAACGCCATCAACATCGGCCTGCCTCTGTTTATCTGCTCTGATGTGGACAGGATCCAGGATGGAGCGCCCATGGAGATTGATATGGCTGGCGGATTGGTACACAACCTAGCCAGCGGAGAATCTTATAAAACTACGCCCCTTCCCGATTTCTTGAGAGCGATCGTCGATGCAGGCGGCTTTGTGGAGTATACCAAGCGACAGGTGGCCGAGGTGAAGGCATGAATTATAAGGTACCAGTAATCCCAGGCGACGGCATAGGACCGGAGATAATAGCCGCAGGCAAAGGGGTTTTAGAGGCGGCGGCTGAAAAGCACGGCTTCTCCCTGCAGTGGATAGAGTACCCCCTGGGAGCAGAGCACTACCTGAGAACCGGGGAGCTGATAAGCGAGGAGACTCTCAAAGAGCTGAAGCAGTACCGTGCCATCTACCTGGGGGCCATCGGAGACCCGCGCGTCCCGCCGGGCGTCCTGGAGAAGGGCATTCTCCTCTCCATGCGCTTCTACCTTGACCAGTATGTGAACCTGCGGCCCGTCAAGCTCCTGGAGGGCGTCTGGACGCCTTTGAAAGACAAAACGACCAAGGACATCGATTTTATGGTGGTACGCGAGAACACGGAGGACTTCTACATCGGCATAGGCAGCCGCGCACGCCGCGGGCGGAGCCATGCAAACTTCGAGGTCAGGCGCACTCTCTACAACATCAAGTTCGGCCTGGACATCGACTCGGATAGCGAGGAGATCGGCTATCAGATCGGCGAAGTGAGCAAAGAGGGCTGCCAGAGGGTGATAAAGTACGCCTTCGACCTGGCGCAAAAGCGCCGCCACCAGGTCTCCAGCGTGGACAAGGCCAATGTTTTGAGCGACATCTACGGCTTCTGGAGAGAGGTCTTCCTGGATGTGGCCAAGGGCTACCCCCAGGTCAAGCACGACTTCAACTTCGTGGATGCTATAACCATGTGGTTTGTCAAGAACCCGGAATGGTTCGATGTCGTCGTCGCTCCCAATATGTTCGGCGACATAATCACCGACCCTGGGGCCATGATCCAGGGCGGCCTGGGCTTGGCGCCTGGCGCTAACCTGAATCCGGAGGGCACGAGCATGTTTGAGCCCATCCACGGTTCCGCGCCCAAGTACAAGGGCCAAAACAAGGTGAATCCCATCGCCACCATCTGGGCGGGGGCCATGCTTCTGGAGCATCTGGGCGAGGCGAAAGCCGCCTCGGACGTCGTGGCGGCCATTGAGCGGAACTTATTTGAAGGCAGGATAAAGACATATGATCTGGGAGGAAGCTCAACCACCTCCGAGGTAGGCAAGGAGATAGCCCGCCTAGTGGGTAGTGTCTAAGTCCTCAAGGGAAAAAGCTTTATGTGGGATGTTTTTAATTCTCCCTCAGTGCAGTGGATATGGCTTGAGGCATGCCAGGCCGCGGGGGCTCGTAGCTCAGTTAGGCAGAGCGTCTGGCTTTTAAATTTTTGGGTGAAGATACCAGGTGGTCGAGGGTTCAAATCCCCCCGAGCCCGTTTGGAGTTTCCTTGAGCCTGTTTGCTGCTCCTTCTAAAGAGAAGGTGGTTCGAGTGACCAAATTTGCCGTAAAAGATCATGAAATGGTTCCGGAACATGTGCTGCTCACTCCGGAAGAAGGTGATGAGGTGCTGAAAGGATTTGGCATTGAGGCACCCAAGCTCCCCAAGATCCACGTAAGCGACCCCGCCGCCAGAGAGATCGGGGCCAAAGTTGGCGATATCATCAAGGTCCTAAGAAGAAGTACGACGGCTAAGCAGTCGATCTTTTACCGGCTGGTAATCGATTAAAGGTGGTCTTTTGCTCGATAGAAATGCACTCTATAGCTCCTATTTTACCAGGGATAAGCTGGTACATCATCACCTCAACTCCTTCAATGATTTCATCGATAGAGGTCTCCAAAAGGTCATCGACGAAGTGGGGATCATCGAGACCAATATCGAAAATACCTATGTAAGGCTGGGCAAGATCCGGGTGGATAAGCCCATGGTGCGCGAAGCGGACGGGTCCGTCGAGAGGCTCTACCCCAATGACGCCCGATTGCGCAACCTCACCTACGCCTCCCCCATTAAGCTGGAGATGACCATCGTGGAGGGCGAGACTGAGAAGGACCCCGTGGAGGCGGAGATAGGCACATTGCCCATTATGCTCAACTCCAAGGTCTGCAACCTCTTTGCAATGTCGTCGGATGAGATGATCGGCTACGGAGAAGATCCCACCGATCCCGGCGGCTACTTCGTGGTCAACGGCTCGGAGCGCGTGATCATGACCCTGGAGGATCTGGCACCAAATAAGATTCTGGTGGAGTACAACCAGCGCTACGATGAAAACATCGAGGTGGCCAAGGTCTTCAGCCAGCGGCAGGGCTACCGGTCGCTGGTCATCGTAGAGCGTGGCCGGCGGTCAATTTTGGAGGTCTCTTTCCCATCCGTCTCAGGACGGCTGAACTTCGTGACCCTGCTTCGATCTTTGGGCATGGAGACAGACATGGATATTGTGAAATCCGTATCGGACAACCCTGAGATCATCAAGTTCATGCTGGAGAACCTGGAGGAGGCCGAGGTCTCGACCACCGAGGAGGCTTTGGAGAAGATAGGCTCGCGTGTGGCTGCAGGCCAGGCCAAGGAGTACCAGAAGAAGAGGGCAGCCTATGTCCTGGACAGGTATCTGCTTCCCCATATCGGCGTGAATGAAAAGGATCGCTATGCTAAAGCCTTGTTCCTCTCCCGCATGGCTGAGGCCTGCTTTGAGCTGGCGCTGGCGCGCCGGGGCGAGGACGACAAGGACCACTACTCCAATAAGAGGCTGAAGCTTTCCGGGGATTTGATGGAGGATCTCTTCCGCGTGGCCTTCAACCGTCTCACCAGAGATATAAAATACCAATTAGAGCGGGCCAGCATGAGGAACCGGGAGCTGAATGTGGTGACGACGGTGCGGGCGGACGTCTTGACGGAGAGGATGATTCATCCCCTGGCCACGGGCAACTGGGTGGGAGGACGCACGGGCGTCTCCCAGCTTCTGGACAGAACGGACTACATGGCGACGCTATCGCACTTGCGCCGGGTGATCTCGCCCCTTTCCAGATCGCAGCCACATTTCGAGGCCAGGGATCTGCATGCCACCCAGTGGGGCCGCATCTGTCCCTCCGAGACTCCGGAGGGGCCCAACTGCGGCCTGGTGAAGAACTTCGCCCAGGGAGTGGAGCTCTCCAAGGGCGTGGACGATTACGACGACATAAAGAAGATAGTGATGGATTTAGGCGTGGTTGCAGTAGGTGGTAGTGTTGGCTGAGGCCTTCAACAGCGGCACTCGAGTTTATGTGAACGGCGAGATCGTAGGACATCATGAGCACCCCCAAGTGCTGGTGGATAATCTGCGCCGACTGCGGCGCGCGGGCAGCATCAGCAGCCAGATGAATGTGGCCTACTTCGAGGACACCAATGAGATCTTCATGAACACCGACTCGGGGCGGGCCAGAAGGCCTGTGATTGTGGTGCAGAGTGGCCGGTCTCTGGTTACAGAGGAGCACGTGGCCAAGATTGAAAGGGGAGAGATGGCCTTCCAGGATCTGGTGGCCGCAGGCCTGGTGGAGTATCTGGATGCCGAGGAAGAGGAGAACAGCCTCATCGCCATCTGGGAGGAGGACATCAGCCCGGATCACACCCATCTGGAGCTGGACCCCTCGCTCATCCTGGGCATAGCTGCAGGGCTTGTTCCCTATCCGGAGCACAACGCCAGCCCCAGAAACACCATGGGCGCAGGCATGGTCAAGCAATGCCTGGGCATGTCCACGGCCAACATGAGGCTCCGGCCCGATACCCGAGGCCATTACCTCAACTGCCCCCAGAAGGCCATAGTCAGAACCAAGACCTCCAGAGCCATAGGCTTCGACGAGAGACCGGCGGGCCAGAACTTCGTGGTCGCGGTATTGGCCTACGAAGGGTACAACATCGAGGACGCCTTGGTCATGAACCGAGGCTCCATCCAGCGCGGCCTCGCTCGCAGCCACTTCTTCCGCGTCTCCGAGGCTGAGGAGCGAAAGTACCCCGGTGGTCAGGAGGATAAGTTCGAGATTCCCGATGTGGAGGTGCGCGGCGCGCGGGGCAGTGAGGCCTATGACCAGCTGGATTCAGACGGCCTGGTCAACCCCAACGCCTACGTCGGCCCGAACGATGTGCTCATCGGTAAAACAAGCCCTCCCAGGTTTTTGGAGGAGCCCTCTGAGTTTGGATTGACGCCGCAGCAGAGGCGCGAGACCTCTGTGACCATGCGCTCCAACGAGAAGGGCGTGGTGGATATGGTCATCCTCACTGAATCCTCCAACGGCAACCGCCTGGCCAAGGTCAAGACCCGTGACCAGCGCGTACCGGAGCTGGGCGACAAATTTGCCTCCCGGCATGGGCAAAAGGGCGTGGTGGGCCTGATCGTCCCCCAGGAGGATATGCCCTTCACCGAATCGGGCATAGTGCCTGACCTTCTGCTCAATCCTCATGCTATCCCCTCCCGCATGACTGTGGGCCACGTCCTGGAGATGATCGGCGGAAAGGTCGGATCTTTGGAGGGCAGGTTCATTGATGCCACGGCCTTTTTGGGCGAGAACGAGCCGGATCTGCGCGCCGCCCTCACCAAGTTCGGCTTCTCCCACACCGGCAGAGAGATACTGTATAACGGAGCCACAGGGGAGCAGATTATGGCCGACCTCTTCGTGGGAGTGATTCTCTACCAGAAGCTCTACCACATGGTCACGGGCAAAATGCATGCCAGGTCTCGCGGGCCGGTACAGGTATTAACCCGCCAGCCCACGGAGGGCCGCGCCCGCGAAGGCGGCCTGCGGTTCGGAGAGATGGAGAGAGATGTGCTCATCGCCCATGGCGCTGCCCTGGCGCTGAAAGAGCGCCTGGTGGATGAATCGGATAAGGTGACGGAGCTGGTCTGCAGCCATTGCGGCATGATCGCTATCCATGATAGGCGCAGAAATGCGGACTTCTGCCCCACCTGTGGCGCAGACACGGAGATCTACCCTGTGGAGATGAGCTATGCCTTCAAGCTCCTGCTGGATGAGATCAAATCTTTAGGTGTGGCGCCGCGGCTGATCCTGGAGGACGCGGTTTAGGTGGAAATATGACGGTTCCCAAGAGAATAGGCAAGATCCGCTTCGGTCTCATCTCTCCTCAAGAGTTCAGGAAGATGAGCGTGGTCAAGATCATAACGGCAGACACTTACGACGACGACGGCTTTCCCATTGAGATGGGGCTGATGGATCCGCGCCTGGGAGTGATCGATCCCGGGCTTCGCTGCCGATCCTGCGGCGGCCGGCCGGGCGAGTGCCCAGGCCACTTCGGCCATATCGACCTCATAGCGCCCGTGATCCACGTGGGCTTTGCTAAACTTATACGAAAGGTCCTGCGCGCCATCTGCAGGGACTGCTCCCGTCTCATGCTGAAAGAGAATGAAAAGAATATGTACCTGGAGCAGATCCAGACCCTGGAGCGGCTGGGGCAGATGACGGACGACGTGGTCAACAAGGTCTTCTCCGAGGCCCGCAAGAACAAGAACTGCCCCTACTGCGGCGCGCCGCAGCAGGAGATCAAGTTTGAGAGGCCGCTCTCTTACATCGAGGAGGGTCACAAGCTCACCCCCTCGGATATCCGGGACAGGTTCGAGAAGATCCCGGACGACGACATCCAGGTCATGGGCATGAACCCCGCGACAGCGCGCCCGGAGTGGCTGATTCTAACCGTGCTGCCGGTGCCGCCGGTGACCATGCGCCCCTCCATCACCTTGGAGTCCGGCCAGCGCAGCGAGGATGATCTCACGCATAAATTGGTGGACATCATCCGCATCAACCAGCGGTTCCAGGAGAACCGGGAGGCAGGCGCTCCTCAACTGATCATCGAGGATCTGTGGGAGCTGCTTCAGTATCACATCACCACCTTTTTGGACAATACGGTCTCCGGCGTCCCGCCGGCGCGCCACCGCAGCGGCCGGCCCCTCAAGACGCTGTCGCAACGCCTGAAGGGCAAGGAAGGACGGTTCCGCGGTTCCCTCTCGGGCAAGAGAGTCAACTTCAGCGCCAGGACGGTCATCTCCCCCGATCCCAACCTGAGCATAAATGAGGTCGGCGTTCCCATGGACGTGGCCATGGAGCTCTCCGTGCCCATGCTCGCAAATGCCAGGAATAAAGAGCAGATCAAGACCTTTGTAAGAAGAGGTCCTGACAGACATCCAGGAGTGAACTACGTAACCAGGCCCGATCAGAGGAGGATCAAGGTCACAGACAAGAACTGCGAGGAGGTCGCGGAGCAGATCGACATCGGCTGGGGGGTCGACCGGCAACTGGCGGACGGCGACATAGTTCTCTTCAACCGGCAGCCGTCATTGCATAGGATGTCCATCATGTCCCATCGCGTCAAGGTGATGCCCTACAAGACCTTCCGGCTCAACCCGGCAGTGTGTCCTCCGTACAACGCAGACTTCGACGGGGATGAGATGAACATGCACGTCCCTCAGAAGGAGGAGGCGCGCGCCGAGGCGGAGATCCTCATGCGTGTGCAGGAGAACATTCTCTCTCCAAGGTTTGGCGGCCCCATCATCGGAGGCATCCACGACTACGTGACCGGCTCTTTCCTCCTGACACATGGGACAAAACCCATCGACCGCCAGGGTGTCATGGAGCTGCTCAAGAAGTTCGAGGTATCAGAGCTGCCGGCGCCTGCGGGCGTCACGGACAAAAAGCCCTATTGGACGGGAAAGCAGGTCTTCTCCCTCATCCTTCCCCGGGGTCTTGACCTGAACTTCAAGGCCGATTTCTGCTACAACTGCGATGTCTGCAAGGGCGAGGACTGCGAGAATGATGCCTTCGTCGTCATTAGGGACGGCCAGCTCCTCAAGGGCACCATCGATGCCGAGGCCGTAGGGGCCTTCAAGGGCAAGATAACAGACAGGATAATAAAGGAGTTCAGCCCCTCCGTGGCGAGCGAGTTCCTGGACAGGATGACCCGGCTGGCCCTGCGGGGCATCATGTACGCGGGATTCAGCTTCGGCATAGATGATGAGGACATTCCCAAGGAAGCTGCGGAGCAGATTGATGATACCACCAGAACGGCGCGCGAGAAGGTGCAGCAGCTCATCGAAGCCTACAATGCCGGTGAGCTGGAGCCGCTGCCCGGCAGGACGCTGGATGAGACCCTGGAGATGAGGATCATGCAGACTCTGGGCAAGGCCAGGGACACCGCGGGCAAGATCGCCGGTCGTTATCTGGGATTGGACAACTCCGGGGTGGTCATGGCCGTCAGTGGAGCCCGCGGTTCCATGCTCAATCTGACCCAGATGGCGGCGTGCGTCGGCCAGCAGTCTGTGCGCGGCGAGCGCATCAAACGCGGCTACGCTGGCCGGACGCTCCCGCATTTTCGCCGCGGCGATTTGGGCGCAGAAGCGCACGGCTTCGTGGAGTCGAGCTACAAAGACGGTCTGAACCCCACGGAGTTCTTCTTCCACGCCATAGGTGGCCGAGAGGGCTTGGTGGATACGGCCATCAGGACATCTCAGAGCGGATACCTGCAGCGCAGGCTGGTCAATGCCCTGCAGGATTTGGAGGTCAAGTACGACGGCACAGTGAGGGAGACGAGGGGCATGATCGTTCAGTTCCAGTACGGCGAAGATGGCGTCGATGCCTCCCGGCGCGACTACGCCAGCACGGACAACGTTTTGCGCATCATCAAGAATGTGCTGAAGAAGGAGTCGGCATGAGGCTGTCGGATAAGGAAGTTCTGGAAAGGTTAGACGGCCTCGACCTTCCCCAGAGCATCAAAGAAGCCCTTCAAGCCGGACTGCAAGGAGCTGGGGTGAGCGAGAAGCAGCTGGAGGAGATCATAGCCCAGGTAGCTGCAGACTACGAGCACTCTCGAGTAGAGCCCTGTGAGGCGGTGGGGGTGGTCGCAGCGCAGTCCATAGGCGAGCCCGGCACGCAGATGACCATGCGTACCTTCCACTACGCCGGAGTGGCCGAGATCAACGTTACTCTGGGACTGCCCAGGCTCATCGAGATCGTGGACGCGAGAAAGATTCCTTCTACGCCCACCATGACCATAAGACTCAATCAGGATTATGCCCACGACCGGGACTTGGCCAGAGAGGTGGCCTGGGCCATCGAGTCCTCCTCCATTCTCCACCTGGGATCCATAGCTACTGACCTGGCGGAGATGAACGTGATAATCGAGCTGAACCCAGGGGCCATGGAGCAGCGCAAGATCACCTCAACTGAGGTGGCGGAAAGGCTGAAGGAGGAGACGGGTCTGTCTGTCGACCAGAAGGAGAATGTGCTGGTGATGGCTCCCGAGGAGTCCTCTTATCGCGAGCTGCTCCAGCTGGTTGAGAAGATCAAGAGGATATCGCTCAAAGGTGTAGAGGGCATCAAGCGCGTCGTGATCCGCAAAGAAGGCGATGAATACGTCCTCTACACAGAAGGGTCGTCCCTCAAGAAGGTCATGCAGTTTGATGGAGTGGACCCCACCAGAATAAAGACCAACAATATAAATGAGATCGGAGAGGTGCTGGGCATTGAGGCGGCGCGAAATGCCATCATCAACGAGGCCACTGACACCCTGCGCGAACAGGGCCTTTCCGTGGACGTTCGGCACATCATGCTGGTAGCGGACATCATGACTGTGGACGGAGAGGTCAAACAGATTGGACGGCATGGCGTCTCGGGCGAGAAAGCCAGTGTGCTCGCCAGGGCGGCCTTCGAGGTCACAGTCAACCACATCCTGGACGCCGCCATACGCGGGGATGTAGACGATCTCAAAGGCGTTACGGAAAACGTCATCGTGGGCCAACCAATACGGCTCGGCACAGGAGATGTGACGCTGGTGGCAAGCAAGAGATGAGGTAATACGATGATAAACGTAGATAGAGCTCTGAGAAGTTCCATCAGAACAGGAAATGTGGTGCTGGGATCGAACAGGACCGTCGAGGTCGGACTCGGTGGACAGGCAAAGCTCATAATATACGCTCTCGATTGTCCTGCTGACGTGCGGATGCAGCTGGAGACCATGGACGTACCAGTCTACAGTTACCAGGGTATGGGCAAGGACCTCGGATCTGCCTGTGGGAAACCCTTCTCCGTGGCCACCTTGGCCATCATCGAGCCAGGGGACTCGGAGATAATGGCACTGCAGAGGGAGATCCGAGGTGTTGAGGCATGAGTGAGTTCAAGCTCACCACCGAAGGAATCAGATATATCGCTTTGTTCGAGAGCCTGACGGGCGGCATGGCCAGGGACTGCGTCGTGGATGAGGACAACGACCGCATCATCTTCGTCATCAAGAAAGGAGATATGGGCGCGGCCATTGGCCGAAAGGGCTCGAACATCAACCGGGTGAAGAAATCGGTAGGAAAGCAGATCGAGATCGTCGAGTACAGCGACGACGTGAAGGAGTTTTTGGAGAACCTCTTCCAGCCGGCCGCCATAAAGAATGTGATGGTGGTCATCAAGAATAATAAGCGATTGGCTTATGTAGAGGTAGCAAATAAGGACAAGGGCATTGCCATCGGCAGAGATGGCCGCAATATATTAAAAGCCAAGATGCTAGCGCAGAGGCATCACGGCGTTGATGATATCATAATTCAATGAGGAATGTCGCGATTTACTCAAGGTGAAATGAATGGGAATGGGAATCTATGCAGCCAGGAAACTGGAGAGTGATAGGAAGACCCTGAGGTGGAGCTATCCGAAGTATATCCGAAGGATGTCGGGGAGCAGGATAAAGGCTGACCCTCTGGGAGGAGCGCCCATGGCCAGGGGAATCGTACTGGAAAAGGTCGGAATAGAGGCCAAGCAGCCCAACTCGGCCATAAGAAAGGCGGTGCGCATACAGCTTATCAAGAATGGTCGTCAGGTTACGGCCTTCACCCCGGGCGACGGAGCTATCGGATTCATAGATGAGCATGATGAGGTCATAATCGATCGCATCGGCGGACGGATGGGCAGGTCCATGGGAGACATTCCCGGCGTCAGGTTCAAGGTTATCGCTGTCAATAATGTGTCCTTGCTGGAGCTGGTGCGTGGAAGAAAGGAGAAGCCGGTGAGGTGATTTTCGTGAAGATATTCGGCAAGTGGGATTCGGCTGAGGTGGAGGTCGCAGATCCGAGCATCAAGAGTTACATGAACCTCGCCCCCAAGGCGGTCATGCACTCTAGTGGCAGGCACGCCAAGCAGCAGTTCAAGAAGTCGGAGCAGCACATCGTCGAGCGACTGATAAATAAGATGATGCGCAAGGCGAAGAACACGGGCAAGAAGCTGAAGGCCTACGGCATCGTCGAGGGCGCTTTCGATATTATTGAGAAGAGGACCAAGGAGAATCCGCTCTCCGTTCTGGCCAGGGCCATATCCAATGCCGGCCCGCGCGAAGAGGTCGTTCGGCTCAAGTACGGAGGCATAACCGTACCCAAGGCAGTGGATACAGCTCCTCAGAGGAGGGTGGATACCGCCCTCATGTTCATAGCCAAAGGCGCTCACGCAGCCTCCTTCAAGAAGACCAAGTCGGCAGAGGCTGCCCTGGCGGATGAGATCATCGCCGCAGCCAACCATGATGTCAAGAGCTACGCCATAAACCACAGGGACAGCGTGGAGCGCGTGGCCAAGGCCGCGAGATAAGTGGACCAGATGCCCGAGATAGGCGCAGGATTATGCGCCTATTCCATATCTTTTTGGAATCGTATATTCTTCACTTGAACCGCTTGATGAAGGACTTGTCTATCAAGCTCTTGAGGGAGTATATCAGCCTGGTGGGCGCGCCGATGCACATCTTGCCCACCACGCCCACGGCGCAGTCGCATCCCAGGGAGATGAGCGCCACCTGACTGTCGGTGCTGGCGCGTACGGAATACTTCTCCATTGGCTTGCCCTCTGCCAGGCGCGTCAGGCTGCGGGCGATGTGCTTTGCCTGGCGCTCTGCCTCCAGGCCGGTCTTGGTGGCCAGCTTTCCGTCGATCTCCACCCAGGCACAGTCGCCCATGGCAAAGATATTGTCCTGGGCGATGAGGTAGGAGTCCACCAGAATCCAGCCGTTCTTCTTGGGAAGCATAAGATCCTGGACAAACTGGGAAGGCTTGACGCCTGCCGTCCAGATGGCCATATCGCAGTCCAGGCAGGTGCCGTCTCCGAAGAGGATGCAGTCCTCCTTGACCTCGCAGACCTGGGTGGAGGTGAGGATATTCACGCCCTTCTTGGACAGCGCCTTCTCCATGAGCTGTGAGGTTTGAGGCGAGAACTGGGGAAGGACTCCGTCCCTGGCCTCGATGATGTAGATGCTGGCGTCCAGGCTCTCCGCCAGAATGCAGGCCGCCTCCACGCCCGTCAGGCCAGAGCCCATGATCATGATGCGCTCCGGGTTCGCATCCTCCACGAACCGGCGCGCCTTCTTGGTATCCTCCAGGGTATTGATGGAGAAGGTATTCTCGGCGCCCTTGATGCCGAAGTAGTTCTGGGTGGCACCTGTTGCCACCACCACATAATCGAACTCCACCTTGCTCTTCTCGCAGACCACGGCCTTTCCCTCCAGGCGCAGGGCCTTTTCCTGGACATGGGCTGCGCCCACGCGCTCACAGAAGGGCTTGAGGGGCGCGGTCAGCTCCTGGATTCTCGCCAGGCCGCCCAGATATTCAGGGTACAATGCCTGCAGCTCAATCTGCCTCTTGGGTTCAATCAAGGTGAACTCCAGGGGCCCCGGCGAGGCCACTCTGATCAGCTCAGCTCCGGCGACGCCTCCTCCTATGACTGCGACCTTCATGCTAGCGGTTCGACCTCTTGTAAATCAATTAGCAGCAACATATCCTCGGCCAACTGGTTTTGGCTCCTATATAAAATGGTCATTTACTGCCAGCCGTCCACAGCAAGACTTGTCTCTCCCGCATCACCATGGTATATAGTTGAGAATCGGAAAAGAATTTTCGGTCGGGCTTTCCCGGCTACTAAGTTCCAGGTTAGCCTCATCATCGCGATTCAACTTTCTCAAAAAGCTGCGCGGCAATTTTCCAGCGACCGCTTTATATCATCCAAGTTCAGGATACAGGATGAGATAGGAAAGTGCGAAGATGATCACAGTTTACTTTGATGGTCTCTGTTATCCCAAGAATCCATGCGGAGTGGCCGCCTATGGCTATCTCATCTACCGCGATGGCCAGCCGATTTATAAGGGCTTCCGGGCCGTGGGCGAAGGCAAGGGCATGACCAACAATATGGCTGAGTACGAAGGGCTGATGGCCGCAGCCCAATGGCTCAGGGATGAGGGTATTGAGGAGAAGATAGTGATCAAAGGCGACTCTCAGCTGGTGATCAAGCAGATGAAGGGAGAGTGGAAGATCAACTCTGCCACCTCCAAGAAATACGTGCCCCAGATCAGGAGGCTGCTGCAGGGAAAGGAGGTGAGCTTTTCTTGGATCCCCAGGGAGGAGAACGAGGAGGCGGACCAGCTGTCTCGGGTGGCTTATGAAAGATATAAAAGTCAGAGATGAAGTCGCTCTTGCCCCATTTAACAAGATCATTTTTTGGTGTGTATCGCGCCGCCCGCACGATTAAGAAGCTGAGACAAGAACTGCCCTGCGGAAAGATCCTCTGCAAACTCTTGATAGGCGTCGTGAAACTCTGGAAATACAGGAAAATGCGGTTCTCTCACTCCTACGGGACGCCTTGATTCAGGGCAATCTTCCAAGAGCAGGAGATATCCCAGCCAGGGCGCGGGAGATGTGCAAAAAGCTCCTTTACGATAGGCAGTCCAGATAT
>JAPKYD010000092.1 GCA_026394475.1 Methanothrix sp.
TTGAAGAAAAAGAGGGCATCAGCACCATAGGGATCTTTCTGGCGAATACCAGCGGAATAGAGTTAGCAGGGAACGAAGTAAGTGGAGGTGTGTTGGGCATCGGTATATCAGACAGTGATAGAAACAATCTAAGGGATAATGCAGTGGAAGGAAGCGCCCAGGGCATTTACCTCATAAACTCCAGCGGCCAGGTGGTCAGCAACAACAGAATCAAGAACGTAATATACGGAATAACGCTAGAGAATTCAAGTGAGAACTTGATAAGACAATGTAATATAGAGAATTGCTCCATCGGCCTTGGCCTTGGCACAAGCAACCGAAATACAGTACTTGAGAACTCAATATTGAACATAGAGGATACAGCTATACAGATGGCTTCCTCAAAGGGGAACAACTTGAGCAGTAACCGGATCTCAAAGGGTGAGAACGGAATTATAATGTCAGAATCTTCCAACAACAGGCTGGAAGACAATAGCTTCCGGGAGATCACATGGAGCCTTTACGTAGAGAGTTCCTCGCAAGAGGGCTTCAATAATTCCATCGCCCAATCCAATCTGGTGGACGGAAAACCCATGGCCTACATCTACAGCCAGTCTGGACTGCTGATACAGAATAAAGAGCTGGCCCACCTCACCCTGGCCTACTGCGACAACATCACTGTAAAGAAGACGGCCATCACCAACGATGCCCTCTTACTCTTCAACTCGAGAGATAACAAGATCTTGGAGAACAATGTATCGAGCTGCTATGGCATGCGCCTGGTGAACTCCACGGCCAATGAGATATCAGGCAATAATCTGTTGAGCAACAGGTATAGCGGGATATTCCTGGTCAGCTCGGACTTGAATCAGATCGAGAAGAACATCGCTTCGGAAAATAACCAGAATGGCATTTCCCTCCTCGACTGCCATGAGAACATCCTTCGCAACAATGTTGTGAGCCACAACTACGAGACGGGAATCTGGCTCAACCTCTCCAACCACAACCAGATCCTCCAGAATAACATCACCAATAATCCCTTAGGCATGCAGGTCATTTCTTCCTCAGAAAACCAGATCTACCACAACAACTTCATCAACAACAACGAGCATTCGCAAGACACAGCGGGCAACAACAGCTGGGACATGGGCAATGTAACGGGTGGTAACTACTGGAGCGGTCATGTCGCCAAAGGCAATCCAAGCCAGAACTGGCCCAGGATGATCAAGGGCGGAAAGATGGACAGATATCCATTCCAGGATGTGAGCGGCTGGCTGGCAGCTAAACCTGCCGCTCCTTCCCTTTGGGGCAAATAACTAAATGGATACTTGGCACACAAAATGCCACTAAAAAGCGATATCGATGGAGCTAGGCGAAAACAGAGTTATTGGTTTAATGCTGGTGCCATTATCCTCGGCCAGCCCCGTGATGCAGAAGGACAGGGCCGGGGCCAACACCATGCGGCCCACGTTGTGATTAGAATGTATACGTGGGGAGAGGGGTAGAGATAATTTTTTATAGTAAACAAGGAAAGACATATTAAGTCATTTTAATAGAGCGCAATCTCACAAGAGGGAGAAAATTCTCTCGTGATATTGCGCCTACTTCTTGTAATTATTGATTATCCCATCTCCATATTTATGGTTTATGTAAAGAGCTTGTTTTCAAATACCCCTCAGCTCAACAATAATGGCGCACCCGAGGCACAGTGTCTCGCTTGCGCCGGGCATGGAGATGGGCTATATGGTGAGGGACGCTGGCGGATGGAGGTGGATTCGAAGAGGAGCGCATCAGAGTTCGATGCCGGGTATTGCGGAAAGCTGCTGGAAAAGACCTGGAAGGCGGTGGCATTTGTCTCGTAGAGGAGGAATTGACATCCGCCCGCCCGCATTCCCGCTGGCCCACTCTCGTGGGGGGGGGGCGGCAGGGATGCGGCTTGGCCGGCGAATGGGGCCTGGACTTTGGACCGGAAAAAAAGAGATAAAATATCTCTCTTGCTCAATTCAATCGCTTGAACTCGGCCCTCCTCCCGTACTCACCCTCGATAAAGAGTGTCATTTCGACGCTCTCGGGATTTCCATTCGGGTCCAGTCTAAAAGCAGCAAACCCAGTCTTGTTCATGAATTCAGGAATATGAGCAAAGAACATGTCTCTGTTCCAGGGGTAAAGGAAGTTCAGGAGCCTGCGCGGCCCCATGGTGGCCAAAAGACGATTCTCTTTCTCTTCTGCAGTGATGTTGATGTAACCGTAGACCTCGCTGCTGTAGTTGCCCACGTACCTCTCCAGAGGCAGGGCCGGGTCGGGTGGATCAGGACGCTTGGGCTTGAAAGCATCAGCAAGCTCCTCCATCCTGAGGGCTTCTATCATGGACTCATTGCTGTAATCCTTCGCCGGTTTGCCAAAGTAGCGGTCAAAGAACCAGTAGCTCAGAATCTCAGGAACGCCCACGGCTGAATTCGATAGGACCACTATTCCCAGCTTGGCGTCAGGCATAAAGGCTACCATGGAGCGGTGGCCGAAGCTTCCTCCACTGTGCCAGACCAGAGGATAGGGCTCATATTCCTCGTAGAGCCATCCCAGGCTGCTGTAGAGTTTGGCATCCCCGTAGACCACAGTCTGAGGCGTGTGCATGTATCTCATGTTCTGCTCGCTTATCAGCTGCTTATCATGGAGAGAGCCATTGCTCATCTGCAGGCGCAGCCACTTGGACATGTCGATGATGTTGGAGTTGATGCCGCCCGCAGGGCCGAGGACGTAGATCCAATCCATGTACTGCCAGTCCATGGGCAGGTTTATGATCTCAAGATTTCGCACCTTGTTGTCTTTGAGCCTGTGCAGGCTTGCCGCGTCCTTTGCCTTCAAGAACGATTCCATATCCGAAGAGGAGTTCTCCATGCCCAGGGGCACGAAGATCTTGTCATGAAGGCTCTTCTCCCAGGTCTGGCCGGTTTTGGACTCCACCAGGCGGCCTGCCCATAGCAGCATAGCGTTGTTGTAGTCGTGGCCGGAACGGAAGCTCCTGATGGGCTCCACATATCTCAGGGAGAGCATCTCCTTCTTCCGGCCGTAGCCTAAGGTGGTGATGTCATCGCAGGCGAAAGGCGGTAGCCCGCTGTCATGGACCAGAAGATCCTTGACCATGAACTCCCTGGTCACCCACGGATCATAGAGCTGAAACTCCGGAAGGTGATCTACCACCCTGTCCTCCCACTGAAGCTTGCCCTCGTCGGCCATCATGGCCACCAGGGCGGCGGTGAACGCCTTGGTGGTGGAGCCGATCTGGAAGATGGTGTTGGGCGTTATCGGATCTGTGCCGTTCCGGGTCTTGTTTCCGAAGCAGTGCAGGTAGATGACCTCATCCCCCCGAACTACGGCCACGGCCATTCCGGGAACATGCCACTGGGCCATGCTCTTCTCTGTGTAGTTCTCGAAATCCGAGAAGACGGATGCGAGTTCGGCTCCCTCAGGGATCTGGGCGATGCTCTGCTCTTCTGCAGTCCTGTTCAGCTCCCCGAGGGCAGGGCAGGAAAGCGAGAAGCTGCCCGCCAGCAAAGAGAGCAAAAGAACTGTCACCAATGTCCGTTTTAATCGGTTTAGGATATTCAAGGGCTTATCTCCTTTGAGCTTGATTATCTAATGGACTATGAGGATTATCATCTTAAAATAGATTTAGAGCAAATTTCAACCATGGCGAGAGGAGCACGCAGACTTCCCGCTACAAAAGAAAGGGCGGCGAAGTCCTGGCTTATTCTGCGCACTGCCCGTTGCCGGAGTCTTCTGAGAAAGAAAAGCAGGCTGTCATGTCCATGCTTTCAGAGTCATGAGGAGCAGCGAGAAGAAACTTTATATCATGGGAAGTAGTAGCATGGTGTCGGACGGGTGCAGGAGTGCGCACTCCCGGACGCGAAGCCGTGCAGTTATGGCCTCGTGATCACGATTATAAAACCCATCGACAACTACATCACAGGAGGGAGGAGCAGTTCCAGAAGCGCGGGTCCAATGGGGGCTCGCGCTTCGGGGGCTGTATGTAGTCTAATTTTACTCTACTTTCCAAGTTTTTGATTTTGGATACCAACAACTTTATTATGTAGTTAATTGTGTTATGAATTAACATTAAGTTGTGATGAGATCCATCATCGCTTAGAGATCTATTTAAGCCAGATATGTGTCACAGCCCCAAACTAATAGTAGTAGCTAAAGACTTGGAAAGTAGAGTCATTTAATCGTATATTTTCCTCCGCCTGCCTTGGCATCTTCCAGGACTATGTTCAGCTCCTTCATTCTGTTGCGTATATCATCGGCCAGCTGCCAATCCTTCTTATCACGCAGCTTCTGCCTTATCTCGATCAAAAGCTCTATGAGGCTGCCGATCAGGTCCTCCGGTTTCTGGGCAGGCTCTGGTCCTTTCGAAGAGAAGCTGATCCCCAGGATCCATTCCCATTCCCCAAGCAAATTCTTAGCGTCGCCCAAAGCCTTTCTGGAGATGGTCTTCTCATTCATGCGGCGGTTCACATCCCTCACCAGCTCGAAGATGGCACCAAGGGCATAAGGAGTATTGAAATCGTTATCCATGAACTCCAAAAACTTGGCTTTGGCCTCGGCCAGTCTGATATCGACCTCCGACTGCAGCGCTTCCGAGGCCGTTTCTGGCGTCTCGGAGCACTCCAGCTGCTCTTCAATGATCTTGACGAGCTGGCGAATCCGCTCCAGGCTTCGCCTTGACTGCTCCAGTGCACCTTCTGAGAAGTCGATGGGGCTTCGATAGTGCGCGGACAGCACAAAGAACCTGAAGGAATCGGCGTCATATCTCTGCAGCATATCTCTGATGGTCACGAAATTTCCCAGGGACTTGGACATTTTCTCCCCTTTCACATTCAGGAATCCCGTATGCATCCAGCATCTCACCAGGGGCTTTCTGCCTGAGGCCGCCTCCATCTGAGCTATCTCCGCCTCGTGGTGGGGGAATATCAGGTCCATCGCCCCTCCGTGGATGTCGTACTGCGGGCCAAAGTAGGTCTCCGTGATAGCCGTGTCCTCTATATGCCAGCCGGGCCGACCTCTGCCCCAGGGCGAGTCCCAGGTCACTTCTTCCTTATCCTCGCGCTTCTTCCAGAGAGAGAAGTCTCCCGGATTTCTCTTGGTGGGGTCCGGCTCAATCCTGTGCCTCTCCAGATCCTCTGCGGTTTGATGAGACAGCTTTCCGAAGTCCTCGAAGCGTGATTCGTCGAAGTAGACACCTGTCTGTGTCTCGTAGGCAAAGCCCTTCTCCATCAGTCTCTCTATCTGGCTGATGATCTCCGGGATGTGCTCCGTGGCGCGTGCATAGAAGTTGACATTTGTGACGCCTAGATTATGCATGTCTTCCAGATATCTTTTCTCGAACTTGCGAGCCAGAGAGGCAGGCTCTGCTCCCAGCTCCGACGCCCTCTGAATGATCTTATCATCTACATCGGTGAGATTCTGAAGGTAAAATACGCTGAAACCCCGATACTTGAGATAGCGTGCCACCACATCGAAGGCGATGTAGGTCCTAGCATGGCCAATGTGAGAATCGTCGTAAACGGTAGGTCCGCAGACAAATAGATTCACGCGATTTTTATGAATAGGTTGGAATGGTTCTTTATTGCCGCTCAAAGTGCTGTGGATCATCATAAGGCCGGGGTTGGGAGTCGAACCCAATTCTCGCGGTCTGCAGCCGCGCACTTAACCGGTCAGTCACCCCGGCATCCGTCCACTTCCATGGAGACATGTACACAAATACCTGCTGGTGGCGGCAATAATTGTCGACTGCTTGCAGCAAACCAGTGCAGCCAAAGACTAAATTGCGGCATGAATTTACTGAGGATAAATTTGCCAAAAAAGGGCAACTCCCAGCCGTCACCTGGGAGCAGTTCCATTCAGACTGTACAAGCTCTGGCGCGCATCCCGGAAGCAGAAGCGTTCCTCTATTACATCCTCGCCTTTAAGCCTGCTTAAGGCGTATCCGACCGTCCTGGAAGGGAGATCGGTCTTGCGTATGAGATCTTTCTGAGTCAGAGGGCCGTCGGATGCCAGGACCTTGAAGACCTGCTTTGCCGAAGGCGGCAGATATTCTACCACATCCAGATCAGGCGGCCCGATATCATTAAAATTGGCCAGAGCAGCACCAGAAAATGGGCTTGTATTACCTGGGCACGAAGAACCTGTCGGGGGAGTATGCCTGGTATAAGAGCGCGAACTGCCTTTGCCGAAGTAAGAATCACCAGTATCACAGACCTCTGTGCTGAATAAAGAGATCTGGCTGGGGCAGGTGCATATTTGGGAGAAGGGTTCATCTGAGGATTTGCCACAGCAGTTCATTTTATGGGATTCGTGACAGGCTCCAGGACTGCAGGTACAGCCCTTTGCGGCAGTCTCTGAGATGGCAGGAGCCGCCAGAAGACAGAGAACTGCTAATGCTCCAAGTAACTCTAAAGCCTTCATCTTACACACTCCTCTTGCTTACCTCTTCTCCCTTTGCTGTTATTCACAATCGTGAATCTAATATATAAGGCAATCGTCGTTATATAAGGAGTCGTCTATGCCTCCAAGCCACTCCCTCATTGGCAGAACAGGCTGGAGCAGAGGTCCCCTGGGATTTTGCTGAGTGGAGGCATCATGAATCCACATCTGGGTACAAAGAGGAAGGATTAGCTACAAAGATGAGAAAATATATAATCAATATTTGCAAATTTCACCATAATCTGTCTTAAAATTGCGTTGGTATTTGCCTGAATCCAAATCGTCATATGTTTATGTGAGAGTGATGTGGGTGAAATGAAGAGACTCATTATTGTGTCGATAGTCCTGCTGCTTGCAGGAATTGGAGCGGCCCTTGGACAAACCGGGCACTGCGCCGGTTCTGGCAGTTCAGTCTGTTCGCAATCTATCCTCATGCGGCGCTCATTGCCCCCGAGCTGACTGTGGAGCTATGGAAGGCTGTCAGGCTTGCTGCAACGCGAACTGCGCCGCCTGCTGCGGTGCAGCCAATATTTAAATTGCCTGGAGGTATGGCTTGAATAGAAAAAAGGGAAGGTGATAAGGAATGGGATGTAACAGGTTGGCAGGAGCTTTGGTTCTGGCAACTCTGGCAGCGATGGCTTTGCAGGTTGTCCAGGCCGCGGAAGAGCCCGCCGAGCTCAAAGGAGAGATTGTGAATATCCAGGATATAATCACCAATGAGCCTGGGTACGACGGCAAGAATGTGCTGATAGAGGGAAAGATCGAAACAGAATGCCCCTCTGGTTGCTGGTTTATCTTGAACGATGGAAGCGCTAGCTTGTATATCGATATCCTGCCCAGCAACTTCGTCATACCTCAAAAGAGCGGACGGCAGGCAAAGGTCTACGGAGAAGTGACCACCAAAGATAACGACCCGATGATCGTGGGCAAGATTGTGGAGATTGACGGAGAGGTCTTTAGATGAACTTCCTCACCCTGGCGGCGAAGAATCTACTGCGCCGGAGGGGTAGGACTTTGCTCACGGTTTTGGGTGTGGCCATTGCTATAACCGTCCTATTCAGTCTTCTCTCTCTTAACTCAGGCTACCAAAAGGAGCTAAATAAAGAGGTGAACAGCCTGGGTGTGCATATTTTAGCGGTGCCGAAAGGCTGCCCCTATGAGGCAGCATCTCTGGTCATCCACGGAGGAGTTATACCGAAGTATCTCACGGCCACCGATCTTGATAATGTTCGCAGTATCGAGGGAATAGAGCTGGCAGTGCCCATGCTCATGCATCAGTTCATCAGAAAGGACAACAAGACTGGCCAGGATGTGCCGCACATCGTTTTTGGAATAAAGATCGATGAAGAAAGGGAGCTTAAGCCCTGGTGGACGGTAGAGGGCAGGTACTTCACAGACAATGAGACTCGTGTCATGCTGGTAGGGCGCGGCCTGGCAGATAAGGAGAACCTGACCGTGGGATCAAAGATCCCTTCCGGGCCATTCAAGGACTTCGCCATCGTCGGCATCCTGAACCGGACAGGAGACCAGGACGATCAGTTCCACTTTGTGCCTCTGACCGAGGCGCAGAGAGTCTTCAACAAAGAGGGCAAGATCACCACCATCGCCGTTAAGGTCAGGGACGTGAGCCAGATATCCAGAATCTCGGCAGAGATGGAGAGGATTCCCGACATCCAGGTGGTCACCATGACCCAGATCATGGGCACCATCATGAACCTGGCAGGCTCGGCGCGCTCGCTTCTGCTCACAGTCATCGCCATTGCCCTGATCATCAGCGCCTTTGGCATAATCAATACGCTGCTCATGTCCGTGAACGAAAGAACACGCGAGTTCGGTGTGATGAAGGCCATCGGGGCTTCCGGCCTGGACATCGGCAAGATGGTGCTGGCGGAGACTGTCTTCATAACCTTCAGCGGCGGCGTAATTGGAACGATAGCAGCCGTTGTAGGTTCGAGGGTGATCGAGGGCTTCGTGAGAGGGATGCTGCCTTACTCACCGCGAGGCACGATGGTATCTTTGAGCCCGGAGCTGATCGGCTTTGCTCTGGTCTTCTCCATTGCCCTGGGCATTGTCTGCGGGATCTATCCGGCCTTCAAATCCTCCCGGCTCACGCCCATGGAGGCCATCAGGAGCGGCGTGGAATGAGCGGGATCATCGTGGCAGAGAACCTTTGCAAGGTTTATCGGCGGGGCCGGGAGGAGATTTCGGCCCTGAAGAACGTGGACTTCCACGTGGACGAAGGCGAGTTCGTCTCCATCATCGGGCCCTCGGGCTCGGGCAAGACAGCGCTGCTGAATGTGCTGGGCTGCCTGGACACGCCCACGAGCGGCACCCTGAGGCTCAACGGCACCGAGACCAGAGGGATGAAGGAGAGCGAGCTGGTCCGGCTGCGCCGGCAGAACATCGGCTTCGTCTTCCAGCAGTTCTATCTCATGCCCACCCTGACCGCCCGCGAGAACATCGAGCTGCCCTTGCTCTTCAGCCGAAAGACCGATAACAAGAAGCGAATCGATGAGGTCTTGCAGATGGTGGGCCTGAGCGATCGGGGCGATCATCTGCCAGAGCAGCTTTCCGGCGGGGAGATGCAGCGCGTGGCCATAGGCAGAGCCCTGATCAACGATCCCAAGATCATCCTGGCGGACGAGCCCACCGGCAACCTGGACTCAGGAACATCTGGGAAGATCTATGAGCTCTTCCGGAAGCTGAACGATCAGGGGCGAACGCTCGTCGTGGTCACGCATAACCTGGAGCTGGCCAGGCAGGCGCACAAGATGTATACCCTGCGAGATGGAAGAATTGCAGGGTGCGAAGAGATGGATTATTGAAGTTCTGATATGGAAATGGAGCCAAAAAATTATATCTGAGCAGTGCATTTCAGCCTTGGAAATCCGAAATGCCTCGAAAACCCACCAATCTCATCTACGGCGTTGACGATGAACCGCCTCTCGCAAGTACGCTGCTACTGGGCTTTCAGCACATCTTCATCCTATCCATCGCCTTCATCTTTCCGGTGGTGATAGTAAGCGAGATCGGTGGCACTCCTGAGGATGCGGAAAACCTCATCTGCATGGCCATGCTGGCCACTGGCCTCTCCACGGCTCTACAGGCCTTGAATAAAGGGCCGGTCGGCTCCGGCTACCTCTGCCCTCTGGTGAACGGCCCGGCCTTTGTGCCGGCGTCGCTTTTAGCGGGCAAGGAGGGAGGCCTGGCCCTCATCTTCGGCATGACCGCTGCCGCTGGCGTCTTCGAGGCCCTGTTCTCCCAGGTGGTGGGCAGGATGCGCAAGTTCTTCCCGCCGGAGGTGACAGGAACGGTGGTGCTCATGGTGGGGGTAGAGGTGATTCCCATCGCTGTTCCCAAGTTCTTTGGGATTGACAGCACGCATGCAGGGGTTCAGGCGCTGCCTTTTCTGGTGGCGCTGATCACTTTGGCCGTCACGGCAGGATTCAACGTCTGGGGTAAGGGCAAACTGCGGCTATACTCTCTTTTAATCGGCATGGTGGCGGGCTATGCGGTCTCCTTGGCCACGGGCATCTTGACCTTGGATCAGGCCAGGCTGATCCTCGACTCTGCCTTTTTCCAGCTTCCCCAGATGGGCAGATTCGGAATGTCGTTTAGCGCTGCCATGCTCGTGCCCTTCCTGGTGGCGGCCCTCTCCTCCGCGCTGAAGACCATGGGCGATCTCACCACCTGCCAGAAGATCAACGATGCCGACTGGAGGAGAATCGAGATGCGGTCCATAAGCCGTGGGATGCTGGCCTGCGCGGCAGGAAACATAACCTCCGGGCTCTTGGGAGCCCTGGGCCAGTCGGTCTCTTCCAGCAACATCGGCCTGTCCATCGCCACTGGCGCGACCAGCAGGCGCATCGGTTATGCGGCGGGCGGCATTCTCATGCTGCTGGCCTTCTTTCCCAAGTTGGCCGCCATCTTCGTGATCATGCCCACGCCGGTGATGGGCGCGTCTCTGGTCTTTGCGGTCTGCTTCATGATCATGGCGGGAATACAGATCATCATGTCCCGCATGATCGACGCCAGAAAGACCTTCGTGGTGGGGCTATCCATCATCTTCGGGCTGAGCTTTGATGCCGTGCCCGGACTTTACGAAGGGGTTGATCCGATGCTCAAGCCCATGCTGTCGTCTTCTTTGGCTCTGGCCACGATCTGCGCCGTGGTGCTCAACGTCTTCTTCCGCATGGGCATCAGCCAGAAGGTGGAGTTTGAGATCGATCCTGCTGCCGATACATCGGAGAAGATATTCCAGATCATGGAGAAGCAGGGCGGAGCCTGGGGTGCGAGGGCAGAGGTCATCTTCAATGCCATCGCAGCCATGAACGAGCTGCTGGACGCGGCTCCCTTCCTGGATCTGCAGGGAAAGAAGATCGCCCTGAGCGTGCAGTTCGATGAGTTCAACCTGGATGTTCGGGCGACCTACGAGGGCAAGCCCTTCGCTATTCCCGCCACCATGCCCTGCATCGACTCCATGCACGATGCCGGGGCGACCTCGCTTGCTCTGGCCGCATTCACCATGAGCAGGTACGTGGATAAGATGAGCTTCTCGACGAAAGACGGGAAGACCGAGCTGCATATGCACTTCGAGCACTAGGAGGGCAGCTCAAAATTAGCGGTTTCTTCACAATAGGGACAAATATGCTGAGAAATTATCCATCCTTAAAATGAAAAAAATTAAATCATTAAGAAATATTGACTGGGAATATCTTCTGCTGGTCAATAGTCCCGTTCTCCCAGGGCCGAAGGTATAGCATTATGACATCCGTTTCCCCTGCCTTCTTGGCGTTGAAGGTGAATAGCTGTTTGCCGGGTGCTCCAACCATTCCTGCTCCCTGGTCGCCGGGCACAAAGGCAGAATCCACGAGGCTCAGGTATTCGGTCTCGAATTGGCTCCACCATTCGAAGCCTGTCGATCCCGGGTTGGACTCCAGGGAGATGTTGAAGTTCTCGCCTTGGCTCACGTTGATGGGTTTTTCGCATGGTGCATTGTCACAGATGCTGCTGGCAGAGACTGCGGCTATGGAAAAAAAGGCAGCAGTCAAAACTATGCTTAAGAATCTATTCATCAGGCACTCCTCGTAAAAAGGTCTTCACAATTCTAATATTTATAATTTGTTGGGAAATTATTATAAGTCTAATAACTATTTATCTATTATAATATAAGTTATTTTAGAGAGTATTCTTCAGGTTTTAAGCCGTTTCGCTTACGACTGTCTTCTGAACTCCAGCCAGATGTTGACCACCGAGATGCTGATCAGGTTCAAAGTGGTGGCTGCATACCAGAGATAGGATTCTTCCAGGCGGAGGCGCACAATCCACCCCGACCAGAGGACGAAGCAGATGAACGAGAAGGAGACGAAGGTGTCAAAGGCCAGAAAGAGCCTGGGCCTATGTAGAAGCCTCCCGGCCTGGGCAATGGTGCAGTACTCCACCGGGGAAGCCCGGCCGGTGATGTGGAAGAAGACCCTGGCCAGGTTCATGAGCAGGTCTATCGAGGCCCAGAATATGACAGCCCAGCCGAAGGCTGCGAGAAGGCCGGACTGCTCCATGCCGAGGCGCACGCCCAACCATCCGAAGAGCAGCTTGAAGATGCAGAAGGGAACGCCGATGGTCAGGGCCTGGAAGGTAGGAGTCTGGAAGAAGCTCTCCTCGATCTCTTGTTCTTCGGCCTTTCGTATCCGTGAGGTCTGCGGCACAATCTGCTCTTTCATTGTAAGGTGCTTGGCATCCGAAGTGAAAAATTTTTGCTTTGGGGATACGACTGGATGTCGATTCTGTCGAGAGGACTACGTTGCTATCGAATGTCAGCTCGTGGGTTTCGGCCTGCTCTCGTATTCTGATCCCCGCAACGATGTTCCTGCAAATTCTGATTTTACTCGGCTCTTGAGTATAGAAAATTAATATGCATTAGCAGAGACAGAAGCATAAGGAATTAACCCGGAAGACCAGGAAATTGATATCGATTGCGCGTTAATCGATTGATATAATTAAATTTAAATCAATATTAAGTAATAATATAACCTAATCACGATTTGAATAATTATCTTTTTAAAATATGCATCCAACGGTATAAGTATAATTTTCGAATCTTTCGTTAAAATTAATTACTAAAGAAAAATTCTTATACTAGAAGAGCGTAGGAGCTGATCTGAGGACCATGCAGGACAAAACGACTCTGAGCATTCTCATTGCCGAGGATAACCCTGTGAATCAGAAAATAGCCCTGATCGTGCTCAAGAAGCTCGGCTACCAAGCTGATACCGCCGCCAACGGCCAGGAGGTCTTGCTAGCCCTGGAGGGCCGACCCTATGATTTGGTACTCATGGACATCCAGATGCCGGAGATGGATGGTATTGAGGCCACCAGGATCATCCGCAAACGCTGGCCACAGGGTCCTAAGATAATAGTCGTAACCGCTTTTGATCAGGAGATCTGTCGCGATCTATGCTTCAATGCGGGAGCTGATGATTTCCTCAACAAGCCCGTGCAGATGGACGAGCTTGGTGCCGCGATCGAGCGCAACATGGGCGAGGTTTGCTGCGGCAGCTCTTTCGCTTAATAGCAATTCTCAATGGCCGGCAAATGGGGCGCAATTGACCCTGAACTCCCGCTAAATAATTTATAGCACAAACCACTTATGGATACGTATGAAAAAAAAATGCAATGCTATCGATCATAGCCCTTTGCTGCGCCCTGACCGTGGCTTTTGGGCTTTTGGAGACTTCGGACCAGACCAAAGCCGGCGATGAAAGCGCGGTTCAATCCCAAGGAATCAATGCCAACGAAGGCTTGGGCACGGAGTTCGCTCAGGTGAACCTCTTCCAGTTCGCCGAAGAAAATCCCCTCGATCCCAAGGTCGGAGTCCTGACTAAGAAGGTGGGTCTGGGAAAGAACGCATCCATCAACCTGACCCAGATAGCTCCGGGCCATCGCTTTGGAGCCCACTACCACAGGGCCAGAGATGAGATCGATTTTATAGTCAAGGGCCCGAGGCCAACATGACCATTGCCAGCCAGGATCATCTGGTCAAGGCTGGAGATCTGATCTATATACCTCCGGGAACCGTTCACGACTTCGCAGCTGTGGGTACAGAAAACTTTGAACTCATAGTCGTCTTTTCGCCGCCTTTTGACGGGAAAGATAGAATATTTGTCTGATCTCCAAGGCGTCTGACCTCTGGTCTTGAAAAAAAAATAGGTCGTGTGAGTGAGTTACTGAAAACCGCCAACGATTGGCCCTATGAGGATTCTTGAGAATCCGTTCAGTGGAACACTCCTGCTACCCAAGAATAAACAAAAATTTTTATTTTTTTTCCTTCATTTCGTGACGTGGGATTCCTGAAGGTACTTAAATAATCATGCTGATTATCAATCCTTTGCAGAGTGGTACCATGGACAAGTTCGACCTCATAGTAATCGGCTCCGGCGCGGGAATGCATGTGGCTTTCCAGGCGGCAGAAGAGGGCTGGAGCGTGGCCCTGGTGGATCAGGGCCCCGCGGGCGGAACCTGCCTCAACAACGGATGCATCCCGTCCAAGATGCTCATCCACTCAGCGGATGTCATCAGAGCCATTGAGGATGCTAGGAACGTGGGCGTGGAGGCAAGCGTGGACCGTCTGGACTTTACAAAAATAATGAGCCGCATGCATAACGCCGTGGAAAAGACACGCTCCGAGCTGGAGGAGGCCATCGAAGCCAAGAGGGGCCTCGCCTGGTGCAGAGAAAGGGCAGAGTTCATCAGCGATTACCTCCTGAAGGCGGGCGACAGGACCCTCACGGCGCCAAAAATAGTGATAGCCTCAGGCGCCAGGCCCCTGGTGCCGCCCCTCCCAGGCCTGGAGGCGGCAGGGTACCTTGATAACATATCACTTCTAGATCTGAAGGAGGAGCCCAAGAGCTTGATCATCATCGGGGCGGGCTATGTCGGATGCGAGTTTGGCCACTTCTTCTCCGCCATGGGCACGGACGTTACCCTCATCGGCAGAAGCCCTAGGGTTCTGGACAACGAGGATCCTGAAGTCTGCCAGATAGTTCGAGAAGCTCTCAGCCAGCACATGCAGGTCATCACCAGCCATGAAGTGGTCGAGGTTGAACTGAAGCGAAGCAAAAAGGTCGTATCCGCCAGGAATCTGGCAGACGGGAAGATCCATCAGTTCGAGGCCGACGAGATACTGCTGGCCGCAGGCCGCAGGCCCAATTCAGATCTCCTCAGGCCGGAGAGGACGGGAGTGGAGACGGACGAGCACGGCTGGATCAAGGTCGACGATTACCTGGAAACTACCAAGAAGGACATCTGGGCCATAGGTGACGCCATTGGAAAGCACATGTTCCGGCATACTGCGAATTACGAGTCATGGGTAGTCTCTCATAATCTGCTGCGCGCCAAAAAAAGAGATGAAATGGAGAAGGTTGACTTCCATGCCGTCCCCCACGCCGTCTTCACTCATCCCTCCATAGCGGGCGTGGGATTGAAGGAGGATGATGCCCGGGCCATAGGCCTCAAGGTGCTGGTAGGCCGAGCCAAGTACACGGACGTGGCCATGGGCAGGGCCATGGCTCTGGAGCACGGATTGGCAAAACTAATACTGGAAGAGGAGACGGGGCGCATTCTGGGCGCATCGGTGGTTGGTTCAATGGCCCCAGAGCTAGTGCAGCAGATTGTCTATCTCATGAATACCGATGACCAGGATCTGACGCCTGTCATGAGATCCCAGGTGATTCATCCTACCATCAATGAGGTGTTGGTGCGGGCCTTCTCCGAGCTGGAGCATCCTTACCACCGCGAAGAACAGAGCCACTAGAAGCTGATCGGGAAGCCGGAACAACCGAAGAAGAGCAGGTGAGTAAGAGAAAAGGAGGGAGCACGCCGAGGTCTTTAGAAATCAAATTTGAAATATGTGCAATTTCAAGAAGATGGAATGAAGAAGCTGCTTCCTTGGTTCTTGAACCTGGTGATGCAGCTGGAAGCAATACAGCAGGCTGGTGCAGAACCTTACCAACGAAACGAAGAGAGAACGGCTCATAGAAACGGATACAAGAAACGGTCTCTCAAGACGCACGTTGGCGAAATATCTCTAGATAAACCGCAGTTCAGGGAGATCTCATTTAAATCATGCGTCTTCGATAAATATTCTCGTGTGGAGAGAGCTTTGGTTAATGCGATAGCAGAATCCTATCTACAGGGAGTCTCAACACGACGAGTCCAGGATATCTCTCAAGAGCTGGACGAAAAGGTTGACGAGTTCCTCAAAAGCCCTATAGAACATCCTATACCATACCTTTACGTCGATGCAAGCTATTTCAAGGTCCGCGATGGCGCG
>JAPKYD010000111.1 GCA_026394475.1 Methanothrix sp.
GCCCTCGCATCCTGGACCTGCATAAGTTCGACTGCGACTGCGTCTACTACCCCTGCCGGGCATCCGGCCTGGGCCGCTCCCTGGACTGCGACAGAGTGGAGCACGACCGGCCCAGGATCGTGGGCTGCGAGGTCTCGCGGGAGATCTTCCAGGCTGGCAACCCTGGCAAGAATTGCGAATTCGTGGACATCTGTCCTATGCAAAGCAGGGAGCCGGCCTTTATGCCCTCTGCACCCTTCATCACCCGCTGCTGCAGATTAGAGAGGCGGGGACTGACCCGCAAGAACGGATGGCTGGGCATGGTGGTGCACTGGGGAGAAGGCCCCTGGAAGATAGCGGAGGCGACAAGATGTCTGGTGGAAGAGCTAAGAAAGTAGCCGTGATTGCGGGGGACGGCATCGGCCCGGAGGTGATGGAGAGCGCCCTGGCGGTTCTGGATGCTGCGGGCGCGGAGTTTGAGAGGATTCCGGTGGAGATTGGCTTTGGCCGATGGAAGAGGACCGGCCAGGCCATGACCGAGGATGATCTGGAGACTATCAAGGAGTGCGACTGCATCCTCTTCGGGGCCATCGCCACGCCGCCCGATCCGGGCTACCGCAGTGTTCTCTTGCGGCTGCGAAGGGAATTGGATCTCTATGCTAACATACGGCCTTTCCGGTCTCGCGATCTGGACTTCATCATCGTGCGGGAGAACACGGAGGGGCTCTACTCCGGCCTGGAGGAAGAGAGCGAGGCGGAGTCCAGGACGGTGCGGGTGATCACCCGATGCGGCTCGGAGAGGATCGCGGAGAAGGCCTGCGACCTGGCAGCTTGGCGAAAGAAGCTCACCATCGTGCACAAGGCCAACGTGCTGCGATCTGACCGACTCTTCCTCAGGACCTGCCGGGCCGTGGCCGAGCGGCGCAAAGTTCCCGCCGAGGATATGCTCGTGGACGCGGCGGCCTACAACCTGGTGGTGAAGCCGCAGCGGTTCGATGTCATGGTCACCACCAACCTCTTTGGTGACATCCTGAGCGACGAGGCCGCGGGAATCATCGGCAGCCTGGGGCTGTGCGCCAGCGCCAACATCGGCGAGAGATGGGCTTTGTTCGAGCCCATCCATGGCAGCGCGCCCGATATCGCCGGCAAGGGCATTGCCAACCCGGTAGGGGCTATCCGCAGCGCGGCCATGATGATGGAGTGGCTGGGCGAGGCGCAAAAGGCGCGCCGGATCGAGGGAGCGGTGCAGTGGGCGCTGGAGCAGGGCAGGAAGACGCCGGACCTGGGAGGAAGCTGCGGGACAGAGGAAGTGACTTGGGCAATAATCGGGTACCTGAAAAGAAAAGAGGGCTGCTAACTATTATTGAGATTGATCTTGGGTGCCCTCTTTCGCAATGCCGATCCCATGCAATGCGGATATTTCCTACTTGGCTGGGCCGAACTTGATTGCCCGATCGTAAAGGATCTCATCGTAGTTGGAACCCACTGTCATATTTTTCTCCAAGTAGCCGCGGAACGCCACATAAGCCGACTGAGTCAGCTCAATGCCGTAAGCTTTGACGCCCCAGGGTATTTCCAGGCAGTGCGGGTCGCCATGGCAATGCCTTGCCACCTTCCAGACATACAGGTACTTGGATTTAGGATTGTCTGGCAAGTACTCTTCGGCAGTGCCTGAAAGGTTCTGGCTATTCACACAGCCGACTCCATTAAGGATATCTGCGCCATAAAGGGCGAAGTTTGAATAGATCGCTTTTCCTGTGGCAGCGTGATTGACTCCATAAACTATCAGGAATTCCTCGGGGTCATCTGCCAACGTAAATGAGGTGGTATTGAGATAGAATGCATCGCGGTTGGGTCCATACACGTTAACGCCTCTCTGAATACCATCATAGCCTTGCAGGGGAGTTAAGAACCAAACACTGGTCTTAAGCTCATTTGCCCTCAAGTTGCCATACTTGGCAAGAATGGCCGATCGCAACTCATCGAGGGCGGGTGTCAAGTCCAGCTCGCTGGCATTCCCTGTGCCTCGTACTATTAGATTGGGTAGCCTGTAGGGATCAAGCTTTGCAGGCTTCTTAGGGGTTACTCGGAAGACCTCACCGGGCGGATCTTTTACGAAAGCGCTGCCCGCCATTGGGTCCTGGAAGAATGCCAGCCTGAGTATGAAGGCAAAGGTGTCGGATTTGTTATCCAGACCCATCGTCACCAGGGCGGAGGGAATAACATCGGTATTTATGATAGAAGACGGATACCCGGCAGACTTTGCCGCTGTACGGACACGCTCGTCTATGCCCCAGTCAGCTGTGGATATGATCAAAGTGGTTTGATTGAATGGATCACGGCTGCTGCCATTCTGGGATCCTTCCGACTTGAGACTCCTTTGATTCAATGCGTCCCCCAAATCCCCAAAGATACGCTTATATTTCCCCTCTTGAGGATAGAACTTATCGAACACATAGCTTCTATAGCTGAAATAGCTGCAGTTGGGAGGCGTGCGGCCGATATAAATTACGGCCTCGTCTTGACGTAGGTGCCAATCAACTGACAAACCCCTGGGACTTGTAAGCAGGCTTTTTCCTGTCTGCCCAGGTCCTGAAGGCAGCCATAGGGCTACGTAAGGGGTGGCAGGGTTGTTGCCGAAACAGCTTTTTATTAGTCCAGAGTTATAAAATGCAATTACATCAAAGAAGCTTAAATCTCCTTCTTGCACAACAAAACCGTCATTCTCCAGTGCCGCCCGGAGGGCACTGATGTTTCCGACGTCCATTTCTCTATTTGTGATGTTCACACCCGATCCTATAGAAAGAGCAAAAAATATGGCGAGGAGCATCATTCCAGATAAAAGTCTAGCCGTGATAAAATCCACCCTCATTTGATTTTTAAATAACCGGTATATCATTGATAATACATATAAATTTAACCTAAACAGGTGGAGAGCCCATTTGATGGATTTTCCCCAATTCTTGATGGACGTGCCTTCTGCGATCTATATTTTCACATGGAAATTATACAATCAAAATGTTATTCGGAATCGTGCTGGGATAGATAGGCTGTACGGAAAATCTCCGCGGAGCTATCTCTTTTCCTTCCATAGCTTTAGGAACCAGCGGGAAAGGCTCCAGGGCAAGCTATTCTCCAGCCTCTTTCTCATGAGCCCCTGGCTTCCGTTTCCACTCTTCGATTGCTTATTCATAGAATTACAACTAAATCAGTCTTGCTGCTTTAGGCTTAATACCTTACGGATAAGTCTCTTTCTTTACGGAAGGCTGAAGAAAAGCTTATGGTTGATCACCAATTTCTCGATTCCATAATTCGATTACAATAAAAAATTTTTCGTGTTGCTGAGTGATGGGGATGGTTATTAGTTCCAGCAGACCCTGCGTTGAGGAAGCCACCATCCTGGCATAGCTGAATTATAAGAGCTAATATGGGGATGCGGTTGCAGACTTGTCGAAAGAGCGGCAAAGCTATATATCTAAACTATTTCTAAATATATTTTGTGTGTTAAAATGAAGCACCCGTCAAGAATGTACCTTAGTTGCTTGGCAACTTTGATTGTCATAATATTCATGCCGTGGTTCGCGTCAGGCACCGGGGAGCTCCCGCCCTCTCCGGAGGCCTCAAGCCTATCCCTCAACGGCACGGCGTTCCAGGATCTGGATGCAGACGGCTTCCTTTCCGAGAACGAGCCTGGCCTGCCCGGGCGGACCATCCGGCTGATGCAAGATGGAACAGAGATCCTGAGCGCCACCACCGACGAGCAGGGGCGCTATCTCTTCAGCAATCTATCTCCCGGCCTCTACGAGCTGCGAGAGGACCCGGTGCAGGGCTGGAACCAGACCTCTCCCGGAGGAGGCTTCTACCAGGTAAGGCTCACGGACAAGCCCGGCCTTGGCCTGGACTTCGGCGATTTGCGGCGGCCTGACGTGGCAGCAGCGCTTCCTGTTCCGGAACATCCTATCATGCAGCCCACTCCCGAGATGGCAAGCCTCTGGATGGAGCAGTACAATACGGCTCTCGGAGCTTATCTCAGCCCTGCTCTTGCCGCTGAGCTGGCAGAAGCTCCCGGCGCTTCCTACAGCCTCCTGGACTTTCTGCAGTACACAGCAGCGGAGCACAACCAGGGACGCTGCGGCAACTGCTGGGCCTGGGCGGGAACAGGGGTGATGGAAATCGATTACGCCCGCCAGAATGGCGTCAAAGACCGGTTCTCTGTGCAGTATCTGGACTCAAACTTCAACGGAGGCTGCGGGCTCTCAGGAGCATGCTGCGGCGGCTGGCTGTCCAATTTAGCCAGCTTCTACAGCCAAAAAAGCATGGTCGTGCCCTGGTCCAATGCCAACGCCCAATATCGGGATGGAAGCCATAGCTGCGGAGGATGCTCCGCGGTGTCTGCTACAGCCATCTCCACCAATCCCCATTATTCCCTGACCGCCATCGCACCCAGGACCGTTCCCACCATAGGCGTGGGAAAAGAGACCTCCATCTACAACATCAAGAACGTCCTGGCGCAAGGAAAAGCCGTCTGGTTTGCATTCTTCCTTCCCGATAGCGGCGCCTGGTCAAGCTTCAGAAGCTTCTGGAATGCCCAAGGCGAGAGCGCTGTATGGCAGCCGGACTTTGCCTGCGGCAGCCAGTACAACTACGCCAATGGCGGAGGGCATGCCGTGCTGTGTGTGGGCTACGATGACACTGATCCCAACAATCGCTACTGGATCATGCTAAACAGCTGGGGCAGCAGCGGCCTGCGGCCAGGCGGTCTATTCCGGGTGAACATGGACATGAACTACGACTGCGGCTATGGCAGTCTTGGATACGCCTTCTACTGGATGACTCTGGACATAAGCTACCCCGAAAACGAAAACAGGGCGCCGGACACGCCGGAGCGGCCCTCCGGCCCAGCATCGGGCTATGTGAATCAAGACTTAAGCTACAGTACTTCAACCTCAGATGCAGATGGAGACGATGTGAAGTACATCTTCGACTGGGGTGATGGGAGCACGTCCCAGACCGGCTTTGCAGGGTCCTTGGCAAGGGTCAGCGCATCTCACACCTGGCAGCGATCAGGAACCTACAATGTCCGGGCTGTGGCCCAGGACAGTCACGGTGCCGAGTCCACTTGGTCTTCATCCCTGGCAGTCATGATATCCAAGACCACCAGCAGCCCACCGAAGAAGCCGTCCACTCCTATCGGTGTGAAGAGAGGCTACGCTGGCAGAGCTTACTCCTTCACAAGCCATACCAGCGATCCAAACCGGGATCAGATCTTCTATACCTTCAGCTGGGGAGACGGCACCACCTCGCAGACGGGCTTTGTAAACTCGGGGAAGAATGGCCGCGCCTCTCACGTCTGGAGCAGGGCCGGAACCTATCCTGTCAAGGTAATGGCTACCGACAGCATTGGTGCGTCGTCGTCCTGGTCTATGGCCATAACCATCAGGATAGCCTCTGCCGCAGGCAGCTCAGAGAAAAGTCGCATTCCCGTAGAAAGGCAAAGAGCAAGCCGGACCAAGAGACTTATCCTTGGTTTCTGAAGATAGAGGGAAAAGAGATCCTCCGCCCGTCTCCTCTCTCCTGGAGCCTGCAGGCTCTCTTGGCTCTAGGGGAGACGGGCACAGGCTTTCATCCCGATACGCAGGTGCTTTTCTCCAGGTCTTGGACCATCTTTCTCGCGTTCCGTCTTACATCTTCCGGGTCCATCGGCCTTCGTGCCGCTCCTGTCTCGATGGCCGCGCGCGCGACCGCCTCGGCCACTGCCGGAACAACTCTTCTATCCAATGGCGAAGGAATGATGGCCTCCTCGGAGACGTTCTCGACCAGGCTGGCGATGGCCTTAGAAGCTGCGATCTTCATGGGCTCGTTGATGTCGCTGGCCCGCACATCCAGGGCGCCCCGGAAGATGCCCGGAAAGCCCAGCACGTTGTTCACCTGGTTGGGGAAGTCGGATCTGCCCGTGGCCACCACCCGCGCGCCTGCCTCTTTCGCCAGATCGGGCATGATCTCGGGCACGGGATTGGCCATGGCGAATACAATCGCATCGCGAGCCATGCTCTTGACCATGGCCGGGCTCACGATGCCCGCCACGGATAGGCCCAGGAAGACGTCTGCTCCTCTGATGGCGTCAGACAGAGATCCTGTGATGTTGCGGGGATTGGTGATCCTGGCGATCTCCTGCTTGACTGGATTGAGATCGCGTCTTCCCTGATGGATCACGCCCCGGCTGTCGCACAGGATAGCATCCCGGACGCCAAAGCTCAAGAGAAATTTGGTGACGGCTGTGCCTGCAGCGCCTGCGCCGCTCACGGCCACGCGGATGTTTGAAAACTCCTTTCCTACCACCTTTAGAGCATTGATCAGGGCAGCCATAGCCACTACCGCAGTGCCGTGCTGGTCATCATGAAATACCGGTATCTTCAGGGATTCTTTCAGCCGCTGCTCCACCTCAAAGCAGCGGGGGGCGCTGATGTCCTCCAGATTGATGCCGCCGAAGACGGGCTCGATCCTGGTCACGGTGTCCACGATAACGGATGGGTCCTTGGAGGTGATGGCGATGGGAAAGGCGTCAATGCCTGCGAAGTTCTTGAAGAGGATGGCCTTTCCCTCCATGACCGGGATGGAGGCCAGGGGTCCGATGTCGCCCAAACCCAAAACGGCCGTCCCGTCCGTCACCACGGCCACCATGTTGCCCTTGGCGGTGTACTCGTAAACGTCGTCTGGATTTTTTTGGATCTCACGACAGGGCTCGGCCACGCCTGGTGTATAAGCTAAACTCAGATCATGCTTGGTGCAGCAGGGAACCTTGCTGTGAACGGCAATCTTGCCCCTGGCTGCCCTATGAAACGATAACGCTTCCTCTCGAAGAGACATTCCTTCACCCGATTTAAGGTCTTGAGGGGGACCTTTAGAGAGAGCAACAGATATAAAGCATGGGCTGAGACGTTGGTTGTTCGGGCCGGGGTGGCAGAGCGGACAATTTCCGCCCGCAAAAGGCGGCGGGAGTTCATACGCGGCAGGCTCGAGACCTGTTGTCCCTTTCAGGGACGCTTGGGTTCAAAATGGCAGGCCGCTCTAGACCTGCCAGGAAAATCCCAACCCCGGCGCTATTTATACGGAAAGTTCATATCATAGCAGAAAAGGGCTGATGGTCATGGCTAGATTTCCAGAAGCAGAAAACAGAATCCTGAACATCAAGATATGCATGCGCTGCAATGCGCGAAATCCCATAAGAGCGACTCGCTGCCGCAAGTGCGGCTATCACGGCCTGAGGATGAAGTCCAAGGAGAGCAAGACCGCTTAAATGAGATTTGAGATCGGCAGGGTCGAGCAGCGGCTGGCACGAGCCGTGCAAGAGCAAGGCGCAGCGCATCTCACTTTGATCGACCCCGACTCCCAAAGCCCCGCCGAGGCGGCTTTAATGGCGGAGGCCGCGACGAATGGCGGCACAGACGCCATCATGGTGGGAGGTTCGGTGGGAGCGGCAGGCGTCCTTCTGCATGAGACAGTGCAACAGATCAAGAAGAAGACCGACCTTCCGATCATTCTTTTTCCCGGTAACGTGGCCGGACTCTGCGAGAATGCCGATGCCGTCTTCTTCATGAGCCTTCTCAACTCTCGCATTACCGCCTACATCGTGGAGAACCAGGTGCTGGGGGCACCTCTGGTCCTGCGCTATGGCCTGGAGGCCATCCCCATGGCTTACATCATAGTCGAGCCCGGCGGCACAGTGGGCTTTGTGGGCGACGCAAGGTTGATTCCGCGAAAGAAGCCGGAGCTGGCAGCGGCCTATGCCTTAGCTGCTAAGTACATGGGCATGAGGCTGGTGTACCTGGAGGCGGGGTCAGGCGCAAACTCGCCCGTGCCTTCCGAGATGGTCGCAGTGGTGAAGAGGGCTCTAGGAGACGTTCTCCTCGTCGTCGGGGGGGGGATTCGGAGCGGGGCAGCGGCCGCAGAGCTGGTGAAAGCTGGCGCGGACCTGATAGTGACCGGCACAGCCGTGGAGCGAACTGGGGACGTAACCTCTTTCGTCTCCGAGCTGACACTGTCCATTCGCAGGTAATCTCTGTGCAAAGAACGCGGGCTTTTCTGGAGGAGGCCAAATTGGACGGCCTGCTCTTCATCGGCGACAGCCTCTGCGACTCCGATATGTTCTACCTCTCTCATTTCCTGACTCAGGATCGATTCACCCTCCTTGCCCAGGAGAAGATCACTCTTCTCGTCTCCTCCATGGAGAAGGGCCGGGCCTGGAAGGAGGCCTCTGCGGATGAGGTGATCAGCACTTCCCAATATGGCGTTATGGATAAGCTGAAGGCTTTTGGGAAGCCTGATGAAGCCTATCGGCAGGTGCTGGTTGAGTTCCTGCGCGACCGCGGAGTGAGACGGTTGGGCGTGCCCTTTCGGTTCCCGGCCGCAATCTACCAGCACCTCTGCAGAGATTTCCAGGTCACTGTCCTGGACAGTCCCGTCTCCCGCTGGCGGGCTGTGAAGACTCTGCAGGAGCAAGATGCCATACGCTCTTCGCAGAAGGCTTGCGAAAAAGCCATGCGCCTGGCCGTGGATCTTGTCGCCAGCTCCGAATCCAGGGGCGAGAATCTCTTTCGCCATGGCCAGCCTCTGACCTCCGAGCAGATCCGAAGCAGCATTGAGGTGGCTCTGCTCGAGGAAGGCTGCGAAGCGGTGGACACCATCGTGGCCGGAGGCGTGGCTGCGGCTGATCCCCACGCGCGAGGCACAGGGGCGCTCCCGGCGAACGCGCCCATTGTCATCGATATTTTTCCGCGCTCCAAGAGCAGCAGGTACTTCGCAGACATGACCCGCACCGTCCTGAAAGGCGAGGCATCTTTGGAAGTGAAGGAGATTTATCAGGCGGTTTTGCAGGCTCAGATCGTGGGTCTTGAGGCTATCCGGGCGGGGATTTCCGGAAATGAGGTCCATTCCCGGGTCGTCCGGATCTTCCGGGAGCAAGGCTATCCAGAAAGGGAAGGCTGCGGTTTCACTCATTCCACCGGCCATGGCGTGGGTCTGGAGGTTCATGAGCGGCCCTCTCTTAGTGAAGCCGGGGATACCCTGGAGGCAGGCAACGTGGTGACCGTGGAGCCGGGCCTCTACTATCCAGAGATAGGGGGCGTTCGGCTGGAAGACATGGTGGTAGTAACTGCACAGGGCAGCAAAAACTTAACCAACTTCGAAAGAAAGCTCGTTTTATAAATCTCATTTTGGGTGGATTCAATGGAAACGGAATTGCTGGAGAAGTACAGGAAGGCGGGACGAATCCTGGCCGAGGTGCTGCACGAAGCAGGGCCAAAGGTCGCGGTGGGCGTGCCTCTGCTCGATGTCGCGGATTTTGTGGAGACCTCGATAAGATCCAAGGGCGCAGAGCCTGCCTTTCCCTGCAACATCTCCCTGGATAGGAACGCGGCTCACTACACGCCCGGCCCCGGCGACAAGAGCGCTTTTGGCGAATGCATGGTCAAGCTCGATGTGGGCGTGCACGTCGATGGCTACGTGGCCGACGCCGCCATCACTGTAGACCTCAGCGGCCATCCCGATCTGACGGAGGCCTCCCAAGCGGCTATGGAGGCCGCCCTGGAGCTTGTCGGCCCTGGCGTGAGCACGGCCAAGATCGGCGCTGCCATCGAAGAGGCCATCACCGGCTATGGCTTTAAACCCGTATCCAATCTGACGGGCCACGGCCTCTCCAGGTACGAGGCCCACGACGAGCCGACGGTGCCCAACAGGGCCGTGCAGAAGGGCGTGATCCTGAAAGAAGGTGATGTCATAGCCATCGAGCCCTTTGCCACCAACGGTTCGGGCAGAATAAGCGAGGCGCCTATAAATGAAATCTACGGCTTTTCCGCATCCAGGCCGGTCAGGCTTCCCCAGGCGAGAATGCTGATGAAAGAGATCATGGAGCGCTACAAAACGCTTCCTTTTGCCCGGCGATGGTTGAAGGGCGAGCGGGCGGAATATGCCCTGATGCAGCTGCTGAAGAGCGGCGCAGTGCACAGGTATCCCGTGCTCTGGGAGGTGGAAGGGGCCCTGGTCTCCCAGGCGGAGCACACGGTCGTGATTTTAGAAGAAGAGTGCGAAGTGATAACCAGAACTGGAAGCTCGGTTTGATGCTCTCAGGCATCATCGCCTTCGCCGAGATCCTCGGTTCCGTCATCGTCTTTGTAGCTGTCGTCACCGAGCATGGCCGCAGATATGGCGTCTATTCCATCCATGAGCTCTGCCGTCATGGAGTAGGGCAGGTCGCCCATCTCCGGCAGGCTTTCCCCTCCGATCACCCTGGCCCCCACCTGGCTGAGCTGATCGAAGGCCTCGTCCAGGTTCTCCTGCTGCTCGGCAGCGATCGCCTTTTGTACCAGCTCTTCCAGGGGACTTTCGCGATCAAAGCTCCCTGCGATATAGCGCATACTGGAGACAAACACCGCCGCGAGAGAAGTCTTGAGGGATTCAAGCATCAGATCCGCGTCTTCCCCCAGGGACTCGTGATCCTGGAAGACTATCGCCCTGATGGCCGCGATCTCAGAGATCGCTTCTTCAGCAGTTATGACCTCTCTCTCGCATCGGGCTATGACCTTGAGACAGGCTAGCACCACATCGTCCATGATATAGATGAAGACAGCACCCGAATTCTTATCCTCTGACTCGGTGAGCTTAAAATTGCTGTCCTTGACCTTGTTCATCCAGTTGAGCCACCGCTTCTGGGTGTAGAATTCTTCCTTCATTTCCCTTTCACCTGTATGTGTCCACCAGGGCGACCCTCTCTATTACCAGCTCTTCTATCCGTCCCTCGCCCACCGTTTCTATCTCCTGCATAGAGATGTTGAAGGCATCTTTTACGGCCTCTTCTTTAAAAGAACAACCGCGCAGATCCAGCTTCATGAGGCTGGATAGCTCGGAGGCGTCCGGCCAGTGGCTTTCATCCCCCAAGGACGCAAGGAGGAGCACCATGCGCTCCGTGGAATCGGATATTCCCATAGCCAGCGCCCTCTCTATCTGTCGCTCCCCTGAGGCGTAACGCATTATCTCCATGCCAGGGTCCTTGGCGATGTTTCTTCCTTGGGAGATGGCAGCAAGCGCCTTCTCGGCTGCAAAGCGGATGTGTCTCTCGCTGACTACCTTGTCAGCATCCAGAGCCTGCATCACGCATCCGTGACGGGATTGCAGATCCCGGAGCACAGATATAAGCTTCGCTCTGTCCCGGATAACCGGTTTTCCGAAGAGCAGGCGAATTTCATTCATCGCTCGAGGATCTGAGGAGGATGTTTAAAACCTTACGGTCTTTCCATCGACGCAATCATCGACAATTTATGATCTCTTGACGATTTCCTGGTTTAAGGCATGGCAAAGGCTCAAGGATTTGGCTTTGTAGGGTCAAGGGATGCAGCGTTGATCAGAACTTGATAAAATCTAAGAAGAGGGCAGGCTCTCTGCCCGTAAAGACTGAAATTTCGAACTGGATCAAACCAGGCCAGCACGCTGCAGCCTGAGCAGATCGGCGGTATTCAGCTTCTCGCCCTGCCTGAAGTGGGTAAGGATCTCCTCAGCCTCGCGTTTGGCGACCTCTTTGGCGCGATCTTCCTTGATATCCCTATTCTTCTTCTTCAAGCCCACAATGACCTTCTCGAAGTCGCGAACCTCTCGCTGGGTGCGGATGAACTCCTTGTGCTGCTCATCTGCCGCCTCCTGGGCCTTCACGAACTCCTTATGAGCTGCATCAGCTTCGGCGCGGGTCTGATCGGCGTCTTTGAAGGTGGCGATCATCTGGTCGTGGTATTCCTGAGCCAGTTCCGCGAACTTGGTAACCTGCTCGTGATGCCCAGATGCCTGGTCTCTCATGACCTGGGCCTCATCCAGAAGCTTCCTCAGCTCTTCATTCTTCTCCAGCTGCTCTTTGCGGCTCCTGAACTCGGCATGCAAGGCGGCAATCTTATCAACCAGCTGCTTCTCCTTGTCCGGGCTTAAGACCTCGGTCTGCTGCCTGAACTCTAAGTGATCGATCTCGCGGCGCAGATCTCTTATGGACCGCTCACCAGTGAGGTTGTACTTCTTCCGGATCTCGTCTATCCTCGCGTAGAGCAGGTTGGTCTTCTCGTTGTACTCGTCCCTTTGCTTCTTGGCTTCAGCCACGTTCTTGTTGTTCTCATCCCGCAGCTTCTTGAGCTCCTGGGCCTTGTCGATCAGCTCTTTGGTGGCCTTGTTAAGCTCGTTCCTCTTGGCGGCCCACTTGCTAGCCTCAGCATTCAGTTGGCTGCGTCTATCCTTGAATGCAAGGGATTCCTGCCTGAGTTTGGCTCTCTTATCTTCCAATTCTGCCAGCATCCCCCGTTTGTCCTCCTGTTCCAGCACACGGCTGGGGTTTGGTCCCGCTCCGGGACTAAAAAACCCGGGAACCCTTCGCACGAGAGCGAAGCGCTTCTCTACAGCACTATACTTGGTGGGGTTTCTCCATGCTCATGCTCGAACAACTTGGTTTTTATACGAATGGTATAACCAAAAGATGATCTTTTCATAAGATCGATAGGAGTGAGCATACTGCTACATATCGAGCAACCCTTTACGTATTAATCTTTTGGTTACGCGATCTTCGGATCAACATGCAGTCTCCTCGACCAGAACCTGGAAGAGTCATATTTTTTATATACATATAACCATTATATTTAAAATATAAATGCTCAAAGGGCATGCCGATGCGATAGCGGAGAGGCGGGTGCCTGCAGGAGGATCTTCCCGAATAACAGCTTGCGCATGGGTTGCGGCCTGAGGGAAATAGAAATAATCTGATAGCAGCAATCTAAAAATCCCTCTCTCATTTATAAAAAGGCAATCAACAGGTTAAAATAGGTGAGTTACCTAAGAAAGACAGGATCATTAAACAGGATAACATTATTCGCTTTAGATGGAGGGATTGATCTGAAGAAGGTTATACTAGCAGTATTGGTACTAGTTGCCCTTATAGGTGTGTCCGCAGCGCAGTCACTGGGACAGCCTACATGGATTGAGCGCAACGTCTCATTCTCATTCGAGCAAAGCGTCCAAGGCAACGGGTACTTCATGAATTACATGTATGTCAGGGCAGATAATTTGGCAATGAAGAATTACGCTCATGGAAGCGGTTCCATTAACAATGAGATGATTCTGAACTCCTTTGATTACAACAAGACCGACCATCCCGTTGCAGAGGACTACATTGATCGCGATATAGCCTGCATCCAGTTCAAGGAAGACAATGCCATGGTATATGCCCCGATGAGAATGGCGATCGGAAATGGATTCTATGCAGCGAACCCGGTGGATTTCAGCTCCTTGCTTAAAGAGAAGACCTGGGTCAAGAACTACCTGGCAGGATCGTCCATGCACCACGAGGTTGAGTACGCCCATGCCCTGGATAAAGAGCTGGAACTCGTGGCCAAGGAGAACGAAACCTACATATACGATCCGGCGTTTACTACCATTGCATATACTCAGATGAAGATCATCGAGGACGT
>JAPKYD010000099.1 GCA_026394475.1 Methanothrix sp.
TCTTTCCCAGCCGCAGCACTGGTGCGCCGCCCAGGTCCTTCAGCCGCTGCTCCACCAGCCTGGCGGCGAAGGGCAGCACCTCCACCGGCACCGGGCGGCTCAGCTTCTCCGCATACTTGGTCTCATCGGCTACTACTACGAACTTCCTGGCCGAGCAGGAGACCACCTTCTCGCGCGTGTGCGCCGCCCCGCCGCCTTTGATGGCGAAGAGGTTGAAGTCGATCTGATCCGCTCCGTCGATGGCCAGGTCAAGAACGGGATGCTGGCTCAACGTCGTGAGCGGAATTCCCGAGGCAATGGCCAGAGCCTCGGTCTGGTAGGAGGTGGGAACCCCCAGGATATCCAGCCCCGCCTCCTTGACCCTGGTGCCCAGCCTTTGAATCGTCCAGGCTACCGTAGAGCCAGTGCCCAGGCCAACAATCATGCCGTCCCTGACCAGGGCCGCGACGGATTCGCCTGCGGCCTTTTTGGCATTTGCATTGGCAGAAGCTTCCTTCATGAATCCTCTGTAACCTCAGAATCTTCAATCCACAATTTGACTTTTAACAGTTGTGAACACAGGGCCTCGCAGATCCATCTTATGCTTGTAGCTGGTGATGTAGCGCTCCAGAGCCGGATCGATGCGGATATTTATGTCTGCGGGGCTGCGCACAATCCTGGCCCTGGTCTCGGATTCCTTTCCTGCCAGCGCGGCAGCCTCGATCTCCGCTGCTGCCAGCTCTGAGAAGGCATCAATGTATCTGATGCCCGTGGTCACGCCCTCCCCGAAGGCCTCCTCCCAGCGAGAGGTGCGCGGGATACCCAGGACGTTCTGCTTGAATACTACTATCTCGTTCATGGCAGCCGGTCCGCAGAGCTTGGTGTTCTCCTCGGGCTCGACCACGAAGACCTTGACCTTGTGGCCGTAAAGCTCTCCCTCCCAGGCGATGAATTCACAGGGTGAGGGCGTGTCGCCGTGCTCGATGCAGGTCTGAACCACGGCCTCGGCTATGGCCCGGCCTGTGGCCGTCGAGGGCGTCTTATCCACACGGATCATCTGCGCCATCTCCCGCAAAGTTAAATCCCAATCGGTCTGGAACTGCGGATAAGACAGGGCCCGCACGTCCTTGGCATTGTGCAGTATCATGGCCATCCTCTCCACGCCCAGCCCCAGGTTCATAACCGGATAGGGAATGTCGTACTGCGACAGGGCCGTGGGCGAGTAGATGCCAAAGGTTGCCACCTCCACCCAGCCTGACTGGTATTTGGTGGCCGACCCCACCAGGCCAGGGTGGTAGGCATAGACCTCGATCTGCGTGCCGGGAGTGTAGTATTTGCTGCGCTTCTCGTCCGGCCGGAACCCAAACTTCTGGAAGCCGAACTGGCTGAGCAGACCGTCGGCCACGGCTTTTCCGTCCTCCACGGATACCTCCTCGTCCATAATCACGCAGCTCGCAGAGTAGTAGCTCATCAGCCGGGCCGCATCTTCGGCCTGCTCCCGGCGGAAGCAGCGGTCCACGGAGAAGAGCTTGATGGGAAGCTTCTGGCGGCTGTGTTGATGGGATAGCGAGAGGAACCAGCCTGAGGTCATGTGGCTGCGCAGGGTGCGTGTGGTGGCCTCAGCATGCAGATTGCGAAACTCAGGAAAGACCTTCTCCAGGACCGTGGAGACCAGGGCATCATGGGCTCCGAGGGCTTTGGCAATCTCCGCTACCAGGTCGTCGCCCTCCAGCTTGCCTTTTTTGTAGCCGTGCAGGATCTGGCGGAAGGCTTCGACTTCTTCTGCGGACAGCTCGCGGCCCAGAAGGGCGTTTATCTGGCCAATCCTCTCATCAGAGATGCCCACGTCTGGACGCGGCAGTCCCGCCAGGTAAAAGCAGCGGTCCAAAACCGCGAGCGCTTCCGATCCAAACTGCCGGTAAACGTCCTGGGCCTCGACCATCACCGGGTTCATGGCCTCGTTGAAGCCTAAGCGGATGTACGCCTCCCGCAGCTTTTGAATGGTATCGAAGATGGGATGAGGTTGCCCGTAAGAATAAATGTTTCTGGGATATCTCTCGTTCAAGGAAGGCTTGCCAAGATACTCCCTTCCCTGCTGCCAGGCTTTATCGAAATCCTGCTTAGCAGCCTCTCTGATCTCGTTAGGATCAAATCTCATGCTTTAGACTCCAGGAATTTAATCTTTAAGCTTGCTATCGAGATGGCGAAGCGAGGCTTCAACTTTGCCCAGCCCCAGGGCATTGGTAAGGTCACCGCGCGTCCTCTCCAGCATCGACCTGGCCAGGTCGCTCTTGCGGCGCAGGCCTCTGGTGACGGCCTCCGGATAATCGAAGAGCATCAGCAGATTGTAGATCTCCTCCATCACCTCCAGGAAGCGCTCGCCCTCCTCCGCATGGCCAGTGCGAATCAGGTCCAAAATATGACGCCGAAGCTCGCCAGTGGCGTCTCCCAGACCCGCCAAATAGTTCACCAGCTCCACACCGATCTCCTCCGGCGTCAGGGTCTCGTGCCTGGTGATGATGGAGTAGACATGGCGCGCCTCGGCGTACTCCTGCTCCGCTCCGTCCACAAAGCCTGCGTATCGCACGTCCTGGTGATCTTTCAGGATCTCCCGGATATCCTCCAGGCCGGAGGCTGCCTCGCCCATTTGCCTCTCTGCCACCGTCAGCTCCCCCCGGTGCACTGACCTGATGGCTGAGGAGCAGAGGCGTACTACCTCCCGGGAGCGGCGAAAGGACTCCTCCCGAGCGCGGTCTTTGGCATCAAAGCTGGCCAGCATGCGCATGGTAAGATCTTCGAAGGTCGACATAATGCAGGGGATTATGATCGCTCCAGCTTCATGAATTTTTTGAGGCGGCGCAGAGACCTCTGGCCCTCTTCCAGAGAGCGAGACTCCGTGACTATGCGGCCCTGGTAATCCTTTAAGGCCGCAGCAACCTTGCTCCAGGGCACAGTGCCATTGCCGACGGGCAGATGCTCATCCCTCTCGCCGTGGTTGTCGTGGACGTGGGCATGGATGACCATATCCTTCAGCTCCAAAAACTTCTCCACGTTGCCGTTGGTGTTGGCGTGGCCCACGTCCAGGATGAAGCCCAGGTTCTCTCGATCCACCGTCTCGATTATTCCCCTGATCTCCTCGGGCCTTCGGCCCAGCAGGGCAGGCATGTTCACCATGTTCTCCACAGCGATCCTCATGTCCAGGTCCTCGGCATGATCGCAGATCTCCCGCAGCCCCAGGATGTTCTGCGTCCAGGCAGCGTCGGGCATCTGCACACCCAATGGCGACAGATGTCCCGGATGCACGACGGCCAGGCGCGCGAAGCTGCTGGCCAGGTCGAGGCAGCTCTTCATCTGCCGGACGGTCTCATCCCAGATGGGCTGGTTCAGGCTTGCCAGATTTAAATCGGAATAAGGCAAATGGATGGTGATAGTAAGATTGGTGGTCTGGGCAATCTGCTTGGCATCTACCAGGTTCTCCACTGTGAGCTTCTGTCTTCCTTCGTTTACGATCTCCCAGCCAGTGTAGCCCAGGTCATCCAGCTGATATGCCCAGTCGAAGGGTCTGTCCACGAGCTTGCTGGAGGAGAAGCTAAACACGCAAAATCACTCCTGCTCCGCCTCCTGCAAGTCGATCTCCTCGATAGGTATGCCGTTTTCCGTTTTCGGGGCCAGCCAGTCCACAATGCGCTTGCCGCCATTGATCTGGACATGTAAAGAGCCTAAAGGCTCCTCATCGGGCGGAAAGCTGACCTTGCCCATGAAGGCTGCCTGCTTGTTGAGGCGGAACTGGACGGCGTCGCCGACGCGGCCCGCCCGCATGACGGATCGAGCCGTATCCAAAATCCGCTGCTCTCTCAGGAGCTTGTGGAAAGTCTGCAGGGCATCAGGCCCATCATAGGCCTCGATCCTGTCATCTCGAATGTCCATAATCAGCCCGGGAAAGATCTTCTCCATGGCCGAGACAACCTTCTCCACACGCTCCGTCGGCCTGACGGAAGTGTACACTGAGACCTCGATCGTTCTCATCGCTCCTAGACGTGGCCGGTCTTGTATCTGAGGATGGCTGCTATCCCACCGAAGGCCTTGTAAAGCTGCGCTCCCTCCTCAAACTCCGAGGAGATTATCTTGACCTGGGCACCGCTCTGGTCAGCCAGCTTGGATAGATCAAAGACTATGTCCTCCTCTCCGGCGATGGAGAGTGGGCTGCCGCATTTTAGGCAGTTGCCTAAGGGCGCGGACGCGCCGGAGCGGGTCTGGCTCTCGGTGAAGTCGCAGCTGCGATTGGTGCAGACTATCTTGGCTCGCGTCTTGCGCAGGTCTTCCGAGAGAAGAAGAACTTCCACCGCGCCTAGCTCCAGATTGTGGCGAACCTCCTTCTCTCCGTAAGCTGCCAGCCCTTTATCGCTCACCAGCTCCTTCATGAAGCGGCGCATGACCAATTTATCCTGCGTCACCTCCAGGTCCAGAAGCCGGTCTTGGGCGGCGTCCACCAGCTCGTACAGGCCGGACTCATCGGTGTAGGAGACATCCAGGGCGTCCAGCACCTTACGCTGCAGTTCGTGGTGCAGAAAGCCGCCCTCTACAAACTCCTCCTTGGTGGGCGAGGGCCCGCCGATCAGGATGCCCTGCAGATCCTTAGGGTCGATGGCCAGAAAAGCATCATTAGCAGACTCTCCGATCCTGCCATAAAAGTCATGGATAGCGATCAGACGCAGCTGCTGAAACCTGTGGCTGGACTGGCCGCCTTTCCTCTGCTTGCCTGGCACCGTGGAGGTGAGGTGCTTCAGGGGTTCGACATATTTTCCTCTCAGAACTCCGATGGCCGCCTCGCGCCTGTCCAGGACGATGAGCCCGAAGGTCTTCTTGTCGGCCAGCATCTCCTCCAGGGGCCCGAGCAGGAAAGAGGAATCGCAATGATATCTGTAGGTGACAATGGGATCGGGTGGCTCCAGGGCGGTGCTGTACATCTCGGTCCTGTTGGCGCCGACGTCCACACTGCCGATGAAGATGACCACGCCGTTTGCTGGCGGCTTGGGGATCAGCTTGAGCCTGGACATGGCTGACTCCAGGGACCCCTGTACGCTGAGCCGGGTGACCCTGGACTTGATGTTGGCTGCCTGTCCGTACTCCTCCCGCAACTGGGACATGACATCAGAGATCTGCTTGTCAGGAGGAATGTAGAGAGAGATGAGCTCCGTTCCCCTGCCGGTCTTGCTCCGAAGGTCGTCGAGAAGACGCTTGAACTCGTATTTTTCCTGTGCAGTAAACTCCATTCTAGCGAATCTCCTAAAACTGCTCACGGCCAAGATATAAAAGGCTTCTTCAAGGGGATTTCAGGAGATCGATAACTATGAGTCTAACATAAAATTTTCAAAATTCGAGATATTCCAAAACTATATAAAGATATAAGTTATCTTATAATCCATGGATCAATTAGTCGTTCTCCAGGAGATTTATTCGTCATTTTCCAAGGGAGGGGATGGGCTCCAAAACATCAATTCCAGGGCTATCGGAGGGAGCTGTCCCGATCTGATGAACACACTGCTGGACAGCTCCAAGAAGGGAAGGATCGATGAGGATGTCTGCCAGAAGCTGGCAGACTGCCTCCAGGATGTCTACGAGATCAAGCGATTGGGAGATATCTGCCGCAAAGCAGGGCTCTACGGCCTGGCCATAAAGTGCTACAACAAGGCCCTTTCCCTGAGCGGCGATCGGATCCTCCGGCCGGTTCTGCTCAATAATCTGGGACAGACCTACGCCCGTCAGGGAGATCTGGCCAGGGCGGCCGTCTATTACCGGAAAGCTGCCAATGGCTTTGAAGATGTTGGAGACCGCAGCGGTCTGGCGCACGTCCTGGGAAACCTGGGCTCTGCCTACCGGCTGGGCAAGGACTGGGACAGGGCCATAAAGCACTGCTATCGCAGCCTGAAGATCTTCGAGGAGAAAGGAGACGACCAGGGCATGGCCCAAATGAATGGCAGCCTCGGCAGGATCTATGCGGAGATGGGCGAGAGAGAGCTGGCTGCAAGATTTTTTGAGATAAGCCTGAAGGACTTCCAGAAGCTGGGTGACAAGAAGAGCGCCGCCTGGGTCCTGGACCGGCTGGGAAGGATTGCCGCCCAGAGAAAGGACTGGGACAAAGCCCTCGGCTGCTTCAACCAGAGCCTGTCCCTCTTCAATGAACAGGGCCTCTGCCAGAGCGCTGGAATTGTGCTCTCCGACCTGGGAAGAACGTACCTGGATATGGGCGAGGCGACTGCCGCCCGCGAATCCCTGGAGAGGGCGGTTCGGCTGCTTCCCAGGGGAACTCATCCCGCTTATCAGAATGCCCTTTCCAGCCTGGCTGCAACTTACAGCGCTCTGGGGAGGGATTGCCTGCAGCAAGCGGAAGATGCTGGTGCAGAGAACGTCGCATCCGACCGGTCGGCAAAGGTGGCATCCAAGTACTACGCTCGCGCCTCTGATCGATACCTGGAGCTGGCATCATCGCTAAAGGTCGATCTGCCCGAGCTCAAGGTGGCCGCGGGAATCGCTAGATGCCGATCCTATCTGGCCAAGCTTTCAGGCGATGTCTCCGATGAAGAGGCTGTGGCCCTGGCAGAGAGGGCTCTTGCCGCGCTGGATATTGCGGCCGCGAACTCTGAAGGACGGACGAAGGCCGAGATTGAGAAGCTGAAAAGGACACTCGCTGGCATGAAAGGGGCCTGGTCATTGGGTCTTCTCGGTGATGAGCCCTGGCGGCTGACCAAGGCCGTCACCAACTCCGCCCAGTATCTCATGGGCGGAGCCTGCGCCTCAGGAGAGGCCAATGGATGTCTCTGCGATGCCCTGCGCAACTTGAGCGCGAGCATCGAGGCAAAGAGAAACAGAGGAGATCCAGGCGAGAAGCTGATGGCTGCAGCCGCTGACCTGCGCCGGGCAGAGAAGCGATTTATAGTTATGGAGAGAGACCCGGGACTGCAGAGCGCTGAAGAGATCGGCGAGGCGGCAAAGATCATCGAAGAGCTGGCGAGCACAGAGAACGGGCCAGGCCAGGCAAAATCGGCATCTATCCATAAAGACCATCTCAGCTTCAAGCCGGAGAGAGACACCCTCTTGCTCATCGGCCGGGTTTTGGCAAGGAACGCGCTCTCGGAGTTGGATGATGCCGACGCCATCTACACCTGGGACGAGTCCCTGAACCTTGTGAAAAAATCTGATGAGGGCAAAGCCTCCAGGCATCTTGAGACCGACGGGCTCGAAGCAGAGCCCCTGCCAGCTCCCATCCCAGAGACAGACAGGCCGGTTCTGGAGGTATCCAAGGATAGGGCAGAAGCCCAAGAGATGATCCTTGCCGACCATGCAGCAGAGGCGTCCGAGATCCTTGTCTCAGAGGTGGAGAGTGCAAAGGACGGCTGGCTCGTTCCTGTGAAGGCCAGCATAGCCTGCGAAAGCCATGGTCAGATCCAGCTCTATCCGCAAAAGCCCCTGACGAAGGTGGTCGAGATCGTCAAGCCAAAGACAGGGGAGGAATCCATCCCGAGGCAAGAGCTGAGTGATGATGCCAATTTGCTGGGGGGGGCTTCGGAAGACACGGATTCTGCATTCGGCGAGCCTTTCCAAGATCCGGCCCGAGCATGGGAGGATCAGGCCAAAGAGGGCCGCTTCAATCAGGCGAACGCCATAAAGCTGCTCAAGGCTCTGGCGCTGGTGGTCACTATGCTCTTGGCCGTTGAGGCAATACTATATTTGATATAGTCTCAGAGCAATAGCTGCGGAATAGGGATGAAGAAAAAGCAGCTGGAGATCATGCTGGAGAAGCTGGAAGGATTCTCGAATCCCTCTTTTCAGCGGGAGCAGTATGCCACGCCTGCCAGAGTAGCGGCAGAGATGCTCTTCCTGGCCTACCTGCGACAAGATCTGGGCACAGTCTGCGACCTGGGCTGCGGGACAGGCCTGCTGGCCATCGGCGCGGCCCTGATGGGCGCGAAGTCTATCGGAGTGGAGATCGATCCTGAAGCGCTGGCCATTGCGAAATGCAATGCAGAAAAGCTGGGCGCAGATGTGGACTTCATCCGCGGGGACGTCCACTCCCTGGTCCTCAAAGGGATCGATACCGTGATCATGAATCCTCCCTTCGGAGCCCAAAAAGCGAGCGCCGGAGATCGTGCCTTTCTCCTAAAGGCCACGGAGATCGCCGGGACGGTCTATTCTCTGCATCATCAGGGAAGCGAAGGTTTCATTAGAAGGTTTGTAGAACCCTGCATTGTTGAGGAGATCTATCGCATTCCCTTTCCCTTGAAGAGATGCTTCGAGTTTCATAGCATGGATGTCAAGACCATTGAGGTTGAGCTTTATAGAATAACATGCTAGTAATGATACTAGCAGTCTTTATCAGTCAATCGAGGAATAAATGATGGAAGGTAGTTTTGTGCTCCCTGGAGACGCGGTGGGATCAGCCGAGGAGTTTGTTCCCGGAGATTGCACCTACGCCAAGGGAGGAGTGATCTTTGCTTCTACGACGGGCCTGGTCAAAGTAGATCCCAAGACCAGAGCCGCCCATGTCATACCCATGACCAATGCCCCCGTCAAGCTCTGTCAGGGGGACATTGTTGTGGGCGAGGTTATCGACCTCAAGGACAGCCTGGTCATAGTCTCCCTGGCTTTCAAGAAGGGCCATGAGGAGCGACCGATCTCGGACGAGGAGGCCACTATTCACATTTCCAATGTGAGGAACTCCTACGTCAAAGACCTACGTCACCTCTTCTCTCTCCGCGATATCCTCAAGGCCAAGATCATCGACGAGAGGCAGATGCGGCTCTCCACGGGCGATGAGGATCTGGGGGTGATCAAGGCCTACTGCAATCGTTGCATGACCGGCCTGGTGCGAAAAGACGGCAAGCTGGTCTGTCCATCCTGCGCCAACACCGAGACGCGCAAGATAAGCTCTGCCTACGGATTGGGAGTGGTTTAGTGAATCTGAAGATCATCGAGAAGACGGAGGATAAGATCGTTATCGAGTTCGTGGGCGAGGGCCACACCATCCTCAACTTGCTGCGAACCGAGCTTCTGGCCGATGAGAGGGTCGAGATCGCCACCTACGACACCAAGTTTCCCATTATGGACAATCCCGTCTTCCGGCTCAAGACCAAGGATGCAGATCCCGTTGTCGTTCTGAGAGAGGCCACCGTCCGCATCATCGGCCAGTGTGACGAGTTCAGCAGCCAGTACGCAGAAGCCGTGAGGTAAGCGCCGCCGCTTTTGGCAGGGCATTGCCCATCGGGAGTATTAATGCAGGCGAGCGAAGGCCATTTTTACTTTCAACGATTTTAGGGGGAAGTGGTGGGCAAAGGGAAGCCAGGTGGGGGCATTTGGCTTCAATGGCGAGGGCGTCGCGATGGGGCGAAGAATCATTTCTTGGGCCCGAAGGCTGCCAAGAGTCTGTAGTCTTTCTAAAGAAGAGCATGCAAGCCAGGATGTAAGATGATATGGTCTGTCTTGGCCATATTCAGTCTTCCTTATACTACCAAAAAGTTTTTTAGCAAGATCATAACATACTAATAATAAATAAGAGGAGCCAGATCATGAAGATGATAATGGACGAATCAAGTTCAGATCTTACCAGGCTCTTAGGGGAGCTGAGAGTCATGACACCGCAGGTCTTGGGATGCAGCGAGCGCCGTTTGATTCTTCCCAGAAAGCTGGGAGATTTGGAAAGACCGGAATGCTTGCAGGATATGAAGGATAGAATCCAAAAGCTGAAGCTTGCAAAAGATATGCTCGACACCGGTCTGATCATCCAGGCGGAATATGACTCCAAGAAAGCCGAGATCCTGTCGAGAGGGTGATGCTCGCAATGCAGTCGCGCTCAATAGGATGGCACTGGCGCTGTCAGTAGTGCAGGCAATATTGAATGAAAAAGTACAATTCAAGCAGGGTTAATTACTTCGCCTGCCCTCCCTGTATTTTATCCTTCCCAGGTCCTCCCGAGACTCTTTCCCTGGCTATATCTCTGATATCAAGAGCTCTTCTCAGAACCTTCGAGGGCAGAGTCTTATGGATACTGGTCAACTGAATCCATCCGCAAGGGTTCAGATCGGGATGTCATGATCCGGCGTGCAGAGCTAAAATCAGCCCCACGGCCAGCCGCGGCAGATGACAACGATGAAGTAGTAGCCCATCATTTCTTGGGCATGAATATGATGCCAAGGGACCATGCAGGATTAGCTGTGGAAATAGGCAACAGTAAGCCGATATTCCGGTATTTTGCCGCCGACTCACAGAAAGCAGTCCCATGATTGAGATAGATGGCTCTCATGGAGAGGGCGGCGGCCAGATCGTGAGGACGACCGTGGCGCTGTCCGCGGTAACGGGAAAGCCGGTCCACATAAAAAATATCAGGCAGGCCCGGCCCAAGCCCGGCCTGGCTCCCCAGCATGCTCAGGCTATATTGGCCCTGGCCAGAATCTGCAATGCCAAGACTTCAGGCGCTCGGCCCGGATCCTCGGAGATCGTCTTCGAGCCGGGAGAAGTTCGCGGCGGCCGCTACATGGTTAAGATCGGAACGGCAGGGAGCGTCACTCTTCTCATGCAGTGTCTTCTGCCTGCACTGCTCAAGGCCGATAGCTCGGTCTCCTTGGAAGTGCATGGCGGAACGGATGTTCAGTGGTCTCCCACTGTGGATTATTTCAGACACGTCTTTCTGCCCGCATTGGAAGGCTTCGGGACAAGAATAAGCCTGGAGCTTGGGCAAAGAGGATATTACCCCCGCGGCCAGGGCTTGGTGCTTTTGCAGGTCGAGCCCGCTAAGCTTGGGCCTGCCCACCTCAAGGCTCAGGCTGCGCCTGTTGTAGGAATCTCTCACTCCTCCAACCTGCCCGAGCACGTGGCAAAGCGGCAGGCAGAGGCGGCGTCTTTGGCTCTGCAGCAGGCAGGCTTCAAGAGCGAGATAGCCGTTGAATCTTTGGCGGCCCCATCCACGGGCAGCGGCATAACCCTCTGGTCCGGCCACAAGGGAGCAAGCGCTCTTGGAAAGAGGGGGCTGCCGGCGGAGACCGTTGGGAAAAAGGCGGCTGGGGAGATTATCTCCGAGCTTAGGTTTGGCGCAGCCGTGGACGTCCATCTGGCAGACCAGCTGATTCCTTACCTCGCCCTGGCCGGTGGGAGCTACACCGCCAGAGAAATATCCATGCACGCCAGGACCAACATCTGGACGGCTGGCCACTTCCTGGAGAGGAAGATCTGGGTCTTGGGAGAGGAGATCATCAAGATTGAGGCCCTTTCCGTCTAAAGTCTCATGCCGAGCTGTAGCGCCCCAAATATGATTCGATATACTCTCTGATCTCCTCGCCCCGGAAGACGCCCGCATGGCCTTCGCAGAGGATGTCCGCCCGCAAAGCAAGCAGCTTTTGCATGGATTTTCTCCATTCGGCCAGATTCGAGCCCCAGGCAGGAGAGAACGGGCCATGAATGTCCTGGCCGAATAGGACGCGACCGTCCGGGGTATCGACGTAGACGGAGATGCTCCCCGGCGTGTGTCCGGGCGTGTGTAGGAAGTGGAAATCCAGATCGCCTAAGGCGAGCTTTTCCAGATCGCCCTTCAGAAGAATATCGACCTTGACGGGCCGATAGTCCACGCCGTACATGCTGGCCGCTGTCAGATCGTTATTCTCGCCCTCGATTCCCTTTTGGTCGGGCTCGTGAGCTATGATCTTCGAGCCGTAACGCTCTTTCAGGGCGGCCAGGCCTCCGATGTGATCGATGTGACAGTGCGTTGCCACGACATGCCAGATCTGCGCGGGCAGAAAGCCCAGCGACCTGATGTTGTCTTCTATTCTGCCAATACCGTATCCGACTCCGGCGTCGATTGCCACCAGCTCGCTTTCTGCATCCACAAGATAAACGAAAGCATCTTCGGGGGCAGACAGGCCCGGGCCCCCCACAATATAAACGCGATCGCAAACGGCCTTTGCTCTGTTCATGATTCATCCTCGAATTTCCTCATCTTTTCGGAGAGACCGAAGCCGTCTTATGCTGATGTAGTACTCGACCAGCAAGGCAATGGCTGCCAAGGCCAGGATGCCGAAGATCATCATCAATGCCTGGGGGGCATTATTCTTGTAGTAGCTAACCTCCAGGTACTGAATCCCAGAGGTGTTGTGCCAGATGAGAATGGTTCCGGCCTCATCGGCATGTAATTCGTCCGGAGAGGGCCTGGCAATTCCCAGGGTGCGATCGCCTGTAGTATATCCCTGCGGCAGAATTATGCGCACCGGGCCGCTATCCTTGAGCGGAAGAATGAACTGCTGGCCTTGCTGAGGCATGGTATAGATCAGATCTCCTGAGACGTGCCGCTCAAAGCTAAGGCTGTAGATATGGTTTCCCTGCCAGAAGAGATAGCTGCTGTTCAATGCCACCCTATGGCCGTTTTCGTCAAGCAGGGCGATATCCTCCGCCTTCTCAGGCAGAGTGAGATTCAACTTGCTGGCATTTACCGGCCAAGTGACCTCTACATATTTCTCACCCAGATGATAGGTGGTGCCATTGAACTGGGCGGCAGAGCAGACCGCGCCTATGACTGCGAGGACCATCAGAGCCCATGCCCCCGCCTTGAGGAGATGATCGTACATTGCTTTGCTTGATGATGATGCACTCCGTCTTTATCAATGTGCGCCTCACTCCTGCAAAGATAGGCAGCATGAGAGGAGACTGATGTCGCCACAGCCAAGGACGGGATTGGTGAACCTGGGTGCAGAGTCCGATCGCTTGATATGCGATCCGAGACCATAAGTGCCTCCTGAATGGAGCCCAAGATGCAATCTGGAATGCAGGCATTTCTCATCGATCTGGACGGAGTGCTTTACGTTGGAAAGAGCCCCGTTCCGGGAGCCAGAGAGTGCCTGAAGATGCTGGAAGATCGCGGATATGGCTATCGTTTCGTCTCCAACTCCACCCGCAGGTGTCGAAGCTCTGTCGCAGAGCGCCTGAAGGGCCTGGGGTATGACGTGCCTGCAGAGTATATCTTCACCCCTCCTCTGGCGGCCATCGAGCGCATGAAAGAATTGGGGAAGAAGAGATGCTATTTGCTGGCAACAGGAGATGTGCAGCGGGATTTCGAGAATGCAGAGATCAGCATTGCCGAAGAGGACGTCGACTTCGTAGTGGTAGGCGACGCCGGGAGAGACTTCACCTTCGAGCGCCTGAACAAGGCCCTCCGGCTGATTCTGGATGGCGCAGAGATCCTGGCCCTGGAGATGGACAGGTACTGGAGGGAGTCCGAAGGCCTGGTTCTGTCCACCGGTCCCTTCGTTGCCGCCCTCGAGTATGCCACGGGAAAGAAGGCGGAGGTCATGGGCAAGCCCTCCCGGCAATTCTTCGAGCTGGCTTTGAAAGACCTGGGCAAAAGGCCGAAGGACGCTGCCATGATCGGAGACGACATTCTGACCGATGTGCTCGGAGCTCAAGCCATGGGAATGAAGGGAATCCTGGTAAAGACCGGGAAGTATCGCGCTGATCTGCTGGCAGGCTCAGGGATTACCCCTGATCTGGTGCTGGAGTCCTTGGCCGAGCTCGCTTTGCTTATTTAACCCTAGATTCTTTCGCACCGCCGAATAGAGCATATTTAAGAAATTATTTATCATAAAACGAACACAACTACTGTCATCTCAGTTCTTCTCGATAAGGATTGGAGATGATGTGGATGAAGAAGCTCAAGCTGTTTATGCTTTTGCTGCTGCTTTTAGTGGCAACTAGCATATCTAGCTGCCTGGAAAAATCGCAGACAAGGGTAGTCGAGATCAAGAATTTTTCATATCAACCCAGCTCGATCACCATAACCCCCGGAACTGTGGTCACCTGGATCAATGAAGACCCTGCGGAGCACACGGTGACCGCCACCAACGGAGACTTCAACTCCGGGAACCTGGCCACCGGCGAAGAGTTCAATCAGACCTTTTCCCGGCCGGGAACCTACCAGTACCAGTGCCAAAACCACCCCTCCATGGTTGGCGAGGTAGTGGTAGTCGCGGAGCAATCTGGAAACGCTTCATCCAATGCCGCCGATCAGGGTGCTTCCATTGCGGGGCTGAAGCTGCTGGCGGAGGGCTTTGCCGCGCCCATGGAATTCGTCAGCTCCCATGACGGTACAGGCCGAATGTTCGTTGTGGACCAGACGGGCCTAGGCAAGATCATCACCTCCGATGGAAAGCTGATCGAAGAGCCGTTTCTGGACATCAGGGACCGCATGGTGGATATATCGCCCAACTATGACGAGCGCGGGCTACTGGGCCTGGCCTTCCATCCCGATTTTGCGCGAAATGGACGGCTCTTCGTGTTTTACAGCGCTCCCCTGCGCTCTGCAGCACCAGAGGGCTGGAGCTGTACCAACCACCTATCAGAGTTCACAGTCTCGAAGGAGGACCAGAACAAAGTGAACCTGAGCTCGGAGAGAGTGCTGCTGCAGGTGGACAAGCCCCAGATGAACCACAACGGAGGCACCATTGCCTTCGGTCCGGACGGATACCTCTACCTGCCGCTGGGGGATGGGGGCGGTGCCAATGACGTGGACCATGCTCCCGAGGGCAACGGCCAGAAAACCTCTACCTTGCTCGGCAAGATCCTGCGCATCGATGTGAACAACGCCAGTGCAGCCTACGGCATCCCTGCAGACAACCCCTTCGTCGGAGTGGCCGGCTATCGGCCTGAGATCTGGGCTTTCGGCTTCAGAAATCCTTGGAGAATCTCCTTTGACGATGAAGGCAGGCTGTTCGTCTCGGATGCGGGTCAGAACCTGTGGGAGGAGGTGGACATCGTGACCAAAGGCGGCAACTATGGCTGGCACATCCGAGAAGGAACGCATTGCTTCAATCCAAACAATCCCAATGAACCTCTGGCCAGCTGCCCTGATAGAGGAAGACGAGGGGAGCCGCTCATGGATCCGATCATCGAGTACGGTCATGATGGCCGCACTGTTGTTGTGGGCGGCTACATTTACAGGGGCAAGGCACTTCCCGAATTAGACGGAAGCTATATCTTCGCAGACTGGTCCAGCGGCTTTGCCAGGGGAGATGGAACCCTGCTCATGGCCAGTCCTTCGCAGAAAGGTCTTTGGGAAGTAAAGGAGATCAGGGTTGCCAATGGTCGGGTCAAACAAGATTATTCCCTATGCAGAGTAGCTTTCGACAGTTTGGCGGCCTGCTACAAGGCCGCCTGCAAATTTATCGTTGATACTAAGAATGGCTACCATGGTAAGAAAATTAAAGGATGAGTGCAAGATAGATAAAACAAATCTCTTGAGAGGGGTTGATAGATTGAAATGTTCTTACAAAAGATATCTGTCCGGCTCAGGATCGCTGCTACTCCTGATGCTGGCATTGATTGTTTCTCCCGCCTGCGCCGCCAATGGAATGAGCGGAATGCCTCAGATCAACATCACGGAGCCCAAGGACGGCTCAGAGATTGCCGCGGGCAATGTCACCGTCTCCGTGGAGGTCATGAACTTCAACCTTGCGAATAAGCTCGGGAAGGCCAACGTTGCAGGCGAAGGGCACATTCACTGGTTCATGGACGCCAAAACGCCTACAGCTCCAGGCAAAAATGCCAAAGCCAAACAAGGAAGAAACGCGCCCAGCAGTGCCGCTGTTGACAAATCCTACACCTGGACGAATGTGGCTGTAGGAATGCACAACTTCTCCGTAGAGCTGGTGAACAATGATCATACGCCCTTGAGCCCGCCCGTGGTGGCAGAGGTCAATGTTACTGCGAAAGATGAGACTCTGAAGACCATGAGCATGGAGAATGTTACTGTTGGCCTGATCGCCAAGAGCATAGCCTTCAACACCAGTACCATCACAGTTCCTGCGGGGGCTCGCGTCACAGTTAACTTCGACAACCAGGATGCCAATGTGCCTCACAACTTTGCAGTGTATGACTCTGCAAACGCAAAAACAACTATCTTCAAGGGGAACATAATCACCGGACCCAAGATGATTGCTTACACCTTCGACGCTCCGACAACGCCCGGAACCTACTTCTTCCGGTGTGATATCCATCCGACGATAATGACCGGCAAGTTTGTCGTAGAATGAAGATCGGGAAAAGGGGCAGGGGAGCCATTTCCTGCCCCCCCAAGATATTTTCGATAGGAGTTGATCTTATTGATGAATGAGTTACGAATTCTGAAAGGGATCATGATTCTTGCGATCCTTTTCCTGGCAGCTCCGGCCACGCCTGGCTTCTCGGACAGCCATGCACTGAGCGATGCCGTTCCGTCTGAGGTGGCAGCGCATGCCAAAGACTGGCCGCTTCCGAATAAGGATTATGGAAATTCCCGTGCCACCACGGACTCCGAGATCTCCTCGAAAAATGTAGGGAACCTGGAGATCGCCTGGTCAGTGCCCATAAATGCCTCCAGCACCTTCGGCGGTGCCTCCAGCAATCCATTGATCATAGGCGACGCCGTCTACTTCCAGGATCTGGGCAGCAATGTCTTCTCCTTTGATCTGGAGACCGGTGCCGTAAACTGGAAGCGGATCTACAACCTCACATCCATCGGCCCCAACGGCCCTGCCGTGGGGTGGGGCAAGGTCTTTGTGGCCAAAGGGGTCTATAACATCTCTGCCCTGGACATGAACACCGGCAAAGAGCTCTGGGCCGAGAACATCTCCACCGGATCTACTGTTGGCATTGATATTCAGCCTCTGGCTTACAATGGGACAGTGTATGCGTCGACAGTTCCTGGAAGCGGCATCTCTGACTTCTATACGGGAGGAAGCATCGGTGTGATCTACGCCCTGGACGAGAAGACCGGAATGGAGAGATGGAACTTCAGCACCGTGGACACTCCCAAGATCTGGGGCAACAAAGAGGTCAATAGCGGAGGAGGCTGCTGGTACACGCCCTCGGTGGACCTGAAGACGGGCATCATGTTCTGGGGCGTGGGCAATCCCGCGCCCTGGCCGGGAACGCCAAAATATCCCAATGGATCCAGTCGGCCCGGTCCCAATCTCTACACCAATTGCCTGCTGGCTCTGGACAGCGGCACCGGTCGGATGATCTGGTACACTCAGGTCAACTCTCACGACATCCTGGATCACGACTTCGAGACTTCGCCCATACTGGCGAGGGCAAATGTAAGCGGAAGAGAGCAGGAGATGGTGATTGGCGCGGGCAAGATGGGCAGGGTCTATGCCTTCAACCGCAGCACGGGATGCATTCTCTGGACCACAGTGGTGGGAACTCATCAGAACGACCAGCTCGCCTTTCTGCCCAACGAGACGATCAAAGTGTATCCAGGATACTTTGGAGGAGTGGAGTCGCCATTGGCCTATGCAGACGGAGTGGTTTATGTCCCCTACGTGGACCTCTACACCAACTACACCGATACCCGGATAGTTGATGCCCAGGACTTCGGCTCGGCCGAAGGCGGATTGGTTGCCCTTCAGGTGGAGACGGGCAAAGTTCTCTGGGAGAAGCATTTCGACTCCCTCAACGTAGGAGGCGCAACAGTCATCAACGACCTGGTCTTTACCGGCACCTTCGACGGCATGATCTATGCCTTGCAGCGCGATACGGGAAGGGTGGCCTGGCAATTCGAGGCCCCTGCGGGAGTCAACGCCTGGCCGGCAGTGGCCAAAGACACCATAGTCTGGCCCTGCGGCACAGGAAGCAAGCCCTCGCTCATCGCTCTGCGTCATCCCTCCAAGCAGACGATAGGACCCTGAAGAAGTGCGGGAGATCCCATGCCGATCTCCCTATATCTCCTTTGGAGGCATTTCAGTTTTTTCAAACCTGATTGTCCCAAAGGTGCCGACCCTTTGACAGGCTGTCATTTCGATAAACTATTTGTAGCCAACAAAGACCAACATAGAAGGAATGTGGCCAGAAGAACAAGCCCATGGTCGGCTCAAAGATGGATTCAATGATGCGGTCTTCGGGGATTCGGTGATCATCAGGAGATTTCGCCCCGGAGATCTGGAGGCTGCTCTGGAGATAGACATGGAGGTCTTTGGAGGCTACGATCCGGCCATCTTTGCGACCTTTTATGAATGCCATCCCAACAGCACCCTGGTCGCAGAGATAGGGGGGGCGATGGCGGGCTTCATCCTGGGATTCAAGCACACTCCCTTCGAGGGCAGAATCTTCTGGCTGGCCGTAGCGCCTGGCTATCAGAGCCGCGGCATCGGCATGAGGCTTCTGCTGGGAGTCCTCAAGATATTCAGGCAGATGGGAGCTCTCAATGCCACTCTGGAGGTCAGAGTGAGCAACAAGAAGGCCCAGAGCCTTTATTCTGCTATGGGCTTTTGCATGAGCGGAGTCTTTCCCGGCTATTACTCCGACGGCGAGGCAGCCATCATCATGAAGCGTCGGCTCTAGCTACTCTATCCCTCGGGCCGTCAGCCTGAAATCTGCAGTCTCTCCCTCCGGCAAAGATCGGTGCTTCATCAACCGGGCCCGCCGCAGACCCTCGCCGATCTTCTCGAGACATACTATCGCCTTGCACATGTGCTCCAGGGATGTGCCGCCTAAAGGTCGCATGGCATTGTTCTCGATATCCGTGTAGACCTGGTTGGTGATCACCACAGGGATCCTGTTTTTTCGTGCCAGCTCCTGGAGCTCGGAGAGCTGGACGGACAGCGTGCGGCGCACAGGCCGGTTATCCTCTGACTCCAGGAGCACGCGGTAAAGCGAGGTCGCTGAATCCAGAACCACCAGCCCTAGATCCAGGCCGGCGATCTTGGAGGCCTCGCGAATGGAGACCGCCTGCTGCTCCAGGCTCATGGGCTCGAAGATCATAATCTTGCTGGCCACCTGCTCGGCGCCCGGTCCTGCAATCTGCTTGAACCTCTCGGCGCTGAAGCCCTCCGTGTCTATGAAGATCACGCGAAAGCCGCGTGCCACGGCCTGCACCGCTAGCTGCAGGACGATGTTACTCTTGCCCGTGCCCGACTCTCCGTAGAGCTGGGTTATGATGCCGGATTCAAATCCCCCTCCCAGCAGGCGGTCCAGGCTCTGGCAGCCGGATGGCAAGCGGTCAAGCGTAGTCATGAAAGATCGTTATTGTTAGTATTAGTACTCATATATGCGAATAGCTGTTGACCCGGTCCATGAGCCGGTCCATGGCCTCGCGCTCCCTCGGGCCGCCACAGCGGTTGATGATCCTCTGAAGCCTGATCAGCTCCTCGTAGTAGGAGTCGGTGCAGAGCGCCAGGTACCTGGTCGCGGCCACGGCCGCTTCTATCACCAGGCTGGCTCCCCGGTTGCAGGCGCGAAAGTCCTTCCTCATGACCTCGCCTTCCGCCAGCTCCACCTTGGCGATGATTATGTCCAGGGCAAAGGGCTCGCCCTTGAACAGCCCCCAGGCCTCGGCACCCTTCAGCACGGGCAGGCCGTCACGGCGCATGAAGTAGTCCGGGGCAAGATCCTCCAGAGCCGTCTCCGCGAACAGCCAGGCGTCGTGGGTTATGTTGGCCACGAACCATCCGCTGGCCAGGAAATTGTCATAGGTGTGAGTGCCGGAGAAGAGCCGAACGTGCAGGCTGTCGCCATCCTTTACGATCCCCACGGGAGCGGCGTTTATCCTGCCCTTGTCTTCCGTGGTGGCAATTACCTCGTTTATGCCGTCGAGGATGCCCAGATCCATCAGAGCCAGATTGCCATAAAGCATGATCAAAACCTCAAATCCATCAGAAGGGAGATAAATAAAGATGCCGCAACCAGGTCAGCCGTGGACCCGGGATTGATATCCTGGGCCAGCAGCTCCTCGTCCATCTGCCAGGCCGTGTCCAATGTCGCATCCCGCAGCGCCTCGCCCGCCCGAAGGGAGATCTGCCTGGCCATCTCTCTCCCGAACTTGGCCTGGACCAGGCTGTCCGGTGTCTCTGCCAGCGCCTCCAGGTAGGTCCTCACAATGCCCTCGTTCAAGCCATGCTTCCCGATTCGCTCCGCCAGCCTTCCTGCCAGAAGGAAGGCTCTCTCGTAGTTGGTGGACCATTCGCGAGCGACCAGGTCGTGGCCCTGCGAGAGGAGCATGAGGCCCTGCAAGGTCTCGCCCTTTTGGCGAAGACGCTCTGCAAACGCCGGATCCTTCAGGCTGAACCTCTCCACATCCGCAACTCTGGCGTCGACCAGCTGAAAGGCCCTGTAAAAGTCTACGGCATCCTGGACGGTGGTCTCCTCCAGAACTTTAGCCAGCGCCTCTCTCAGATCGCCCGGCCTGGCCGCGGCCATGGCCAGGGGAATCATGAGCACCAGGGAGCCAAAATGGGTGTTGCTGCCAATATTCCAGCTTCTCCAGGATTGTGCGCCCTCCAGGATCAAAGAGCCAGCGCCTCCCAGGCCAGATGCCGCTCTCCTGAAGACGGGATAGGTGGAAACGGCGCTGACCAGGAAATGATAAAAGCTTATATCCGGAAAGTCATGGCATCGATCGACATTTCCCGGCTTGGGGCCGGAGGAAAGCTCGAAGAGCATGGCCAGCTGTGCACACTGGGCCACGCGATCAGGGCTCATCATCTCAGCAGGTCTTCGGACAGTCTCTTCTTGAGTCTCATATACTCCTTTTCGGAGAGCCCCATCCTGGCCAAAACTGCGTCCCGCAGATAACAGGGCTTGGTGATCTTGCAGCACCACACCAGGCTGCCAAAGCAGGTTCCTTCGCCCTTCTCCAGGGGTGTGCCCCGGGCTAGGCGCAGCTTCCTCTCCACGAACTCATCCGGAGTCATCCTCGCCTTCTTCAGAGCACCGAGCACGGCACAGTGCTTGACCGGAGGGCAGCAGTAGGCCAGGCCGCGCAGATCACCCCCTGCGCAGATGTGCTTGGGCGCATTGCACCAGCCGCTCATGGAGTCGTACTCTTTCATGGCGCCGGAGAGCCATTCGGCAAACTCGGGGTCTGCACCGCGCAAAGAGACCATGTCTGCTCCCATGGCCAGGAGATCCTTGGCATCTTCAAACTCGCCTATGTCGGCCAGGGCCATGATCACTGCTCCGCGGCTGTCGGCAGCCTTCTTCACCATTCTCGGGCCCGCTCCATTCAGCCCTCGCAGATCGAGGTGGATCATATCCAGATCGGTCTCGTTAAGCTTCTGCAAAAGATCATTGGAGAGATCTTCCGGCCGGATCCTCAGGGAGAGGGTCACACCACAGCGCTTCAGATTGGGTATCAGCTGCAAAAGCCTTTTCTGGTCCCGGATCTTGGGCAGCCTCAGATCGAGAAGGCACAGGTTGCGGCTCGCGAGCCTTGCCGCTTCCAGGAGTGGCTCATCCTGCGAGCAGGTGGCGGAGAGACCAAATGCCCCTTTCTTTCCGCGCCTTTTCCTGTCAGCCAGGCAGTCCTCCATCTTCGCCAGGGGAACCTCATCCAGATCGAAGCCATCCAGCAAAAACAAGCCTGCTGCATTGTTGGACGTCGGCTGATTATAAGAAGATATGATGGCAATGGGATTATCAATATGAAGATATCCGACCTCAAGCATCAGGACGGGAAGTGTTTCTTCAAGATATCAGCCTTTCGCTACCAATATTAAAATGATATTTTGCCTGTTATGCTAACGACATCAATCTAGCGTGCTCTGCCATCCTTTATATCTGAGAATATCCAAGGGTTTTGCGGTGATATGATGGTGACTTTCAAAGTCGATGCGCAGGCCTTGGTCCTGGGATCGGAGGAGCAGGAGAAGTATCCTATTGTGGCCAAGGTTAAGGGAACAGGAAAAGACGGAGGCTTGAGCATTCAGATCTCAGGTGAAGGAGCAGGCCCCATCTCCGCCAGAATATCCGGCGACTCCCAGAGTCCCATCGCCATCGCGCCCGTATCCGTGGCGCCCATCACCGTGGTTCCAGATTTGAAGTTGGCAGCTGAGGCCCTGAACATCGGCTCAATTGTTGGCGCCCTGACGAAAATATCTCAGGGAGTGAAGGTGGAGGTGGCCAACTCCGGAGCACCCCTGTCCATAGCCCTGGGAAAGATCCCCGTGGATCTGACCATATCCGTCTCGTCCCCCGCCCAGGAGACGGTCTTCAAGGTGGAGATCAAGGGGATTATAGGAGAATAATAATATTAATAATTTATTAGTGTAAGCAGAAAAACTGGCATCTCAGGTGGTATCAATAATTCCTGGTTGGATGATGACGCTTATTGTTGCCGCCCTGCCCATATCCGAGGTCAGAGGCGCCATACCTTTAGCCGTGGGTGTCTACGGGTTCTCGCCTTTGCAGGCCTATCTGATCTCCGTCCTGGGAAACCTCCTGCCTATAATTCCTCTGCTTCTCTTTCTGGGTCCGGTCTCCGACCGCCTGAGGCGCTTCTCTTTCGGGGATAGGTTCTTCACCTGGCTTTTCGCCCGCACTCGAAGAAAGTACATCAAGGACCACGAGAACTTCGGGCTGACGGCGCTGGCCATCTTCGTGGCCATCCCGCTGCCCATGACCGGAGCCTGGACGGGCTGTGCCATTGCCTTCCTGCTCGGCTTTCGTTTCTGGCCAGCTTTCGCGGCCATCGCCGCAGGCGTTCTCATCGCCGGAGTGGTGGTGACGGCTACAGTGGTGGGCGTTCAGAGCTTGCTGTTTTGAGTCTGACGTAACCTGTAAATTGATCTCGATATGCTCTGGTTCCTTCAATCGTCTGCGTAGATCGGCTTCTCCGGCACCAGATAGATGGTCCAGAAGACCAGGAGGGTTACCATCGCCTTGACCATGATGTTGGTCCAGAACATCTGCAGCAGGGCATCCATCCCCACTATCCCGGTGAAGGCGATCAGGGGAAAGAGCACGCTGTCTACGGGAATGGAGACGGCGTTGGAGGCGAAGACCCGAGTCCACTGCGGCCACGTCCCTGTCCGCCCTCTTATCCAGAGGTGATAGACCTTTGTGTCGATCAGCTCGGCTAAGAGAGCTGTGAGAATGGAGCCCAGGACGATCCTCATCTGCAGGGAGAATAACGACTGCCACCCTGTGCCCGAGGTGTCCAGGATGCCGAAGAGAAACGTCCAGGCCGCCTGGCCTCCGTTGTTTGCCCAGTCGGTTTGAGCAGGCAGCAGCACCACCAGCTGAAAATAGAGAGCTGCGAGGAGGTTGAGGGCTGCCGCCAGCCAGATGGTGGTGACGGCAGCCCTGCGGCCCAGCTGCTTATGGATCAGATCCCGCCAGGTGAAGGTCAGAGAATAGATGAAACCGGCGTCCATGACCAGGCCGCCGAAGTAGGTGACCTTGGTGGCGGCGATGTTTCCTGCCAGCGAGAAGAACAGGTAAAAGCCGCAGAGTATTATGGTGGCCTGAGTCCTGTCAATCCCAAGCTTACCCTTCACGAATTTTCCGGCTTTGCTCTCTGAAGATGAACTCCCCAAGGCTAAATCTTTCCTAGCCATCTATCTTTTAGTTCCTTGAAAGTTCCTGTTCTTATGCTTTCCCTGATCTCCTCCATGAGCCGGAGCATGAAATGAAGGTTGTGCAGCGACGCCAGCCGGAAGTAGGAGAGCTCCCCGGAGGCATAGAGATGTCTCAGATAGGCGCGTGAGTAGCTGCGGCAGGTCGGACAGCGGCAGAGGGGATCGGCAGGCCTCTCATCCTCTCTGAACTTGGCGGACTTTATGTTTATCCGGAACTTGTTTTCCAGGCATCCGCCCGACCGCGGCAAGACAAAGAGGCTTCCCCTGCGAGCGATCCTGGTGGGCGAGACGCAGTCGAAGGTGTCGATCCCGCGCTCAATGCAATGGAAGATGTCGTCGATCTCCCCGATGCCCAAAAGATGCCTCGGCCGGTCGTCCAGCCGGGGAACCACCCAGTCCAGAACCTGGTGCATATCCTGCTTGCAGTTTCCTAGAGAGCCGCCGACAGCTATGCCTTCAAAGGGGAGATGGGAGATGAAATCTGTGCTTTCGGCCCTCAAGTCCTCGAACCAGCCTCCCTGGATGATGCCGTAGAGGGCCTGATTCTTGTCGTGATAGCGGATGGACTGCATTGCCCAATCATGAGTTCGCAGCATGGCCTTCTTCGTATAATCATAGTCGGAGAGAGGGGAAGTGCATTCATCAAAGGCCATGATGATGTCCGAGTCGAGGTTCGACTGAATCCTCATCGAGGCTTCGGCATCCAGGAAATGCCAGGCTCCATCGGCGATGGATTTGAAGGAGATGCCCTCATCGGTGATCTTGGTCAGATTCTCTTTGTGCTTCTTTTTTGCATTTTCGCTCCGTCTTTCTTGGTTATCCCCTCGGATATCCTCCCTTTCTTTCCCATTCCCGCTTCGGCATTCCATCCCAGCATCACTCCAGCTGGCCGCCATCTCCTGCGGAAAGATGTTGCCGATCTTGCTGATGTTGTGCTCCCTTCCAAAGCCCAAAGAAAAGGCCTGGAAGCCGCCCGAGTCAGAGAACAGCGGTCCCGGAAAGCTCATGAACCTGTGCAGTCCCCCCAGCTTCTTGATCAGGCCGTCGCCCGGCTTGAGGTGGAGGTGGTAGGTGTTGGCCAGGGCGCACTGCACGCCCAAAGCTGCCAGGTCGTCTGAGCCCAGAGCGCGCACGCTGGCCAGGGTAGCCACGGGCACGAAGTAGGGGGTCTCTATGTCGCCACGCCTGGTCCTTATCAGGCCGGACCTGGCGCGAGTCTCTTTGTCCTGCTTTAAGACTTCAAAAGATAATGCGCTCATCTTATATTATCCATTGATCCTGTATCAAGCCTGCATCGATTGACCATCTTTGAGGCGAAAGCCCATGGCAGTGATCGATTTGGCTTTTTGCCTGTCAACATATCCCAAGTTGTTTATGGACTTTACCCCTTTGGCCTTTTGCGGTAGTCTACCTTCATTGAGTTGACCGATCCTTCACGGATCGCATGGCTGGCACGAGAGGAGTTGATTGCATTCGATTGGCTCTCCATAAGTGCCATCTAGGCGGACAAGGTCTTTTGCTGCGGTTTTCATGTTCAACAATTCATTACCGGTAGACTACCTTGATGCCCACCGCAGCGATAATTGAGTTTGCTCGATGCCTGGATCTGTCGCCTAGGCCGATAACCCTAAAGCTTCTCTCATCCATCCTTCCTCTATGAAGCGCATCGGCATCGCCGACACCACCTTTGCCCGCTGCGATATGGCCAAAGCCGCCATTCGCGCGCTCAAGAAGGAGGCATCACTGGAGATTGTCCGCTACACCGTGCCCGGCATCAAAGACCTGCCTGTGGCCGCAAAGAAGCTCCTGGAGGAAGAGAAGTGCGAGATAGTCATGGCCCTGGGCATGCCTGGGCCTGCTGAGAAGGACAAGATGTGCGCCCACGAGGCTTCCTCCGGCCTGATCGCGGCTCAGCTCATGACCAACAAGCACATCATCGAGGTCTTCGTTCACGAGGACGAGGCGGCGGATGATAAGACGCTCGCCTGGCTGGCGGAACAGCGAGCAGCGGAGCACGCCCAGAATGTGATCAGATTGCTCTTCTATCCTGAGAAGCTGACACGCCTTGCTGGCACAGGACAGCGGCAGGGCTATGAGGATGCCGGGCCGATCGAGAGCGGATCGGGAGGGCACCTGGGGCACTGAGGTATTTTGGGCAGGAGGCAAAATAATGGATGAGTCCCAAAAGGTCTCTCTGCAGCACTGTCGATATTATGATTAGCTGGAGCAGAGACTGGAACCTCTATGCCTCCTCGTTTTCCGCCACTCAGACAGCAGATTCCTCTTCTGAGGAGGGTATCACGTCCCCCTGTATCTGGCCGGTCGAGCAGGGTCCAGGGAAAGGTCCTGTCAGGGTTGGCGGATTGGAGAACGTGAGCATGCGATCGTAAGGACCATAGCCCAACGCCCACCTGCCACAACTTAGATAGCCATAATCTCTCGTGCAGTTGTCATCGCATCTGCCGTGGCACGGTCCCAGTATGTCCGTCTCACCTTCTTCTGTTGCACATTGGTCATAGCAATCATCATGTTCACGACAGGCCAAATGGCTTCCGCACTCAGTGACGCCTGTATAGGTACAGTTGAAGTAGCACTTTCCGGTTGAGTCTGGTATGCAGATGGTCATGTCGGGCCTGGGTGTACAGCTGCCTGGACAGTCAGAGCCGCATGCTCCGCGACAGAGAGAACCGCTAGGAATTTGCGGGTTCCGAAGCATTGGTGCACCCAACGTTCCTATAGGACATTTGGGCGCAACTGTTGACTCGCAGGCAGGAGCTTCTCTCGTTCCTGGCCAATCCGTTCTCCACTCCCCGGATGAGCCGTACCGCCAGCGACCGCTGAACGAATTACAGTCATCCGAGAGCGTAAACTCGAAATCACCCGCATCGGCTGTTGGGCTGTAGGAAGGAGACTCTGACCAGGTTCCGACCAGCCTATTGCCAAAGACACTTCCCTGAATGCGCCCCTGATCCCAGGTATACGTTCCTGTCACGGTAATGCCAGACTGTTGGAGCTCCATCTGCCCATAGCTCGTGCTCCAACTTCCAGTCCAATCACAGCTCTGAGAGAGCACAGCAGGCGCACAAAGGAGTGTCAAAATCAAAAGGATGCCCGCCATTCTGATATATTTCATTTTTATCATCACCTTATGTTGTATTTTAAGTCCGAAACCTGCGCATATAAGGGATGCCGACTTTGAGTGCTTGTATTTGCTTATCGCTCCTCAAAAGCCAGGATAGCGATCCCTAAAGTTCTCTATTGAATAGTTGTCATGTTAGTATAGAAAAATTTTGGCTCCTCGCTATTCCTTGTGGGTGTAACGGTGGCTGCAAATCCTCAGGAGGCTAATCGTGCCATCCAGGCTGATCGGAATAACTGCCATGCTCGCCAATTTCTTGCTCGCCACATTGGATCTCATTTCCCAATAACTTGAAGTCAGCCACACAAGATAGCGAAGAGCCAAAATTTTGGATGGTTATGTTTTGTGAAAATTTGTGACATCAGGCCTTCAAGGCGGCCTGAGCGACGTTATTTGTGGAATTTCCAGACGGCACGAGCAAAACAGCCTCGGCAGAGGCTATCATGCTCAAAGGAGAGGGCTCTGCCTTAATGGCCTCTGCAGGAAGCTCTATGTTTATTCTTTGATCAAAGCCACTGAAGAGCAGGGTGACGGTAGTATTCACGCTCATCTCCAGGTTCTCAGATTCATTGACTGACAAGCCCAAAGATCTCGGGTTTACGATGAAGCTCTCCCATACTTCGGTCTTCTTGAGAAGGTGCATATCCTTGGTGATCCAGTAGCATGCCTGCAAGGTCATGTTTCTGAAGAGCGAACTGAAGTTCATAGGCTGCAGGGACAGGTAAGAGCCGGTCTGCTCTGCGAGCTGATCAGCAAACGAGGTCGTATCTATGTCCACAAGCAGCTTGTAGCAGTCCTGGCCGTCAACGATCTCAGAGCCCTGCAATGTGAGATGGGAGTGGTTGAGCATATCGACCTGCTGATCCATGGTATTCTGCAAGGACCAGGCCTCGGCCACTCCGGGAAGCCTTAGAGCCGTCCAGTTCCCGTCCATCTTCAGGTAAACGGTATCATTTAGAAGGTACTCCTCCATGGCCGCGGCTGTGACGTTCTTATCATCTCCCTCCGGCACTGTAATAGACGCCAGGACCATCTTCATGGCGCGATCGGTCACATTCGCGGAACAAAATCCGAGAGTTCGCAAGGAGAGCCTCTGGGTCTCCTCCGAAGTGAGACTGACAAGATCAATGCTCTGCTCCATCTCCATGGTGAAACGATAGGATTCGAGCTTTGCGGAAGAGTTGGCCACCAGATCCTGCAGCTCAGAGGCATTCAGTTCTTCAGATGTGATACTGTTCATCTGGCCAAGAGCGCCTGGGAGGCAGAGCAGCATCGCGGCCAGTGCAAGAAGAATCAGAGATCTCATGGGCTGCAGAATGGCATTTGAAAGGGTAAATCTTTTTTGCTCTGTTCCAAAGCCTGCGTACCATTGAAAACGACCGACTCCAGCATCACAGAATTCGTTATCTCAATTGAAGAGGTAACGAGCTTGGCCTCT
>JAPKYD010000039.1 GCA_026394475.1 Methanothrix sp.
TGTACTCTATTTGGAATGTACTCACCGAAAGCGGGCTAGTATATCGCTGCAAGCTCGGGCATGTTGCCGCGAGCGCAAATAAGCCAGGCACTGGCGCGTCCTGGACCACCTACTGGGAAGTGTTCGGGCCAGCGGGAAATAGCAAAGGTTTCTCCCTACTCTTCTATGAGGGCGGGACAGTGCTCACCCCGGGAGTGAAATTCGCATGCGAGTTCCCCCTTGCTTGCCAGATTACCAATGGAAAGATTGTATCTGTGAACAACACCGTAGGCAGCCTGCATGTGGCTCTGTGGAAATGTGCATATGCAAATCTGCCACCCACCCCAGCAAGCCACAACACCATAAAGACTTTTATGCTCAGTTCGGCAGTCAAGTCGTCCGAAAATACCGTCAACCTGAATATAAACACTGGTGACTGGCTATTTTTCAACCTAGACTATGTAGTTGACATCTCGATGGCAGCATTCTCGGTGACATTGGTGTAAAATGACGACATTGGAAGTTTATAAGGACGCGCTGGCACGAATCGCATCAAGCGACGTGCTTGATCCAGAGGAGATGCTCCGACTGCAGGAACTCACCGATGAGTTGAAGCATGCGGTAGCCACGCATACGATGTACCGGACGCCTACAGAGGCGCTCACGAGCGTCCTGAACCACGTCAAGCATCCTACCCCGGCCAGCAAGTACCACCAGGCCAAGCTAGAGCAGACGGTCATGTTCAACAACCTGATGAGCCTCTCCTTCGACTACCGAGAGGCTCTGATCGACCTGGCCGAGGCCGAAGTTCAGATCAAATCTGCCATTGGATTCGAGCTTGAGCGGTGCATAGTCAAGCGCGACCGGCTCACATATCGCCTCTCCTGGATGAGGAACGAGGCTAAGGAGAGGCTCAGAGAGATCGAGATGTGGAGCGAGATCAAGACCCAGCTAGGAGCTGCAGCCCCGTTCGACCACGATAACAAGGATACTGATCAGCTACAGGGACTGACGCTGCGCTACCTCCAGGAGCTGCCGGCAGCCGTGCGGGCCGGGACGGATGTGGGCGGCGCGGTGAACATAATCGCTCAGGCGGCAACAATGCTTGCGGAATGTGAGCGCAGAAAGATCCCCCTCCCGAAGAACCTTGCGGAGCGCAGCAAGAGGCTGCTCAAGGGTGCCTGAATGGTCTGGGTATCTAGCGGCAACCTGAACACCGCACGCCAGGAACTGGCGGGTGGAGGGAATGCCGGGAACGCTATCTGCATGGGTGGCGAGTGCAGTGATCCGACCGATATCACAGAAGAGTTCAACGGCACCTCCTGGAATTCAGGAGGCAACCTTGGGACGGCCAGGCTGGGGGCTGCAGGGGGCGGCAATTCCGCTGATGCAATATGTACTGGTGGCTTCGGTGCAGACTTCTACTACCCAACATCGACGGAGGAGTACAACGGCACGAGCTGGGGTGTGGGCGGGGAGCTCCCCACAGCGAGAAAATACTTAGCAGGAGGCGGAAATTCTGCTAATGCCATCTGCATGGGCGGATATTATTATATTGAAGAACCGGAAGAATACACAATTTATGATGTCACAGAAGAATACAATGGCACTGCCTGGAGCAGCGGAGGGAGTCTCGGCACGGCCAGATACTACCTGGCGGGTGGAGGGAACTCTTCAGATGCTGTCTGCATGGGCGGCTATGATGGCGAGAACTATTCAATTGTAGCAGAAAAATACAACGGCACCTCCTGGAGTTCTGCCGGGAGCTTAGCGACGGCCAGGGAGGGGCTCGCAGGCGGCGGGAATTCTTCCGATGCAATCTGTTTCGGCGGATTTGATGGCTACTATCTCGGGACTACAGAAGAATTCAATGGCACGAGCTGGAGCGCAGGCGACGACCTGAATATCGCCCGCTACTACCTGGCAGGGGGCGGACTGTCTGGAAATGCTATCAGCATGGGCGGGCACAGGATAGGCTATACAGCAACCACGGAAACGCTGACAGACGCTGAGCCCTTCCCGCCAAGGTTCTACATGATATGGATCTAAAACAGCGGGGTGCCCACACCCCCGCGCCCCTCCCACACTGTTAGGAGGAGGGCCTTGATCGGCCCTGGAGAGGGCCGGTTGAGGCCTCCCCCCTAACCTCAAACCTCGGGGCTTCTTCTTCCGGGGCACCGCACGTTGCCGGTTCTCGCGCGGGATGGGTGAGGGGCGCACTCAGGCGCCGTGCGGGCTGCCCCTAATCCCATGCACGGGGAACCATTCCTGCAGCAGTAATTCGGGGGCGGGAGGTCCTCGGCCTGCAATTCAGGGGGCACAGGATCTCTGCCAGTAATTAGGGGGGGCGGGAGGCCCATGTTATCTGTTATCCTTCAAGGCGAAATTCGCCTTGACCCTTCAGGTGGGGTCGAGCGCGACCCCACTATTGCTGCTTAACGCCAGCAGACTGGCGTGTGCTACTTGTTGGGGGAGGGGGACCAGCCGCCCTCCCCCTAGCTGTAACACTGTTTAAGGGGGAGGTACGTCCCCCTTAACAACCCCCTGTAGCGGGCTTCGCCCGACGAAGGGCGGGATTCCCTGGGCTGGGTCGGCCCTGGGGCTGGCTTTGTTCTATGACACTCTACAGATTAGATTGAAAAATGTCATAGAACTTTTTTGAGGGTGGACCGTACCAGGCGTGCTACTATGCTTCATCGCCGCCGGTTGCTCTCTTTCTCTCGGTCTGCCGCGCCTGGGTCCAGCGGAGATGGCGGCAGCCGGCAGCGCACAAAATCAAATCCCTAGTTGCGGCACATGGGCCAGGTAGCTCCGGCGCACATCTGCGGGGTCAATGTGGAAATAGATATCCACAGCTTCCTTGATCGTATCCCCCCGGAGCCAAGCCACATATTCCCGGCGCATGCCCGCGCGCAAGAGATGCGTGGTGAACCAGTGCCTACCGCAGTGGGCGCTGAAGTGGTCTTCCATCTTGGGCGAGGCCGGATCATGCAGGCCGCATTGCAATGCCGCCTTCTCAATGACATGGACGATGCTGCCTTTGTCGATCCGCTTCCCCCAGGTGCTGATCCAGAGGGACGGGTCGGTAGGCTTCCGCTGCTCCCGGATCTCCAACCACCGGCGCAGGATATAGGCGGCCTCGTCGTCGAAGAAGACGGTGCGGTTGGACCGCTTCTTTTTCGGCTTCAGGATGATTGACTGATTCTGCCAGTTGATATCCTGGACTTCCATCGACAGGAGTTCGCCTCGTCGGACGCCGGTCTTGGCAAGGACGATGAGCATGGCCTTATTCCGGATGTCCATCTCCGAGTTGATCAGCCGGGCCATATCGTCAATGCTGATCAGCTTGTGAGTATGCTCTTCTGAGTCGGTCTTATAGGGCTTAAGGTATCTCTTTCGTATATCTTGGATGGGGTTCCCTTTTTTCATCTTCCAGTATATCATATACTCATAAAGACTGGATAGAGCGGCCATCCTCCCTCGGATGGTCCTGGTTGTGAGTCCTCGCTGCCTGCACTCTTCTATGTAGGCTACGATGTCCTCTTCCTTGGCTGAAGAGAGTGAGACTTTCCGGCCCCGAAAAAAATTCTCTAACTGCTTTAGACTCCAGCCGTAGGCATAGATTGTCTTAGGATCTATATGCCTGGTACGGGCATCGGCAGACCAGAGGGTGATGAGGTCGGGCTCCGGCATCTAATGCCTCCACTTCCAGCCCTGTGTCGTCCTCGAAATGAACCCCATCGTTTCCAAGATCTGGAGCTGCTTGGAGACTGCCCGCACTGCCTCGGAGTCTCGTGGTTCTATGCCTAGGGCTGCCAGGAGCCTATGATCATGAATCGGACCATCACGGAGAATCCGCAGAAGATCCGAATCTATATCGGCATCCCAAGATTGCTGTAGGAACGCAGACCCGCGTAATTTGCGCAGCTCAGCCTCTTGCTGGGCCATGATAAGGTCCTTACCATGAAGCTCTGTAGTAAGGTGGCGATTTTCTTCACGAAGTGCCTGAAGATCCTGGCCGGAAACTGGCCGAGGGCGGTCCTGGCGAGCTGCTTCATCAAGGACTGTAGAAATATATTTGGAGACCGTGCAGCCCCGTTTTTTGGCTTCTTCTTTGATCTTTTGTTTCTGTTCGGGAGAGGGCAGGGATATCTCCAATATCTTGCCCATTCGACTCTTTGGGGGCATAGGATAGGATTGGGGTCAGGCTATTTAAGCCTGTCCGTAAAATCTCTGCTAATACCAGTGATGCAGCAGATGCTCTGCCTCATGCCTGTCCAAATCAACCCTCTCCTAATACCTTCGCCTTATCATGTAATCGGCCATATCCAGCAGCAGGGCCTTGGCCGGTGAGTCTGGAAGCACCCCCAGGGCCTGCTTTCCTCTCTCCACCATCTCCGCCGCCCGAGAGCGAGCATAATCTATCGATCCGCTCTCATCCAGGAGGGAGATGGCCTTCTCAATCTGCTCTGGATGGGCGCCCTTGCGGCCAAAGACATCCACCTTTGCGCCGTGAGCGAAGGCATGAATCATGATCAGAGTCTTCTTGCCCTCCATCAGGTCGCCGCCGCGCCGCTTGCCCAGGACGCTCTCCGGCGCCGTGAGGTCCAAAACATCATCCTGGAGCTGAAAGCCCATGCCGGTCAACCTGCCGAACTCATCCAGGCCGTTGACTACCTCCTCCGCGGCCCCGGCGAGGATGGCGCCCATGCTGGCCGACGCTCCGTAGAGCATGCCCGTCTTCTTCTCGATCATCTCCATGTACTCCTCTTCGGATACTCTGGCCCGATCTTCGAAATCCAGGTCCAGCCACTGGCCCTCACAGATGGCGGTACAAGTCGAAGAGAGCACATTCATGGCCCCCAGGAGCAGCTCTGGCGGAGCTGGCGTCCTGCCCAGAACCTGAAAGGCCTTGGAGTAGAGAGTATCTCCCGCCAGGATGGCTCCCGATTCTCCCCAGAGCTTGTGCACCGCTGGCCTGCCCCTGCGCACATCGGCATTGTCCATGATGTCATCATGAATGAGCGTGAAGTTGTGGATCAGCTCAATGGAGACGGCCGCTGGCGCAAACGCCTCTGCATCTCCTCCGGCCGCCTCCGCCGCCAGGAGCAGCATGGATGGCCGCAGCCTCTTTCCGCCGGAGTCCACCAGGTGCCTGCTTGCCTCGTATAGCCCGCGGGGGTGCACTATCGGCAGCAGCTGCTCTATGGCACCCGATACTAGGGCGGCACGCCTTTCCAGCTCTTTGTCCATCATCATCTCACCTTTTTTTTTCAGCTAATCGATCAGCAGCTCCTGACCGTTCCTCACCAGATGGATGTTGGAGCCCAAGGAATAGCCGGTCTCCTCGGCCATCATGAGGTAGTTGCCGTGGGTGACCAGGTTCCCGTGGCTTGGTATGACGTGCTCCGGATTTATCATCCTCAGGAGCTCCCAGTGATCCTCCCGGCATGCATGCCCGGAGACGTGCACATTATCGTAGATCCTGCCGCCCCGCATCTTCAGCTTGGTCACCACAGTGTGTCGATTGGACTCGTTCAAGGGCTGGGGGATTATCCCTGCGGAGAAGATGATCTTATCCCCGGACTCAACCAGATAATCGGTCTCTCCATTGGCCAACCGGCTGAGGATGGCTCCAGGCTCTCCCTGATGGCCGGTCATGATGGGAAGGTACTTTTCCTTGCCTTCGCTCATCATCCTCTTCATCGCTTTATCCACCGACTTTCTCCTCCCGAACACGGTCACCTCTCCCTGCCCCGCGTAGCCCGTCCGCACTGCTGTGCCCCAGTATTTCTCCATAGACCGGCCTAAGAGCACGGGCCTTCTGCCCATCTTGTGGGCAGCCTCAACGATAGCCCTGATGCGGGCGATGTGGGATGAGAATGTCGTGACCATGACTCCGGATTTCGACTCCTCTGTACCGATGAGCACATCCCATACCAGGCGTTCATGGTCTTGAGGGGATTGTTCACGCCGAATATCTTCTCCGACTTGATCTCCTGATGGATGAGATCCGCAGTAAAAGGCGTGGCTATGATGGGAGCATGGTACTTATGGGCCAGCTTGGAGATGGCTCCAATATGGTCCAGATGACCGTGCGTACAGGCAATGGCCCTGACCTTTCCCTCGATGCTGTTCATGATGCTGTCATCGGGAATGGCGCCCATGGCAATCAGGTCTGCGGCGTGCAGCGACTCCACGTCTGTGTCCTCGTGAATCTGCACACGATCCAGCCGAATGCCCATATCCATTACCACGATATCCTTTCCAATCCTGATCGCCGTCATGTTGCGGCCGATTTCGTTGTAGCCGCCGACAGCGATGATTGCAATATCCTTCATCTTGCCAACTCTCTATAAACAGAAAATTTTCTCGTATCAAAGCCCCGCTCTTCGAGCCACTCCCTGGTCCTTCCTAGAACCACGAGAGGTGCTCCGCAAAGCTGCGGTATGTCCTTGCAGCCCGTGAGGAACATCGAGATCCGCAGCGCCCGGATATAGGCGTTCAATGCCTTCACCACGGCCTGCGAGTCCTCTGTGGCAGGCTTTAACATGGGAAGGGCGGTTCCTGCCAGGCTTCCGCCCAGGGCCAGGCTCTTGGCGACATCCAGGCCGCTTCTGACTCCTCCGGAGGATATGACATCCGCGCCAGCTGCTTTGCATTCGACTATGCTCACGGGCGTGGGAATTCCCCAGCTCCAGAAGAGCCTTCCCATCTGCTCCAGCTCGAAGTCCCCGACTTCCGCTGCCCGATAAGCCTCAACTCCCGCCCAGCTCATGCCGCCCACGCCTGAGACATCGATGATCTTCACTCCGGCCTTGACCAGATCCGAGGCCGCTTCCTGGGATATGCCTGCGCCGGTCTCCTTCACAATTATGGGTACAGAGCCATTGGCAGCGGATCTTATCGCCTCCAAAACACCGGAGGCGTCTTTGTCGCCCTCGGGCTGAATGCTCTCCTGTAAGAAGTTCAGGTGAATTGCGACCGCATCCGCATCAATCATCTCCGCCAGCCGCTCCAAGATCTCCGGGCCATATCTCTTCAGCTGGACGGCGCCGATGTTGCCCACTACGGGCACGTCGGGCGCAGCGTCCCTGACGGCAGAGAAGGTATCCTCCAGTCTCTTATCCTCCAGAGCCGCCCTCTGAGAGCCCACTCCCAGGGCCACACCCACCTCCTGGGCCGCCTCCGCCAGACGGATGTTGATTTCCTTTACTTCGGGATGGCCCCCGGTCATGGCGCTGATGATGAGGGGAGCTTTCAGCCTTATCCCTAGGAAATGACAGCTGGTATCGATACTTGCCTCGTCGATCTCCGGGAGAGCCTTGTGAACCAGCACCAGGTCTTCGAAGGGCCGGGCTTGCGCCTCTACCGGCTTCTCCAGGCTGATTCTGATGTGGTCGAGCTTCCGGCTGGAGGTGGTCAATTCGCCCTCCGCACCTTTGTGCCCGCGGATTCGCCCTTCAGTGCTCCAGCAATATTGCCCTCTTTGGCGGCGTTAAAGATCACGGATTCGATTCCCTCATCCGCCAGATCCAGCAGCTCTAAAAGCTTTCCTCTCATGCCTCCCGTAACGTCCACCCCAGAGCTATCGCCAATCCCTCTCTCGAGGGGAGGCAGGTCTTTTCTTGTCAAATCCTTCAAGGGCCTGCCCGAGATCAGCACTCCGTCTACGTTGGTGCCTACCGCCACGATCTCTGCCCGCAGGGCCCAGGCAAGGTACGCCACCAGCTGATCTCCCGAGACTATTCCCGCCTTTCGGTTTATGTCCATGGCCACATCCCCGTGCAGCACAGGCAAGAGGTCGTCTCTTATCATCTCCTTCACCGGCTCCAAGGCAAAGCCCTCGATCCTGCCATCCCGGAGGAGGGTGCAGGAGAAGGGATGGACAGGCATGGGGGAGACGCCTGCCTTACCAAGGGCTTCCACCATAAGATCATTCAGCTTGACGACGGAGTTGTGCGTCACCCTTAGCCCTTCTGGGCTGAATTTTTGCGGCAGTCCGTATCTTTTGGCAGAGATGTGTCCAAAGGAGCCTGCCCCGTGCACGAGCACCAGATCCTCCACAGACGACGCAATCTCCTTGGCTATACGCTGGATCTCAGCAGGGCGAGCAGCAGCTGGTTTAGTCTTGTCGGTTAAAATACTTCCACCGATCTTCAGAACCTTCGTCACAAGTCCCTCTCCAGCCTCACGCCCTCGCTGCCTGTCTTGACCGAAAAAGCCGTTCCCTTAGCCTGTCTCAGAGCGGTGATAAGAGCTGCCGATCCACCGGTAGGTGGCAGGGCAATCATGCAGCCTCCCCCTCCCGCGCCGGTGAGCTTGGCGCCGTAGGCAGAGCCCGCACCCCGCGAGGCATAAACCAGCTCGCTCAATTCCCTGGTGCCTACGCCCACCGCCTCCAGGAGACCGTGATTGATGTTCATCATCTCTCCCAGCTCTTCCAGCCTCTGCTCTTGGATCAGAGAGACCGCCCGGGAGGAGATGGCGCCGATGGCCTGGAATATGGGCCCGACCAGGTCCGGGTAGCGGGCCAGCAGGCTCTGCACCTTCTCAACCTCCGATCTCGTATCGTGAGCACGCTCTGTATATCCTACTACTATCTCCAGGGAAGGGAGATCAAGGGGCTGGACCCTTCTGGAGATCTGCAAGTACCCTCCGAAGGTGGCCAGAGCGGTATCCATGGGGCTGCCCAGGCCTTGCTGCACCGCCTTCTCCATCCTGTGGGCATCGGATGCAATCTCCTTTCGAGATAAACCAAGGCCGAAGTGCTGATTGAGGGCGGCCGTAGTGGCAACAACGATGGCCGCCGACGATCCCAGCCCCGCAGCGGGCGGAAGATTGGACTCCACTTTGACCCGGAGATCCTTGGCTTCATACTCCTTTAAGACGGCGGATACATACCTGGTAGCATGCGCCGCCTCGGCAGAGAGCACCTGACCGGTGATCAGATCGAAAGAGAATCCTCGAAGCGTCAAATTGTTGGCATCGATCAGGATCCTGCCGGGCAAGTCCTGCAGCGTCACCTTAGCCCGGAGGTCTATGGCTCCGCCCAGTGCTGTGGCGCCGGAGACGACAGCATGCTCTCCGAAGAGAATAACCTTGCCGGGAGCCGATGCTGCAGTCAAAAATGTCCCTCCTCAGGTAAAGAGAATCGCCCCGTACCCGACCACCTGGCTGTGGTCGCCTGTGATATCTCCACTGGTGGCGTAACGAAGAAGCTTGCCGCTGGTGGCGCCCAGGGCCCGTGCGGCGGTTATGGTCGCAGCTATGGGCCCATAGCCGCAGGCTGTAGCATCATATCGGTAAACCCTGGCATAAAGCTCATGGATATTCATGTTCAGGATGGCTTCCATAAGTTGGGCATCCACCTTGCGGGCGACCTCCTGCGGCTGATAGTGAGTGAAGTCGCTGCTGGCAACCACGGTGCAATTCCTGTTCAGCTTGCGGATGGCCTTGCCCAGTTCCTCCCCCACCTCGATGGCTGTCTCTTCGTCCTGAAGCCCCATGGCTATGGGCAGGATCTTGAATCCCTGAAATCGAGCTTGAAGAAAAGGTATCTGTACCTCGATGGAGTGCTCGCGCTTGTGCGCCAGCTCGTCCTGATCAATGATGGTGCCCGCCAGGGCGTCTGCCAGCTCCAGATCCGGCAGGGCGACCCCTAAAGGCGTCCTCCAGGAGTCACGCGAGAGCGCAATGGGCGCGCCAAGGCCGTGGTGGTTGGGCCCAAGGATCACATAGGTGTCTCTTTTGGGCAGGCGGGCATAGACCTCCGCTGCCACAGGCCCGGAGTACATATACCCGGCATGCGGGACCACCGCACCCAGTACAGGAAGCTCTTCTTGCTCTGCCCTTCCTAACATCTCCTCCAGCTGCTGGCGCAGCTCCGCTTCGCTTCGGGGATAGAACTGACCTGCCACAGCCGGATTTCTCATGGATCAAAACTCCATCTCGAAGTCCGAGATAGTGTACTTGAACCTGTCCTCTTCGCCGCGCTCACGTAGCACCTGGCGGGCCAAGAGCCAGTAGATAAGCGTCAAAGCCTTCCTGCCCTTGTTGTTGGTGGGGATTACCAGGTCGACATTGGAGGTCATGTTGTTGGTATCGCAGAGAGCTATCACCGGTATGCCCACATCCACGGCTTCGTTGACCGCCTGGGCATCGCCGCTGTGGTCCGTGACGATGAGCGCATCGGGCTCGATGAAGCCTCGGAAAGCCGGATTGGTCAGGGTATTGGGCACAAACCTTCCTACGTTGGCAGTAGCGCCGATGGCCTTGGCGAACATGGTTGCAGGCCGCTGACCATACTGCCTGGCAGATACTACCAAGATACGGGCCGGATCATACTTGGCCAGGAATTTGGCCGCCAGCCGGATGCGCTTGTCCGTGGACTGGACATCCAAAACGTACAGACCGTCCGTCCTCACCCTGTAAATGTAGGGCATCATGTCATTCGTCTTCTGCTGAGTACCAATATGCACGCCTGCGGCCAGGTACTCGTCGATGGGTATGAGAGTCTCGTATTCTCCCTCTACCGTTATCACCTCATCTTCTTCCAACTAATTCACCTACCTGTTGCGAACTGCGTTTTACGGTGATGGGAATTACGCCCAGCTTCATCTCTTCAAGCGCTATTTCGAGAGGGTCGGTTAACTCGGTATCGATCAACACTGGAGCGCCCATGAAAACCTGCAAAGCCCGTGCTCCCACTATGCGTGCACGTTCATATCTGGTATATTTCTCACCCTTCAAATAGCCACCTCAAAAGGAAGAGTATGATGGGGTTGCTGAGATTCGAACTCAGGTCACAGCGTCCCGAACGCTGTAGGATGGACCAGGCTACCCTACAACCCCCCTTCTACTGGTACCGCCTCAGCGTATCCACTATCTCCACATGGGAGAGGAGCATGCGCCTGCAGCAGTATTTGTCTATTCCCAAGTCATCCAAGACTTTGCCGGGAGCCTCGGTCTTGATGCGCTCCCGGTATTCCTCCCAGACATGGGAGACAACTTTGCCACAGGAAAAGCACCTGACAGGAATCAAGCAGTTTCACCTGTAGGACTTCTGGTACTTGGACCTGGCACCAAGTCCGCCGAACTTCTTCTTCTCCTTCTGACGATGATCGCTGACGAGGAGATTTCGGTCGTACTCGGAGAAGGCCTCCTTGAGCGCCGTATCGCCGGTCCACTCCACAATGCCCTTAGCGATAGCGGTCCGCACGGCGTCTGTCTGACCCATGGTCCCGCCGCCGCTCACAACCACATCGATGTCCATGGCTTTGATCAGATCTCCCGCGATCTGAACGGGCTCCTGGATCTTGAGCCTGGCCAGCCTTGGCTCGTAGATATCCAAAGGCACTTTGTTGATTCGGACGATGCCGTTTCCTTCCTTCAGAGTGGCCCTGGCAGTTGCCGTCTTTTTCTTACCCGAGGAATTGATTATCTTCATAGCGAACCTCTCAGAAGTTTGCGCCCAGCCTCTTGCTCAATAAGCCAAGCTCGACGTATTTGTTATTGCTCTCGTCTCTCATCTTCGCCCCAACAGGCTGCTCGAACTGCATCCCCTTGAACTCCCTGGGAATGCCCACATAGACTCGCAGCCTGGACATGGCATCTCTTCCGCGCCTCATCTTGTGGGGAAGCATGCCGCGCACTGTCCTCTTGAGAATCATCTCCGGCCGGCGGGGGAAGTAGGGACCTCTCTCCTTCGAGCCGCGGGCCCTGGCCTGGCCATAATCGCTGAAAATGAACTCCTTTCTGCCGGTTACAATGGCCTTCTCGGCGTTAACAATCTTGACCTCTTCTCCGGCCAGAAGGCTCTTGGCGGTTAGGCTCGCCAGGCGTCCCAGGACCAGTCCAGTTGCATCTACTACTATCATCGCCTCACCTCAAAATCTTTATGCCGGATCCCTTGGGATGCTCTTGCATCAGCTTTTCAATCGCCAGGCATTCTCCGCCAGCACTCAGGATCTTGGACATGGCCTGGCCGCTGAAATTGAGGGCAGCCACGGTGACGCTGTGTTCAATGTCACCCGCGGCCAGAACCTTTCCGGCCACAAGCACGATATCATTTGATTGGGTATGCCTGTTGATCTTGCTGAGGTTTACAGCAGCATAGTTGCGCCTGGGCTTCTCCAGTCTCTTGGCGATGTCGCGCCAGAGTGGAGCGCCATTTTCGCGAGAAGCCGCCTTGAGATCGCCGATAAGACGGACTATCCTTGGATTTGTCTTTTCAAATGTCATTTAGTTCCTCCGCATGGTCTCCATCTGAGACCAACTCACGCGCTGCTCGCGCGTTCGAACCTACCGGTCCATGCGCCCAGGGCCTCTGGCCCCTGTGCGGAATACTAAGATCGACTATCCGCCAGTATTTAAGTGTTTTCCAAAGCCAGTGCATTGCCGCAAACAGGCTTTGTCAATTGTCCCTTCCGCCAGCCCGGACGGGAGGCTAACACCGATCAAAGATTAGGATTATAAGTAAGTTATTAACATACTGACGATAACTCCTGTGAATTGCGGCGAAGTTGAATGATTGATATCATCCTTGCAGTCTGCGTTGTCTTGGGCTTTATCCTCGGAATCCTCAGCGGGCTTACTCCGGGATTGCACCTGAACAACTTCGCAGCCCTGCTCTTAGCGCTTTCGCCGCAGCTCATGGACCTGGGCTTGACGCCCTATCAGATGGCGTCGATAATCCTCGCCGCCAGCATCTCCCAGACATTCTTCGATGCCATACCTGCCATCTTCCTGGGAGCGCCGGATTCCGACACTGCTCTGACCGTCCTTCCCGGCCAGAGGCTGATGCTGGAGGGCCGGGGCATCGAGGCGGTGCGGCTCTCGGCTTTGGGCAGCGCCGGATCGATCGTAATTGCCCTTTTCCTGGTCTTGCCTCTCTCCTGGATCTTCTCCAGCTACTACGATCATCTCATGAAGTACGTAGGAGTTCTGCTGCTGGGCATAGCCCTGATGATGATCAGGGCCGAGAGGGGCCCCTGGATCGAGGGGCAGGGCTCCCTGGTGCACTGGAAGTACAAAGCCCTGGCGGCTCTGCTCTTCCTGACCAGCGGCCTCTTGGGAATCTTCGCCTTCAACCATGAGAGCCTGCTCTCTTCGCCCCTGGGCCTGGAGCCGCAGGTGCTGCTGCCCCTATTATCCGGCATCTTCGGGGCCTCCGCCCTGGTTCTGAGCCTGTCCACAGACACAGAGATACCGGAGCAGGAGGAGACAGAGATCAAGATGCCCGCAAGCGCTCTGGCCAAGGCTGTCATCTCCGGCAGCCTGGGTGGCTCGGTGGTGGCCTGGATCCCCGGCGTCTCGCCCTCCGTGGCCGCGCTCGCCACGCGCTTGGGTGCGCCCTCGTCCGCGGAGGAGTTTCTGGTCTCCATCTCCGGGGTGAATACCGCCAACGCCATGTTCTCGCTGGTGGCTCTGTATGTCATCCAAAAGCCCCGCAGCGGCGCGGCTGCCGCCATCCAGCAGCTCATGACCCTGGACCAGAGCATACTGGCGCAGATGATGATCGTAGTGATAATAGTAGCCACTGCATCCTACTTCGCGACCATCGGCACGGCGCGCGGGGCGGCGCAGGCTATCTCCAGGCTGAACTACAGGATGCTCTGTCTGGCGGTGCTGGCATTCCTGGTGGCCATGACCTTGGCATTCACCGGGGTATTCGGGCTCTTCATCTTCTTTCTGTCCACGGTGGTGGGGCTGATTGCGCCTGTCGCTGGCATCCACAAGACGCACGCCATGGGGGTGCTGATGGTGCCGCTGATTGTGCATTATCTGTGATCGAAAATGCATAATGATATTTCAAGCGAAATCAAAGATAGTTTTGTACTGCATCAGAAACGCCAATAATTATATCATCGCACGGTTTTATTTATGAATCTCCCGCGTTTCGACTTTTTCAGGTTTTAAGATCCATAGATCTTCCTTTACAGGTTTGCCCTTAACTTGACTACCTTACATTCGGTTGCTATTACTAATTAATTATATTTACTATAAACCCCCTTTAATATAAAAAAAGGGGGCAAGATTCTGAAATTGAATCCTATATTCTCGGAAGCAAAATTGCGAATGGTTCGCCGCGTTTTAAAGAGATTGCAAATCGAATATA
>JAPKYD010000074.1 GCA_026394475.1 Methanothrix sp.
TAAAACGTGCGGCTGCCGGGATTCGAACCCGGGTTACGGGCTTGGGAAGCCCATGTCATAACCGCTGGACTACAGCCGCGCCAGTGCCATCGATCTTATGATGCGCCCTTAGCAATTTCAGCTTCCAATATTTAAAGGTTATAGGATTTTGGGCCCGTCTGCCGGGAATAAATTCCAGGGCATGAAAAAGCCTTCTTCAGATTTTGCCGCAAATCCCGCCCTCGCGCGCGAGCCCGCCCATAGGCTTGCTCCTTTTGCGCCAGGTCTGCCAGCACCAAGCTAATCCGCTCCAATTTACTTTCTGCTGAGAACTATCCGGTCTCCTGCGGCCACGTCCCTAAACAGCTCCAGCCCTTCCACCACTTTTCCCAGGTGATTCACCGGCGAGTAAGGCTGAGTCATGCCGAAGAAGATGCAGAACGCCGGGCCCGGCGACCAGTAGCAGATATCGCCTGCAGTCGCCGAAGGCGACGGATTCTCGTCCTCCCGCTGCAGGGGAATATCGAAGTAGACCTCTTCGCCCCAGAGACTGGCCCTGGCCTCGATGGGCAGAGCCTGCCAGAAGGCCGCTGCGATCTTGGGATTTCGCTCGTCCAGCTCTGCCTGCGCTTTCCCCTTGCCAATGACCTCGATCTCTATGGTTCTCATGAATCTATCCTCCCTTCGCCAATGGTAGTAATCCTTTTGCAGAGGATCTTCGATTACTTTCGCCCCGCGTGGCCAAGCTACTCATAGCTATTGGTGCTATTACGATCTAGACCGCCCGGCCATGCTCTTTTGACTACTCCCCCGGCGGGCGGGTCCATCCCCTCAGGATCTGAATATGCCACTATTTTATTAAGTGCAGAGACCAAAAAGACAGATCCAGGAGGCTTCGTTGGCCATGGCAAAGCTAGAGGAAAAGGGAATTGTGGGAATCAAGGGCCTGATCTTTGACCTTTACAACACCCTGATAGAGATCAGAACCGATGAGGACAGCAACAGCACCTACGAGCAGGTCAGCAAATGGCTGATCTATCAGGGCGTCAGGATTCCGGCGGGCGACCTGAAGATCGAGTACAAGCGGCTGGTCGAAGAGGATCTGGGGGGCAGGTGGGAGAAGTATCCCGAGGTCCGGGTGGAGCAGGTCTTCAGAAAGATATGCAAGAGTCACGCCCTCTGGGAGATCGATGAGAACCGGCTGGGGGCCGAGGCATCCCGCGCCTTCCGGGCGGCATCCCTGCGCCGGTTCCAGGCGTTTCCCCAAAGCCTTCGCCTCCTAAAAGAGCTGCAGAGCTACCCCAAGGTCATAGTCTCCAATGGGCAGAGGGTCTTCTCCGAGGCGGAGACGAGGTATCTCGGACTTTACGACCAGTTCTCGCATATTATCTTCTCCTCGGACTTCGGGCACAAGAAACCGGATCCCAGGATCTTCCTGGAGGCGGCAAAGCTTCTCGGCCTTGAGCCGGAGGAGATCATGTGCATCGGCGACAACTTCGACAACGATGTCATCCCTGCGTCCAGGCTGGGCATGAGGGCCATGCACATCGAAGAGGCCTGGAAGCTCTTCGGGGTGATTTGAGGAGGCGCAAATAAGAGGAATATGCTCGACATCTTGAGAAGAAGACGCAGCATCAGAAGGTACAAGGACAGGGAGATTGAGGCCGTGATCATCGAGCAGCTGAAAGAGGCGGCTCTGCGATCCCCGTCATCTCGCGCCATCAACCCCTGGAGATTCCTGTTCATCACCGACAAAGCCAGGCTGGAAGCGCTCTCCCGAGCCAAAGAGAGCGGCTCAGGCTTTCTGAAAGGCGCGCGCCTGGGAGTGGTCGTCTGCGCCAAGGATGATGAATCGGATGTCTGGATCGAAGACTGCTCCATAGCCTCGATAATCCTGCAGCTCACTGGCCAGAGCCTGGGGCTTGGGTCATGCTGGATTCAGATCAGAAAGAGAATGCACAGCGACCGCCAGAGTGCAGAGGATTACGTCAAGGAGGTCCACCATCTGCCGGAAAACATTCGCGTGGAATCCATGATCGCCTTCGGCTATCCGGATGAGAATAAACCGCCCGTTCCCAAAGAAGAGCTTGATTATGAAAAGATAATATTAAGCAGATAGCGATCAAGGCTTGGCGGTCTTGACCATGATCTTCTCCTCAACAATATCCCTTTCCGCCTGGCCGAAAGACAGCCTCCCTTCCCCATAGAGCTTCAGAGCGCGATAAAGACTGTTGTCTACATTCTTTCTCATGGAGCGCATAAGTGCTGCACGATTCGATAATACCTCTCTTGCTTCTTTCAATAATTACCTTTCATTGTAATAATCATTTGCGGCTTGCCTTTGGTCGGTTCAAGCGGATTATCCTGCCCTCTTGCTCCAGGTCATCAAGGACCGGCTCCAGCTCTTCCTGCGTCATTTTCAGGCGGCGGCTCAGAATACTCAGATCCACCATCCCGTCGCAGTCGACCAGCGTCCATAGGACTCTGTCGTGCGTGCTCTGGCGAGGTCATGCCATGCCAGGAATAGAGCGACCTGCAAGATTCAAGCCGGAGGAGGGCGGGGCAAAGGTGATTGGACAGGATTGACTTCACATATATGAAAAGCCATTTCTCCCCTCATGAGATCTTCTGTCACTAGCGCTTCCACTTGATGCTGTCCCCCTTGACCTTTATTATGCCGTTCTTTTCCAGCGACCTGGCCAGCTCCCCTGCCGCTCGGCTGCCGTCTATCTCCAGGAGATCTCCGTTTTTCTCCATCTGAAATTCGCATCTCTCGGAGAAGGCCTTCATATCCATCTTGCCGGGGGAGGGCTCTGTCAGATCGGAGATGAGCTTCCCCAAGAAGACAAGGAGCATGTATTCATCATGGTATTCGTCCTCAAACTCCTCATCCATCTCCTCGGAGAGGATGGCAGAAAACTCATCGACGTAAACCTCAGCACGCGGTTCGACAGTAAAGACCGTAGTTGTCCTGGCCAGTCTGTTCTCCTCATCCTCCTCAGGATCGGCGAAGATGCGCAGAATGGGATCATCAAGTCGGTTTCCCACCGCTTCACCGATCTGGATCTCATTGCGTTCCAGGACGGCATTGATGAAAGACTCCGCATTGGACACATCCAGCAGATCCGCCATTATCTCGGAGGAGTTCTGCATTTTGGCCTCACGTTCTTCCTGAGAGAGACTGCCTTCAAGGATCTCGCAGAACTGTTTCCTCTTCTCGTTCACTTGTGGATCCAGCTCCAGCTGAAGCCTTTCCCGAAAGTCCTCTGCGGTGGCACCTTCCGCCAGAATCTTTCGCAGTGCATCCAGGTACCGCGCATACCGCTCGTACTGCTTTTCTTCTATTTCTCCCTTGATCTCACTCATCCTGCCTTCCAAATAGTCGAAAAGCTCCAACCGGCTGGCTGTGAAGGTTCGGATATCTACCTTCATCCCTGCGTCCTTCAGGTAGTCGGCAATATCCCTGGCCACATCCTCGTAGTACTCTCCGAGCTTGAACATGAGAAGTGCTTTAACCTACATGCTTAAGAAAGTTTTATCCAGTGGTTTCATCGATAGACCCAAGGCAGCGGAGCGATAGGACTGATTGGAGGAGCATGTCACTTATACGATTTGTACCAGCGCTCATATTCCTTGTGGCCCCCAAAGCAGTGAAGGATATAGATCTGGTCTCCCTTGATATTGTAAATTATTCTTGCTTGTTTAGTCACTTTTTCCGCGTGGCAAAGTACACCGTGCTTCATGTGTTTGCGAGGAGGTGCCTCCAGCATCTTTTCCATGTGTTTTAAGAATAAGGCTTTCAGCTCATGCGCGAGACTCTCCAGCTCCTTTTTCGCAGAATCCGAGAAAACAAGCTCCATGGTTCTCTAGCGTCCAGGCTCAAGGATCCTTCTTATCTCTTCAAAGGAGTGGGTCTTGGCCTTGCCCGCTTCCAGTTCCCCCATCTCCATTTCCACTGCCTTATGCACCAGGATCAGCTCTTCTTCCTCTATCATCCGCTCATACGCCAGAATAGCCTGCCGTATGACCTCAGTCTGATTTCCCGCGTAGCCTTTCTCGATGATCCTTTTTATAGCCATCTCGTAGGGGGCACCAAGGTTAATGTTCATGGTCTACACTCTATGAATATTGAATAGACATTGAAGGGTATAAAGATTGCTCATATAATTACCTCATTTAGACTCTCATGATGGAGCCCAGGGCGCGGGGGATCTACAGGACCTACCTGGAAGGGCTGCGGGACGCAGACGTCCGGGAGCTGGCTATCCATCGCAGGGTGAACCGCTTGAATTACTCCCGCCGGTGCGCCGAGGCCTCGGCGGTGAAGGCTCACCTGACGCGCGGCATTACTCTGGCGCCGGGCATGTAGATATGGTGAAGGATGCCGGCCGCTGGGAGGTCGAGCCGGAGAGATGGGCTTCGGAGATTGATACCGTCTACTACAGGAAGCTGCTAGAGAAGGCTTGGGAGGAGGTGGGGTTTGTGTTCCAATAATTGCAGCTGATCCACATTGAATCCTTCAGGCAATTTCGGTCCTCTCTATGAATCTCATTCCCCGGGCACAATGAGCGGAGGACTTTTGCTAAGTGTTCAATTAGTGAGTGCAATTAGCTCAAATGTTCAAGTGGTCTCGTTGGTTTTATTGTGATCGTCTCACACCTGGTGGGTCCATCAGAGATGGTATACATATTCAGAGTCAAATTGCCCGAATAATTTGGATGTTGCTCCATGTATGTGGCATATAGATCAGCAACAACCTTTGCCACTTCGTCCCAATCTGCTTTTGGCTGCGAAGGCGCCGTTATCTCGAATAGACAGAGATCCGATTTTATCTGAACATACGCGGAGCCAATGCTGGGCATGTTGCCTAATACATAGGTCATGTTAGCTGCAGCTTCTGAGGCCGTTTGATTCGGATAAAGCCTCGCTGCATAATCGGTTGCTTGATCCCTGTTCACCGCAAAGTTGCCTTGGGCAGAACTAGGACCATCTGGAGTCATGAAAGAACCGCCTCCGGTGCTCAATTCACCATATGCTCCAGGAGCCAAAGCCAGGATCACTATCAAGAAGGCTATGATCGACCATTCACAAGCCTGCATTGCATATCTCCCAATCTTATTTTAAAGAATGAAGGATCTAATGAAAAGCCTTTTGGATGCTCCCGGATGTTGCTTATTTCAAATTCAAATTATAAATTTAAATGACGGGGTTGCAAATAGTGGATATGGCGAATTGGAACCCAATCGATCAAATCCGATATCTGTGATAGGCGAGACCGCCTTTGCTTCTCATAAAGCCCTCGTAGTATCCACGTAGTAAAAAAATCCATACTATATAATAGTATTAACAATATATAAACTTTTCGATATTAAAAAGGTGGGCAGGTTTATAGGAATCCTCAATGATTATATTTAATGAAATATGTGAGACATTACGGTTTGATCAAAGGATCGACAGCTCCATTGAGCATAAAGGCCTCTTCCCGCTCGATGCAGGTGGGACAGGACCGGCAGGGCTTCTCTTCCCCCCTGTAGCAGGACCAGGTCAGCTCGTAGGCCACCTTCAGCTCCAGCCCCATCTTCACGATCTCTGCCTTGGTGAGATTAACAAAAGGAGCCCTCAGCTGCACGGGATGCCAGGCGGTGGCCAGCCTGACGGCAGGCTCCATAGCTTCCACGAACTCCGCCCGGCAGTCTGGATAAATTGTGGAGTCATTCTTATGAGCAGCGTAGAAGATCTGAGGGATCTCGCAGGCCTCGGCGTAGCCGGCGGCAATGGCCAGCATGATCATGTTGCGGTTGGGAACTATAGTCTGTCTAGCCGCTTCTTCAGTGTAATGGCAACTGGGCACCTCCTTTGCGCCGAGAAGAGCGCTGTCGCCTAAAAGTGCGGCCAGGCAGCCGATATCAACGACGCGATGAGGGATATCGAGCAAGGCGGCGATCTTGCGGGCGCAATCTATCTCCTTCCTATGCCTCTGGGCATAGTTGAAGGTGAGCGCCTGTACTTCGTAACCCTCCTCAACCATCTTGTAGAGCAGAGTGGTCGAATCCACACCGCCGGACAGGATCAAAACGGCCTTCATTTCGATCTCTTTTTGATCAGAACCCTCTCTTCATCGGGTCTCCTTTTCATCTGGTCCCTTTTCTCATACTTTGGCTTATGCCATGGTCATCTTCTGGGGGAATTAATATTAATACTATTGCTGGAGGATGCCCTCTGCCTTTCTCGGATGAGATCAAAGGATCTCTTATATGTTATACATACTTTGTAAATTGTAAATATCATTTATAGATATCTTTTTCCTGCAAAGCTACTTATTCTTACACGCATTATCTTCCTCTCATGAGACGGTTTCTGAAGAGGAGATCATCGCAGAGGTCTTCGGAATCAGGAGATCAGAGGTCGAGGAGCTGATCAGGATGCGCCTGGAGGAGGGTCCGGCTTACGACCGGGAGCTTCACCTGGATTGATCCCCATCCCCACCAGGCAATCTTTATATCCACCGGCCGCTGCTTTGATCAGATTTAGCAAATCCAGAGGCCCGTTAAGGAAATTTGAATGAAGGATATATTGAACGATCTCAAGGAGATTGTCGGCTGCAGAGTATCCGCTTCGCTTGCCGAGAGATGCTGCTATGCCTCCGACGCATCTTTGGTGGAAGGACTGCCGGATTTTGTGGTGCGCCCGGAGAATACCCAAGCCGTCTCCCGCCTGCTCAGATTTTGCAGCGAACACAAGATCCCTGTCGTTCCCAGAGGCGCAGGCACCGGCCTGGCCGGTGGTGCTTCGCCCCTGCAGGGCGGCATCGTCCTGGACATGTCGGGCATGAACAGGATAATGGAGATCGACATTGAGAATCTCCAGGTCATGGTTGAGCCTGGCGTTGTTCAAGAGAAACTGAACCAAGCCCTCAAGCCGTACGGATTCTTCTTCCCGCCCGATCCGGGCAGCTCGGCTATGTGCACCATCGGCGGAATGATCGCTTACAACAGCAGCGGCATGCGCTGCGTTAAATACGGAACGGTGCGAAACTACGTCCTCGACCTGGAGGTGGTGCTCGCCGACGGCCGCGTCATCCACACCGGCTCAAAGGTGCTCAAGTCCTCCGCCGGCTACGACCTCACCCGGCTCTTCGTGGGATCGGAGGGAACCTTGGGGGTCATCACTCGCGCCGGATTGAAGATACAATCCCTGCCCGAGAGCCGAAAGCTTGTGCTGGCCTCCTTCGAAGACGCCGAGACCGCTGGCCAGGCCGTCATAAAGATATTCTCCGCAGGCATCACCCCGTCCGCCTGTGAGATCCTGGACAAGACCACGCTTCAGGTCTTGAAGCGCTGCGATTCAAATCTGGCTTTGCCAAACGACGGTGATGTGATCCTCTTCGAGGTGGACGGCACAAAGAATTCGACTGCAGAGGCAGCCTTGAAGATTGCAGAGATCTGCGGTCCTCTCTCCAAAAGTGTAAGGGTGGCTTCAAGCCAGCCGGAGATGGACGCCATCTGGGCGGCCAGGAGGCTGGTTGGGGCAGCGATATCCAGGCTTGATCCGGCCAGGACCCGCATCTATGTTGGCGAGGATGTCGGTGTGCCCATAAAGCAGATCCCTGCCTTGATCAAGAGAGTAAGCCAGATCACGGCCAAGCTCGACCTTCCGGCTATGAAGTACGGCCACATTGGAGACGGCAATCTGCACGTGGCCCTCTTCATCGATGTCATGAACGAGGATCAGTGGGAGAGGCTGCGCCTGGCTGCGGACAGAATTCACAGAGCTGCCATGGAGCTGGGCGGGACCGTCAGCTCAGAGCACGGCATAGGCCTGGCCAGGGCCCAGTACATGCCAGAGCAGGTAGGAGAGGAGGCGCTGCAGGTGATGCGATCGATTAAAAGGGCACTGGACCCGCTGGGCATCTTGAATCCCGGAAAGCTGGGTCTGGAAATGAAATAATGAATCTCGATCTGAAGGAGATCAACAGATGCGTTCGCTGCGGAACCTGCCGCTCCGTCTGCCCTGTGTTTGAAGAGTCAGGCTGGGAGTCGGCCAACACCAGGGGGCGCATTCTGCTGACGAGGGGCCTGGCCAGGGGCCTGAAGGCTGATTCGGAAGTGCTGGACAGCCTCAACACCTGCACCACCTGCGGGATCTGCACCGATAACTGTCCGGCAGGTGTGAATCCGCCCCAGCTGATCGAGGCTGCTCGAAGAGATCTCGTCGGCCAGGGCATAGTGACCAGGGAGCAGGCAGCTCTATCCAGAAATATCTTCGAGAGCGGCAACACCTTTGGGGACCCAGGAGATCGGCTGGCCTGGCTCCGGGATCGCAGCCTTTTGAGAGAGAAGGCTGATTGCGTCTATTTTGTGGGTTGCATGAACTCGTATCGCCGCTCTGACACTGCCGCCCGGACCTTCGCTCTCCTGAGCCGCTTTGGAGCGACCCTGCTCCCGGCGGAGCAGTGCTGCGGATCGCCGCTAGTGCGCACGGGCTTCGATGCGCATAGGTTCGTGGACGAAAATCTGCGGCAGATAAAAGGGACGGGCGCAAACACAGTTATTACCGGCTGCGCAGGCTGCTACACCACCCTCAAGAATAATTATTCGGCGGACTTAGAGGTGTTGAGCATCCCGGAGTTCCTGGCCGAGCACATCTTTGAGCTGGACCTTGAGCCCCTCGATATCACTGTCACCTACCACGATCCCTGTCACCTGGGCAGGCACAACAAGATCTACGAGCAGCCGCGCCGAGTGATCGAGGCCGTCTGCAATCTGAAGGAGATGAAGGCCAGCGGCAAGGACGCCCGGTGCTGTGGAGGAGGAGGAGGCGTGCGATCCGGATACAAGGACCTGTCCCTGCGCATGGCCAAAAGAAGGCTGCAAGACGTTCCAGAGGGTGTGGACTACATCGTCACATCCTGCCCGCTATGCATCAGGAACCTGAGTGATGCGGGCGCCGGGGAGAAGGCCATCGATCTGGCGGATCTGGTAGCAAGCGCGATCAGGTGAATCCAATTTCTTAACACTGGTGCGGCCCAGGCACTTTCCCCATCATCAGCAGGAAGTTGTCGGCGCAAAATCTGATCCGGGATAGACTTTTACCCTCATGGCGTCTTGTACGCCGAGGGCTTCTTGCGAACATATGGCACCACCGGTAGCTACATATCGCTTCACATATCCCCAAATAATATCAACATCTCTTGGCAGTTTAATGCATTTTGGCAAATGATGTTGCTCTTTGGTCATGGCCACCTGGCATCCACCGCCTGTTTCCTTTCTACGGCCACATCTCAGATTGCAGAAAGCCACCGTTCTGAGCAGCACTTTTCCAACATCGATTGAGCAAGGTGGATCAGATATACTTCGAGCATAAACTGCAACGGCCATCGCAAAAAAGGATAAGTTCTCTATTGCTCCCGCCGACCACTTCGTTGATAGATAATTCATTATCCGTGGTTTGGTCTCAATCTTAGCCTGCTCCACCAGGGCGCGATACCCCTCGGCAGTTGGCATTAGCAGCATTTGATCAAATTCAAACTCTTTCGTCGTGGCGCGGCGATCTATTAACTTCACAAGATGATTGCCGTATCTCTCCACATAATCTTCCATTATGATAAAACAATTATGCGTTTATATTTAGTTCTATGTCCCATGGATGAATCTCAAATATCCCGCAGCGCCCTTGCAGGAGGAGCCTGTCACGGTGTGAAGGCCTGACCCCCCGAACTTCGACTATTAGTCGGGCCAGAAGGCAAGCACAGCACTGGACTGAACCAGGAAATGTATCAAGAGGGCGGAATGGGAATATAAAGTAGGTTTTGGCTCTTTACCCAAGGACCTAAGGCTTCTCCACAACATCGCTCTTGATGCTGTTTAGCAGTCTGAGCACCTCTTTTTGCAGCTCATCCGACACATTGAAGGAGTCAAGAACCCCAATCAGGTGAGTGATTGCCGTTTGCCAATCGATTCCATCAATTCCGAGCCCCTTATGTACCACCAACATGTCGCGGCCCAGGTAGATGCAGGGGCCTCCTGTCGCCTGGCAGATCATGTCCACCTGAAGCTGCCGCAGTCGCTTCTTCGAGTCGTCGCCATGGCCGGCAAAGTACTTGGCCAGACGCCGATCGTCACCCAGTCTCACCATCAGGCTATCTACAACTGCTGCGATGGCATCATAGCCACCCAGCCTCTCATAAAGGGTTGCAGCCATTTTCACCACTTAATCAATTAATTTCTCTTCTCCATGAAATAAAGCTTTGCAAAGATAATAATTAAATTTTTAAAAGGTGAATGGATATTGATATTTGCCGTAGAACACCTCAAAGCCTTCCGGCAGGAGAGCCATCTTGAAGCCTATGAATCCCTGGTTCAGAAGATCTACCTGGCCTTTGATATCTCTGCCAGCGATGGCGATCTCCTCTCCTGCTTTGCTCTTATCTACCTTTATCGGGCACAAATTTTTTTTGTACATTATGTACCTCCACCATCCTTTGAACTTGGGTGTCAGGTTCCTTATCACGAATCCGTTGGAGAAGATGTTGCCAAGGCTGACGGGATTTTTGGGAGACACAGTGCAACAGACATGCTCGTATCCCAGGTCCTCGATCACCGCTAGATGAGCCATGGTCATCCTTCGCTGCAGGCCGTTGCCTCGATAAGCAGGATGAACCACTGCAGCCTGAAGATGGGCGACCTTGTTCAGATCCATCTCTGGAAGTCCTATATCCCGGCCCAGGTTATCTTCGGCGTCTCTAGGAAGGCGGATGATGCTGTACGCGATCAGTCCATCCTCAGTTGTCACCCCTATCACGGCACGATCGAGGCGGAAGATCTCCTGGAAGTAATCGTCTTCATGTATGCGGAAGATTTCAGGGGTGGGAAGATCCCGCGCGATCTGATTTTGAAGGTCCAGGATGTCCTGCAAGAAGCTCTCGTCCAGGAAGCATATTTTGTAGCTTTCTTTTCTGCTTGCTTCCCTGGGCGAGAGAAATCCTTCTCGCTTTATCCATTGACCCCATGCAACCTTTCCTCTGAAATCCGACGCCTTCTTTGGTCAAGATAGAAGGATAGAGCTATTGTCAGTGGGTAAGCCTTTCGCTTAGGCCTCCCGGCCGCCGCTCCAAATGAGCAAAGCTGGATTAGCCAAATCAGATTTTCTGAAGTTTTTGGGACAAATTACTGAAGCGAATTGCTCAGCCAAGTTAATTAAGATCGTTAGCATTCGGCCGCGGGCTGCATAGTCCTGAGTTGGGGAGAAAATAAATATCGCACCGGCGGGAAGCCCCACCGGCTAACTTCGTTAGTAACCCATCATTGTAGCGGCTGCAATCAAGACTACAAATATTCCCGCTGCTGCGGCCACAAAGTTCCTGACTTCCAGATGCATTATTCTTTCGTTGGAATACTTGGGTCTACTCTTCATCAGCTCTCCGGCCGACTTCTCATATTGAAGCATTGCGTCGCTCTTCTGTACCATTCAGCTCACCTACTTGCTTATTGGCCAGTTATACCTTTTTAGCCATTTTCATTAAAGCAAAAAAACATATTTAATGATAACGGTCGTTTTAGTAATAATCAAATTTTCAATATTGTGATACCATCATTCTTGCTGGCCAATTATCACAGCGGGGGTCATCCTCTCGGGCGAAAGCATCGCTTTAATATGCGTTATGAGACAGAAAAGGGTGAAAGAACATGGACAAACAGGGCTGGGCGGAGATCCTCAAAGAACTGAATGAGCTTTGCGAGCTGCATGAGCAGGGTGTCGCCCAGCCCTCGAAATGCCGGGAGTTCAGCCATCGAGCCTCCCTTCTCCTGGATAGGCTGGAAGGACTGGGTGCCTATGAGATGGCCGACAGGATGATGGAGCTGCTGGGCGGCTGCAGCCCGAAGGATTTTTCTCCCTGCGACAGTCGCCAGTGCACCAAAGGATCTTTAGAGCGGCTCCGGGAGCGAGCAAGGGAGAACCTGGAAAAAGTCTGATAGGAAAAGGATGCATGCGATCCTTCCCTCTCGGCATGCTTCTTCCTCCGACCGGCCTATTTTATCTCGTAGACCTTGGCCTCTCCGTGGGCCTGCCAGTCCTGCCAGGTGTAAAGCCGGGAGTCAAATCCCATGAGCTGCAGAGCATACCAGACCAGGGAGGCGCTGAAGTAGTCGTTTGAGTAAACCACCACCGGCCTCTTTTGGTCTAACTTGGCGAAGGTGTCGGTCAACGATGCCGCGGCCTTAAGCTTGCCGTTCTCCAGGATTTGCTCGGGGCTGATGAAGAAGGCTTTGGGTATCCTTGCCTTGCCGAAATCCTGGAATGTCCTGGCGTCAACCATCTGGGCCGCGTCGGACTTGACAAAATCGTAGCTGGCCAGCAGCTCGGACCTCATGGAGGGAGAATAGTTGGCGAGCGAATGCACGTTCTTCTTCGTCTCCAGCGGCAAGCTGGCTCTACTCCAGTCCTCCAGACCTCCATCCAGAGCCTTCACATCATCCTGTCCCAGGTAGCAGAGCAGCCACAGGACAAAGGTCGCCTCACCGGAACAGAAGGTGTCGCTGTAAACGATCACTGCATCCTCTTGGGAGATTCCTGCCGCCCCCAAGATCGCAGCCGTCTCCGAGACCGGCCGCAAAGTACCATCGTCAAAGAGGAAGCTCTTTATGGGGAGATCAATCGCACCTTTGATATGCGCCTCTCCCTCCGATCGCTGATTGGAGACGTCCACTGCCACATCTGGGCCGGAGAAGCTGTCCATGGGCTTGAGAAGCTCCCCTGCCGGAAAAAGGCCGGTCCTGGATTCAGGCTCCACGAAGTCCGTGGCCATCTTGGGAACGGTTCCGCTGCCTGTTGCCTTCACCACCGCGCCGATGGGCTCTCCCGCCTTGAAGCTGCCGGTTTGCACACTTCCGTCCTGGCTCACACCCACCAGGGGCACATCCGAGTTCAGGAAAGCTTGAGCCGATTCCAGCCAGTCGTCATTCCCGCGGCCACAGCCTCCTAGTGAACACGTCGCGCCCGCCGAAGGCATCAAGAGCATTGCTGCCAGCATAATTTCCAAGAGAACAAGCAAATCCTTCTTCATCCCAGAGCATCTCCCGGCCCATTTCCACCGTCTTCCCCCTGAGTCCCCGTGTATCATTTGGCGTCTCTTGCTGCACGGTGCTGGTTGCTCTTAAGGATTTCCTGAAGGATGAAAGATGATTCAAGGCATGAGCCAACACACTCTCTTCGGCGATAATGCCCTCTGCAGCCTTGCCCTTGATGGGTCATTGTCTGGAGTTTGCGGCTCATCGGAAGAGATGAGTTACAATAAAATACCCTGAAAAATAAGGTCTTCCGAGTATGATCGATCTTGAAGCGCTTCCTCACCTCCCCGGCTGCTACCTCTTCAAAGACGCCGAAGGCACGATCCTCTACGTCGGCAAGGCCAAGGACCTGAAGCGGCGCGCGAGCAGCTACTTCCAGAAGCTGGGCCACGACCCGAAGACCGGGGCCTTGGTCTTGGCCGTGCACAGCATGGACTTCATCGTCACCAACACCGAGGTCGAGGCTCTGCTCCTGGAGAACACCCTGATCAAGAAGCATTGGCCCAAGTACAACGTCAAGCTCAAGGACTCCTCCAGATACGCCGGCATCCACCTGACCGAGGAGAGGTTCCCGAGGATCAGAATCTCCCGCAAAAACGCCGGAGAGGGCGCCTTCTTCGGCCCCTTCACCTCGGCCAGAGAGAGGGACGACGTCTTCCAGGTGGTCAGAAAGACCTTCGGCCTTCGCACCTGCAAAAGGCTTCCCAAGCGAGCCTGCCTGCGCTACTCCTTAGGCCACTGCAGCGGGCCGTGCATCGGCAAGATCACGGATGCCGATTATGGAAAAAGGGTGAGGCGGGCGGAGTCCCTGCTGAAAGGAAACATTCGGGATCTCCTGGAATCCATGAAAGAGGAGATGAACGGCTCTGCGGCCAAGCAGGAATTCGAGCGGTCCCTGGAGCTGCGGGACGAGATCTCCGCCCTGGAACGCCTCCAGCAACGCCAGCAGGTCGAGCAGAAGAGGAAGTTTGACCAGGATGTCCTGAGCTACCTGATCGAGGGCGGAAGCGTCTATCTCATGCTCTTCAAGGTCTACCTGGGCACGCTGCTGGGCAAAGAAGAATTCATATTTGCCCACAACGAGAATTTCCTGGAGGAGTTTCTTGTTCAGTACTACTCGGAAAACGAACCTGCTGAAGAGCTGATCGTGGAGGAGGCACTTGACGAATCCCTGGCCGATTTTCTGGCCCACGTCAAAGGAAAGAAGGTCAGGGTCACTGTACCCAAGCAGGGCGAGAAGAAAGAGCTTCTGGACTTGGCCAGAAAGAACCTGGAGATCAGCTTCTTTGGGGATCGAAAAAAGCTGGAAGTCCTCCAGGAGGCGCTCCGGCTGCCCCGGCTCCCGCAGGTCATCGAGTGCTTCGACATCTCCCACCTCTCCGGAACTGCCATGGTCGGGTCCATGGTGCAGTTCCGGGGCGGCAGGCCGGACAAAAGCAACTATCGGCGCTTTAAAATCAGAAGCGTAGAGGGTATTGACGATCTTGCCTCCATCGCCGAGGTGGTGCGCAGGCGCTACACTCGCCAAAAAGAGGAGATGCGGGAGCTACCGGATCTTATCATCATCGACGGAGGAACAGGACAACTGGCTGCTGCCTGGCAGGAGATGCAAGAGCTTAGGCTACGGATTCCGGTTGTCTCTATCGCCAAGGAAAAAGAGGAGATCTATAGGCCAGGACAGGAGACGCCTCTCCCCCTAGAAAGAGACGATAAAGCCTCGCTCTTCGTCCAGGAGATAAGAGACGAGGCGCACAGGTTTGCCATCGCCTACAACCGCCTGCTGAGAACGAAGGCGATGACAGCCTAGATGGCGATTGGTCGGAGATTTGGCTTTCATCTAGCGCGATCCTTAAAAAAATGTCAGGTCATTTCTCGATCAATTCATACAGCATCCTCATGGCCTTGGTGAAGGGAGGCATTCCCGAGGTGAGGAGAACCATTCGCAGGACATCCACGATCTCGTCTTTGGTGATGCCGAACTCCTTCATGGCGCTCATCATCTGCTTTTTCGTGGCCCGGTCGTCGGAGGCTGCAGCATTGATGCCCAGCGCGATCAGCTTCTGGGTCCTGTAGTCTAAGACTTTGCCTGTGTATGCAGCCTCGTTTAAGCCCACAATCGCATTGTAGAGGTCGGGATATTCTGCCTTTACCTTGGCCATCCCCTCGCCGAAGAACACTTCATCTTTCATTTTATTACTTCGGGAGCGCGGAGGGTCACGAATAACCCTACCTTCAGGTCGGGGATGAAGTGAACCCTCGCACATTTTTTGTGCTT
>JAPKYD010000081.1 GCA_026394475.1 Methanothrix sp.
TCCTTAAGTTTCGACGACTTGGGGATACAGGGCTAATTATTATATCTAATGATGAAATAACTTGCTGCTTAAGTATTCGCAGCAAGGTTATTCCTGTCATTTGATACTACTACTATTTTACATCAAAACTGGCACGCTGCCTTCTTGCCCGAAATAGGAATAAAAACTCATTACTTGCGCATGGGACAGCTTTTGCTCCCCTTGTGGGGAAAGCGGTCCATTCGCTGCCATATTCTCTTCAAGGGCTCCTCAAAGATGCTGCCCCAAGACTCTGGGTAGCAGGCACACGGGTATACTTCACCGGCGGGCGTCACATGCATCCAGCTCTTGGCTGCAAAGCAGCCGAAACGTTTGTACGCGTCTGGAACAGAAAAGATCCTGGGAGCATCGGCGCGAGAGACAAAGTCTGCCAGCAAGGCGTGATCCTGGGATGAGAGGGCCACGCCCTTACGGTCGGACCAGCGGCCTGTGGAAACCGCCTCAAAGAACGTCAGCTCGTGCGCGCCCACGCCCAGAGCCAGGTCGTGGAAATCCTGCAGACGATGCAGGGCGTCCATGGCTTCCTGGAAGACCCCTCGCCTTCCGCGCAGGGCATCATGCTCCTCCGCCTCGGGACTGTCCAGGCTCACGTTTACGGCATAGAGGCCTGCCCTTTTCAGCCGTCGCGCGAGCTCTGGCGTGAAGCCTGCGCCAGAGGTGAACAGAGTGGAGATGGCCCGACCGTCCACGCTCTCCACCAGATCGGGCAACTCGCGATAGAGCGCGGGCTCTCCCCCGTCGAAGATCACCAGTGTGGTTCCCAGATCAAGGATCTGGCCGATGAGGTCCTTGACCGTCTCCAAAGACAATTGCAGCTTCTTTCCCGAATCCGGCAGGGCGCAATGGGCGCACCGGTTAGGGCATTCCTCGGTTATGGAAATAGTCACCTGATCTGGCGTGCGCCTGCCAAGCAGTGCCTTGATGCGGCTGTCGGCCAATCGATCGAAGGCCGGACTTGGCACAGGCGGGAGCCAGGTGGATAGGTGCAGCTTTTCATCGGCCAGGGCCGGGATTTGACCGTCAAACATCTCCAGAGAGGATTTTATCATCGGCAGGTGGGCCAGCGGGCCGCTGAGATCGACCTTCACCCGGCCCAGCTGCAGAGAGGCTTTGGCCCTCAGCAGCTGATTATGGTAGAGAGAGTAGGACCTGCCTTCTGATGTCATTAATAAACGTCCTCAGGCTCAAAGACCTTCTCTCCCACGACTTTTCCGTCGATGTTGCGATAGAAGCAGGATCTATAGCCCGTATGGCACGCCCCGCCCTCCTGCTCAATCAGCAGCAGTACGGCGTCCTGATCGCAATCGATTCGTATTTCTTTCACCAGCTGAAAGTGGCCCGACGACTCGCCCTTCAGCCACAGCTTCTTCCTGGAGCGGGACCAGTAGTGGGCCTTGCCCGTCTCGCGCGTTTTCGCCAGCGCCTCGTTGTTCATGTAGGCCAGCATCAGCACCTCGCCCGTCCTCCAGTCCTGGGCGATGGCCGGGATCGAGATTGCGGCTTTGCCGAAAATTGGGGCGCGCATGGAAGGACTCTCGCCGCCTGAGGTGTTCGTGGGCAGGCACGGCTATCCTCTGGTGAGAGCGGGTCCGATGATTCCGGCGGGCACACCCCAGGAGAAGCCCTCCTTGGGAATGGATATTGGCGAGATCATCGCCGCGCGCTCCGCGCTGGTTCGCTCCGAGACAAAGATCACAGTAAAAGAAGCGAATGCTCCGGGAAGGCTGCTGGAGGCCTGCCAGCAGATCGCCATGTCCTCTGCTCCAGTGGGCACGGAGGTCTTGTTTCTTAAGCCGCCCCAGGGCCGGATGCAGTTCGACGGCGTGCTCTCGCCCTCCGGTCCCTCCGGGGAGCTGAAGGGATTGGAGATCACCACCAATCCTCTCATCCCCAGAAAGGTGGACAGGATCGTGGAGGATCGGGGTGCGGGCGCGGCTGCGGCCGTAGCCGAGCTTTACTCCTCCGGGATAGGCACAGATCACATCTCTCGCATGCTGTCTTTGGGCCTTTTGGGCAAGAGGCGAAAGCTGGTGCCGACACGCTGGTCCATCACCGCCTCGGACGACATGATCGGCAAGGCCCTGAAGAACTCCCTTCTGGACAGGCCGCAGGTGAACGATTATTATCTCTTCTCCGGGGTGGATCTGGGCAACCACTTCGAGATCCTGCTCCTGCCTCGGCCCTTCAGCTTCGAGCTTATCGAGATCTGGATGCCGCGTTCAGTCTGGGCGGAGGACGGCTTCATCGGCGGGGATCGGGAAGGTGCCCTGGCAAAGAAGGAGTACAGCATCCTTGCCGGCGGCTACTACGCTGCCCGCCTGGCAGTCCTGGAGCATCTGGCCGAAATGCAGAGACAAGCGGCAGTTCTGGCCGTGCGGGAGATCTCCGAGGCCTACTGGGCGCCGCTGGGGGTGTGGGTGGTTCGGGAGGTGGCAAGAGCGGCCCTGCAGGCCGCGCCCCAGAGGTTTGGCAGCTTGAGCGAGGCTCTGGCAAAGATAGGTCGGAGGATAAAGACGCCCGCGAGCCAGTGGCGTTCCAGCTCGAAGCTCATGGCCGGGCCGGTGCAGAGGAGCCTGGCGGAGTTCTAGTATTTAGAATCCAAATTATCGCAACAATAACCTAGGTAGAGATGCCCCCTGGCATCTCATCCATTTTATATTTCCATGTGAAAATTGTTGGTGTTTTATTATCTCTTGGGGTAAAGGGGCTAAGAAGACCCCGTGCCTTCAGGCCGGGGATGAATTGGCCCCTTTCATGATTACTTTCGCTGTGCACTACTCGATTTAATATAGTTTCAAAGACGATTAGATCTTAGTTCCTTGGTGCT
>JAPKYD010000109.1 GCA_026394475.1 Methanothrix sp.
CCTTTCAGCGAGCATGGCCAAGCATTCTAAGATCTCTTTTGGACTGTGATGCCGACCATAGGGTCGTGAATTGTTAATAGGTTTTAATTTTGTAATATGCAAAGGTCAATAATTCATGCAGGCTCCAGATATGATCAATTAGGCCGGCTTGCTTCGCAGGGCAATTGAACCTTGTTATCTCCTGATCATCCTTATATTTAAGAGAGCGGTGCTTTCGGCAGTAGTTGAAGTTTGCAAAATATAGGGTCATTTGCTGATCCAATTCCACAGTTTTCTTAGAGAAACCTATGGTTTTCCTGGATATGCGGTTATTATCTTGTCTGCATGTTAAATTTTGCCGTTCAATGTAGCTAGTAGATATCATCTTGGGGTCTATGTTCTCTCCAAATATAATCCTCTTAACCACCTTTTTAAGCTTCCCTTCGACTCTCATCTTGATAACCTGTGCATAGTTGAATCACGACCGAAAAGTAGTCCAACAACGAAATAAAACGAGATACTCACAGATCGTGGATTACCTTCACCCTCAGCTTGGAGAAGTCCTCATTGATCTCCACCAGGAAGCCCATGCCTGTGAAGATCTCCTCCAGCTCTGTCCGAACGAACTTTTTCGGCGCATCCGCTCCGAAGATGAGGGTGAATTCGTTCTTGCCGGTCTTGCTCATCTTGAAGAGATTGCAGATCTCCAGGCGTCGGAGGATGCTCTCCGCATTGAAGAGCTTGTGCTTGAACTGCTCGGCGTGGGCCCGGCAGACCTCCTTGTGAAAATTCCAGAACTTCTCTTTCTCGGGATGAGTCTCAATGAAGCTCAGGAAGAGGATCCAGTGGTCGATATCCAGGATCACATGCTCGCCAGCAGAGAGCATCTCCGCATGGGTATAGACCTTCTTGTCCTCGGCGAACTCGAACAGAGACTTGTGCCTGCCGTAAAACTTCAGCGCCTCTCGCATCATCTCGCTCTGGGACATGCCCAGGTCTTCTTTCATCTTCTTGAAAAGGCCTGCTGTCTCCTCGTCGAGGGCGATGGTAATCCTTTCCGGTGACTTCATCTCATCCCCACATTAAATTGTCCTTAAGATTTTTGCGCTTTAGATATATTACCTTTTTCTGCCATCATCTTTTTAAGCTGATGCCGGAAGGCTTGTTCCGCTAGGCCCGGGGCAAGAAGGAGCGATATGGTCAAGACCGATATGGTTATATTCAGAAGAGAGAGACCATTGAAAACATGGACTCGTGGATGAAGGACAAAGAAATGTACAGCGATAAGGATAGGGAGAAGCTGGAGAAAGGATCAGGGGTTGTCAAGGCCTGGACCCTGGTCTGCAACTGGGTTTACAGAGTCGTTTCCTGGTGATTTTAGCTCGAACTTCGTACTATTGCTATTTTCTTCCCATCTCCCGCGTAGCTTTGCGGCTCTCTCTCTAAGCTGAGCAAGGACCCCATCCCGGTCCGATCCTTTTGCGAGGATGGAGAGGACCGGATCATCTCTATCTATCCGCGATCCGGGGCAGGGCACGTCTGCGATCCAATCTCTGCGCAGATCCTCCTCGATCTTCAAATTTCGGGGGGCGAAGATTATGGCCCTCCCCGCGGTGAGACGGGGGATGGGTCGATCCGGCAACCGTCCTGCAAAGGCCTCCAGATGAGCCGCAAAGAGGTTGATGCCCGTGGCCATCTCCACGCTGTCCAGGCTGCCCTGGAAGCGCGAATTGACCTCCACCACCACAGGTCCGCGTTCCGTGAGTAGGAAATCCACGCCGTTGCTGCCTAAAAGCCCCAGCTCGGTGATGATATCTTCGGCCAGCTCGGCGATGCCGAAAGCTGGGGGCGTCAGAGGTGTGATGTTTCCAGTGTACCTGAAGCCCTTCGCCCCCGCCCAAGGGACGCCTATGAGCTGCTCGTTGACCGCTATGGCCTGCGCCCCGTGGCCGTTGCCGATGACCGAAACGCTTGCAGGCCTGCCAAAGACCAGATCCTGGGCGATCAGGCCCTCCTCCCAGTTCAGCTCCATTGCGCTCCTCACGAGCCGACAGCCCACGCCGCCCGCACCCTTGCGGGGCTTGACCAGGATGGGGTATTGCAGATCGTCTGGCGTTGACTTGGTTCTGATGAAGGGAAATCCCTTCTTCTCCAGCCAGCGGGCCAGCCAGAGCTTGTCCGAGACAGTGGCGGTCTTTTGGGAAGGGTTGTTCAGGACTCGAACTCCACTCGCTCGGGCCTCCTCCAGCCCTGGCCCGAGGACGACCGCTTCGGGATGGAACCTTTGGATGTAGGCAGGAAGGAGATCTTCCGCCCCTTCGCGCGGGAGCAACGCGGTCTCTGGGGCGAAATCTTGCAGGTCCAGGTCACAAAAGCCATCGACGGCCACGACCTCGTGCCCGGCCCTGGCTGCGGAAGAGGCGATGTGCCTGATATTGATGCCTATTACCAATATTCTCATGAATTCTCAGGATGATTTTGTTCTTCTTTCTTGGCGGGGTATGGGGGATAGAGCACCTGCTTTCCGCAAGGAGAGGGCACGATCTTCAGGCCGCCCTCGAACTCCCCGCCAAGCTCCCGGCCTTGAAAGAGCCTGTCCAGGAAGACGGCGAGCGCGGCCACCTCGGAGTGAGGCTGGTTTCCCACGGCCACATTCCAGTCCGCCAGCTCGTACATCTCCGCCGGAACCTTCTCCGCGCCCACGGCCACCAGGATCTTCTCGCAGCTTCGGATCTCGTTGATCACATCCGGCAGGCTCGAGCCGTACATGGTGAGGTGAACCACCTTTCCGCCCGCCTCTTTCCAACGCACAGCTTCGCCCCTCCAACTCACGTCGGCCCTAAGGCGAAAGTCCCCCCCCCATCGCTTCGCCACATCGGCCAGGCTCTCCTCCACGCTGCTATCGCGGCCGGAAAGAAGCATCTCCTCGGCTCCGAAGGCGCGAGCAACAAGGCCCACATGGGTGGTGATCCTCTTGTCCCGCTCGGGCCGATGACCGAGGCGCAAAACCACGACTCGCATGCTTGCCGGAGGTTTTGCATCTTATTTAGCTCCTTTCCAATACCTCGTGCAAAATAGCTAAATTCCTGGGCTGCGTCTCCTCAGAGATGAACCTGTGCGAGAGATGCCGGGGCAAGGGTTACCTTGTGGTAGGAGAGAAGCCCTGTCCCAACTGCAATGGCAGCGGAAAGACCGAGTCCATATCCCTGGGCGCGGCCTCTGATAAGGATATGAAGGAGCTGATTGAGCGGGGCTCGACCAAGTGCAGCGTATGCCACGGATCCGGCCAGATTCCGGTCACTGAGCCGTGCCAGGACTGCGAGGGCCTGGGGCGCGAGTACCTCTGCGTCGTGTGTGGTGCCAGGCTCTGCAGCAAGAAGGAGCTATGTGAGCGCTGCTCCAAGAAGCCGCTGGTCCACGTGCTGGATCAGGCCTGCGATTCCCGCGACATCGTTGTCGGCGAGACTTACCAGGGAAAGGTCTCCGGGCTCGCCAACTTCGGGGCCTTCGTGGATCTCTGCGAGAGCGTAAGAGGTCTGGCCCACAATAAATACCTAAAGGCAAGACCCGAAGTCGGCGATACAGTCTTCGTTGCCGTCCGAAACATTCTTCCCAACGGCAACATCGAGCTGGAGCCCGTGGAGCCGAAAGAATACAACATCGTCGAGGTGGAGAAGGAACTGCCCCTCTCCAAGGCGGCGGATCTGCACAAGCAAGTGGGCAAGCAGATCCTGATCAAGGGAGAGGTCATCCAAGTCAAGCAGACCGGAGGGCCGACCATCTTCACCGTCGCCGACGACAGCGGCCTAGTCTTCTGCGCTGCCTTCGAACGCGCCGGCGTGCGCGCGTACGCGGACATCGACAGTGAGATGATGGTGCGCGTCATCGGCGAGGCCACGATGCGCAACAACCAGGTTCAGGTCGAGATCAAGTCCATGAAGCGGCTCTGGGGTGGCGAGGCCTCCCAGGTCAAGGACCAGATTGAGCAGGCAATAGACCGCCGCGCCGAGCCCTTCGATACGCAGTTCCTGGTGGAGAGCGAGATCATGGCCAGGCTCCGTCCGGCCATGAAGGCGGTGGCCAAGGAGATTCGTCGGGCGGTCCTCAAGTCCAAGCCCATCGTGGTTCGCCACCACGCTGACGCGGACGGCATCACTGCAGCCGTGGCCATCGAGACGGCCATACTTCCGCTCATAAAAGAGGTGGGCGGACCTGATGCCGAGTACTACAACTACCGCCGGGCCCCGAGCAAGGCCCCGTTCTACGAATTAGAGGACGTGACCAAGGATCTGAGCTACGCCCTGGAGGACAGCGCCCGTCACGGCCAGAAGATGCCCTTGATAGTTCTGATGGACAACGGCTCCACCGAGGAGGATGTTCCGGCCATGCGGCAGGCCCAGGTCTACGGCCTGGAGATGCTGGTCGTGGATCACCATCATCCTCACAAGATAGTGGACCAGTTCCTCATCGCTCACGTCAACCCCGCCCACGCCGGAGGCGACTTCGGCCTGACCACGGGAATGCTGGCCACGGAGATTGCCCGCATGATCTATCCCCAGGTTGAGAACAAGATCAGGCATTTTCCGGCGGTTTCGGCCGTGGGCGACCGCAGCGAGGCCCCGGAGGCAGAAAGGTACCTCAAACTGGTGGAGGACAAATACCGCAAAGACGATCTCAAGAAGATCGCCCTCGCCCTGGACTACGAGGCCTTCTGGCTGCGGTTCAACGAAGGGCGGGGACTCATAAACGACATCCTCTGCCTGGGCAGACTGGACCGGCATCAGCGAATTGTGGAGTTGCTCTGCGAGCAGGCGAACGCGGCGATAGACGAGCAGCTGCGTGCCAGCATGGGAAACGTGAAGAGCACGCGACTCCCGAATGGCGTGATCATGAATGTCCTGGACGTGGAGAACTTCGCCCACAAGTTCACATTCCCTCCGCCCGGCAAGACCTCCGGCGAGGTGCACGACCGGCTCTGCCAGAAGTTCGCGGGAAAGCCCGTGGTCACGATCGGCTACGGCCCGGACTTCGCCGTGCTGCGCTCTCGGGCAGTGCGGATGAACATCCCCTTGATGGTCAAGGAGCTGATGGAGGAGATTCCCAATGGCGGCGTCTCCGGCGGCGGGCACCTGGTGGTCGGCTCCATCAAGTTCGTGGGAGGCATGCGAAAAGAGGTCCTGGCCAAGCTGGCGGAGAAGATTGCCGCGTGTGCGGTGGATGAAGTCGTGCCTGCCGCACGAAAGGATTGAAGTCCTGAAGGCGGTACGGGGACATATTTTAAAAAAGATCACGGGCGCAACGGTGAGATAAAGGCGATGCCAAGCAAATCAAAGCAATCGCCTGTGATGGTTTTTGCTCGTGACTGAAAAAAAAAATTGGTCCGGATTTTATGTCTTGGTCATGTTGATATTTACGACGTCATCGGGATTGGCAATGTCGATGGCGGCCGGATAGACAGAGACAAGTTCAGGAGTGGCCACCTTCAGGAAATACCGACCGAACTTCTCCGCATCGAATTCATAGTATCCGGTCTCATTTGTAGTCGTATTCTGGCTATAGACATCTGGTTCAACGAACAATCCCTTATCGTTGAGGCAGAGAACCGGGCCACCCAGCTCTACTGTCATATTGGCCAGGCCGTTCTCCTCCGCCTCCATCATGCCATTTTTGTTTACGTCGTGATATACTATCCCGGATATAGAGTTGCCTAAGGCAGGCAACATCATGGCTGTCGCCATCAAGAACACAGCGAATATGGCTATCAAGCTTCTTTTCATGTCAATACCTCTAGATCTTCTAGGAACGAGAAACTATATCATCTTTTCTAAATTAATTCATAAATATAATAAAAATCACATTTTTATCATATCAGAAGCTTGATTATCAGCGGTTAAGACGAACCATCTTATATCTAAATTAATAATTATTATTAATATTAAATTTTGACTATGGAGACATATTTGAGCCTTTAGCATTATTCTAATACTACGATGAAAGCGACCTCCTTAACGATAATTCTGCTTGCAGTCCTCGCAGAAATTGTTGCTGTGGAAGATCAATCTTATGCAGCGGAAAGTATCTTTCCGATTCAAGCTCTGGTGGTCTTTATCTTTACAAAATCAATCCAGTTCCCTCCGGAATCCCGACGATTACTTTTATCTCACCCTGCCGCTTACTTTCCGGCAGTGATATCCATGAGCGAGCCAAGAGAGCTGGTGATAGCCAAAGACGACTACCTGGAGTTCCTGGCCCAGCGCCTCAGGCTGCAGGGCTCCTGCAAGCGAGAGATTGAAAACGTCAGCTTCCCCTTCCTCTTCGTTTCAGGAAGCGAGCTGCTTCGGACCTACATCTTAGGCGCTTGCGAGTTCACCTCCAACCTGCCCGACAGGTACAAGCTGCCCGATCGGGGCTTCATCTGGTACCTCTTCTCCCAGGCGGTAAAGGAGATCCAGATCATGCCGGATAAGATAGTAATAAAATACGAGCTGCAGGATGAGTACCGCAAGCCCTTCAAGCGGTTCTACCTCTAGCAGGCCAGTTGCTTGACGACCAGCTGCCGGTGAGCTTCCCCTGCAAAGCCAGCCTGCCTAGGCCTGCCTCGACCTCCTTGGCCAGGGGCGCAGGCTGCGTGCCCGCCAGGGCCGTTCCGGGCAGGGGCGTGAAATAATGAGCCCTGACTTTTCCCCCCTTCCCCACTATCCACCTGGCCAGATCCAGCGTCATGCGCTGGTCCGCCGCTGACTCACTGGGCAGCCCAAAGATCAGGTCCACCTGCGGCGTCAGATCGTGCTGCAGGCAAAGCTCGCAGGAGGCCAGGATCGCCTCCAAGCCGTGGCCCCGCGAGATGGCCTCCAGGACGGCAGGGCTGCCGGACTGGCCGCCGATGCTCAAGGTTTTGTTGGCGCAGTACTTTGCAATCAGCTCCAGAGCTTCATCGGATACGAACTCCGGCCTGACCTCGGAGGGAAACGTCCCGAAGTAGATGGGTTTCTCTTGCTCCGCCAGAGCCTTCAGCAGCGCCTCAACCTTCTCGAGCCTGGGCCGCAGGCCGTCAGAGCCAAAGGCCAGGGAGTTAGGGGAGGTGAACCGGATGTCTTTGTGCAACTTCGCGTATCTGGCGATGGCAGCAATCGACCTGTGTCGCATGCAATGACCGAAGAGGCTCGGCGTCTGGCAGTAAGTGCAGCCCCAGGGGCAGCCGCGACTGATCTCGATGGGCGCCAGGATCTTCCCGAAGGGCGGGTAAAGATCCAGGTCTGCCGGCGGTCTTCTCCCCGTGAACCTGATCTCATCACCGACTTTGTAGGCAATTCCCAACACTTCGCCCGGATCTTGGCCCTCTTTTACCGCCTTTATCAGCTCCGGCAGCGTCTCCTCGCCCTCGCCCACCACGACGAAGTGGAAGTGCTCCAGCACCTCCTCCGGCACGGCGGAAGGGTGAGGCCCTCCGGCGATGTAGATGGAGTCCACCTTCGCCTGGGAGACCTCGCGGTAGACTCTTTTCGCCTGGGCAGTGGCAAAGCTGTAGAGCATGATCCCATCTCTTGGTTCCCTGGCCAGCTTGGCTTCGACCAGAGGCAAGAGCGCAGCGATGCTGTAGGAGTTCTTGCTGCTCCAGCGAAACCAGACGTCACACTCGGCCATTCTCAGATCTTCTCCAGAAACAGGGGAACGAACTGGAACAAATTCACATCCACCAGGCCCGAGTCGGTCAGCTTCAGCTCAGGGATGACCGGCAGACAGAGGAACGACAGGGTCATGAAGGGATCCTTGAGCCTGGATCCCAGCTCCCGCGCGGCGTCAATGCAGTCGTCTATTCCGTCGGCCACATCCCGCATATACCTCTCTGAAAGCAGGCCCGCCACGGGCAGGGGCAGGCTGGCCTTGACTTTACCCTCTGTTACTACTACCAGCCCGCCTCCCATCTGCTTTATGGCCAAAACAGAATCGAGCATATCCTCGTCCGTCACGCCCACGGCGGCGATGTTGTGGGAGTCGTGGGTCACAGAGGTGGCCAGAGCACCAATCTTTAGGCCAAAGCCCTGCACCAGGCCCAGGCCAATGTTCCCGGTCGCCTTGTGCCTCTCCACCACGGCCATCTTCAGGATATCCTGCTTGGGGTCGGAGACAATCCGTCCGCCTGCGGTCTTGGGCAAGAGCGGCAAAGACCGGGTCAAGATCTGGTCGGGGATGATGCCAATGACCCTGGCCTTTCCGGGATTTGCTCTTATCTCGAAGGACTGGAGATCTATCTTGCCGATCTGCATCGACTTTTGCTTAGGAGCAGGCGCGCTATCCAGCCGGGCGGTGAGATAGTCATCCTCCGCCACCAGCCTGCCATCTTTTATGACCTTGACCACGCGAGGGTGCTCCAATCCATCCAGAACGGCGATGTCAGCCCGAAAGCCAGGGGCGATGGCTCCCAGGTCTCGCAGCCCGAAATACTGGGCCGCATTCAGGCTGGCAATCTGCAGGGCCGAAACGGGATCCAGACCCCTTTCAATGGCGGTCTTGACCATGAAATCGATATGTCCTTCTTTGAGAATGTCTGCAGGATGTCGGTCGTCCGAGACGAAGAGGAACTGGCGGGCGTTCAAGGGCGAGACCAGGGGCAGCAAATCCCTCAGATTCTTGGCAGCGCTGCCTTCCCGGAGCATGATGTACATCCCCTGGCGCAGCTTTTCCAGGGCTTCAGCTACAGAGGTGCACTCGTGGTCGGACTAGATTCCCGCGGCAATGTAGGCAGTCAGGTCCTTTCCTGACAGCCGGGGGGCATGACCGTCCACCCGCTTCGATCCTGCCAGCCGGATCTTCTTCAAAACCTCAGGATCGCGAAAGACGACGCCAGGATAGTTCATGACCTCGGCTAGTCCCAGCACCCGCTCGTCGCTCATTAATTTTGCCAGGATTTCCGCGTCCAGGGATGCACCTGAGGTCTCCAGGTTCGTGGCGGGGACGCAAGAGGGAAGCATGACATAAACGTTCAGGGGAACGTTTCTCGAAGAGTCGAGCATGTACCTGATGCCGGCCTCGCCCCAGACATTAGCGATCTCATGAGGGTCGATAACCACGGAAGTCGTGCCCTTCGGTACTACGGCGCGCGCAAACTCAGGAACGGTGACCATGGCGCTCTCGATATGAACATGGCCGTCGATGAACCCCGGAGTGAGGGTCTTGCCGCTCAGATTCATGGTTTGCCTGGCGCTGGAGCAGTCAAAGCCGACTATCCGGCCCTTGTGCACGGCAACGTTCACTCTGTGCACCTCGCCGGAGAGGAGGTTGGCGATATCCGCTCCCTCTAAAAGGAGATCAACTTCCAGCTCGCCACGGGCGGCGGCGATCAGCTCTTCGAGCGGGTCCATGGATTTTTTCATCCCTTCAGGTCTTATTTAGCTTATCTGCGAATCATCCGCGAACCGTGGCCTTTAGCCCAAAATATTAAATAGATTACTATCCAGATTGCATATAAAATTATGTTCAATGTCGGATAAACTTAAATTGCTTGGGTTAGAATAAACACAAGGTGTGTGGGAAGTGAAGGAT
>JAPKYD010000121.1 GCA_026394475.1 Methanothrix sp.
GTGCATTCTCATATTTGGCTAGGCGGGCTTCAAGCTCAACTATTTTCGCCTTAAGCAATTCAAGTTCACTTACTTTTGCCCTAAGCAACCCATTATCAAGCCTTAATTGCTCATTCTCTTTTCGAAGTTGCTCAATAGTCTCTCCTTCGTCCATACTCCCAATAGGGAAATATCATCCTCGTATTATATAATTTTTCTGGTCTATTGGATTTAGGCAAATTTGAATGAACATGCAAGGGACCTAAACACATACGATTTTATGAAATACAATCTCGACCACCGGACGATAGAATAATAATGGATAAAATATATTACAGTCAATTTATCGTTCTACCGCTAATTTCATGCTTCATTGCTTATATTTGTATTGTTGATGGAACACAATTATCAGCAACTTCTGCAGTAACTATAGGAGCAGCAGGCCCAGCAATATTAAAACAACTGGCATCAACGGTGCCAAAGTTGGGAGGAGAAGACAAGATTGATTAGTTCAGTCATGTAGGAGGGATGTTGTTGAAGCTAAAAATAGCTTTATTGTGCGTGGCGTTGATTCTGCTTGCATCAACTGCAAATGCATCCGAAAAAAGCGTATCGATAGGCGGACACACATTTACGGCGGATTTGGATGATAACTGGGTGACTTCAGTAGGACAAATCGCCCCATATGATCCCAAAGACCTACCGGACTCGTATCTTGATTATGGCAACGCAGAATATTGGACAGGAACACGAGATTTCTATGCTTTCAACTATGGCCCAGATCTCCCTGGCGAAAATGAAAATTCAGATCAAACTGGTTATGCGAGCTTGTTTATACTAAAACCAGATACAAGCCTGCGCTCGTTAAAGCCAGAAGGTGAAGATGAATCTTCGTTCCTCTTGAGAGCTGCTACTGATATATTTGTAATGTGGGTTCCGGGTATGGCAGGAGGTCCTGAAGATGAGTCTCATAAGGATATAGATTTTAATGGAAGACCTGCGCATTTGGTAGAGTACAAGGACCTTGGAACTATCGCATTCTTCCTAGATAATGATACTATCGCAGTTATTTGCATTTACACAGATAATGTTGGCATGCGAGCTTGGGACGTTCTTGATAGCATAACGGTCGAGTGATATCAACCATGATTTAAACGGCCGAACCTCAGGTATAGATGACTAAGCAAAGGCGTTAGGGCAAGGTTCGGCCTGGGCATAGGTACGTGCTAAGGCCCATACTTTTTTAAAAGGCATTTCAGATGATCGTCTCACTTCAAAGGGCGATGAGCGGATGATCAATAGCGACCGGTTTGATTCATGCGCTTTAAAAAGACTTAAGTACATAATCGCACATCTTCGAAAAGTGGTGATTTTGTGCCAGAAAGAGAATCATGTGTTTTCTGTGATAGGCTAGATTTAGTAAAGCCAATCGGTGGGAATAAAGGCATATGCAGCACATGCGCCGAGAAACTCACGGACGTGTTAATACACACCAAGAGAGGGGATGAAGAAGTCCGCAATATTAAGCTCGGAATCGGAGACCATATCAAGGTGCATAAATCAAAAGACCATAAATGATGCCGCGAGGAAGCCATCAACTGGATCATCGATAATCAGCTAGGGCGACGAAATCTGAACGAAACACAAATAGCGTATCTCCGAGGAAAACGATATGAGACGGAGAAAAAAGTCGAAGGTGCGCCTATCGATAATGTCAATGCTATGCGAAATCAATTAGATCAAAATGATCCCATTGTTTCTACTGCTCAGAAGATTGCTGATAAAACTGGCGTAAGCGAACCAACAATAAAGAGAGACGCTCAATTTTCTAGAGCCATTGATGAGGTTCGGAAGGATGAACCTGAATTCGTGCAGAAAGTTCTGCAAAAGGCTGTTATCATCTGATTAAGGTCACTTGTGTATCAGAAACATTTATCGTGAACTGTTTTGCCGTTATTTGGGGTTTGTAATTACGTACACTTTCTGGCACAATCTCCAAGATCTTGGTGCGAATTTCATTCCGTTCATCGGTCAAATCATCTAACTCGCTTTTTAACTTGGTTAGCTCTTCATTATCGTGCGCATATCTCTTAAGTTCACCGATAAAGCTACCCCATAAGGGTTTTTCTTCAAGGGATAAGACACCGCCTGGGAGAGGAGGCTTAGTTTGCACTGATTTAGTACGTAGGGTTTTTATTTCGCTATCTACAATTTTTAACCTATCTACTAATTCTGTTAATTCCGCTTCTTTCGATTCAAGAAGTTTTAAATCCGATTCAAGGGCCTCTATGAATTTTGGTGTTATTTCTTCTCTCGTTATTTCTCCCATATTATACCTCCGAATATCTTTTGATACTCGCATCATAAATCCGGGCTTATATAACTGTTGTTAAGGAACATCCCTTTTCATCGGGAATTTGTGCGGAGATAATAAAGGGCAAAAAGAAGGATTCTATAAGGTGAGATATTGGCTATGCTTCTCCCTTTTTACAGCATCGCAGAGGTGCGTGTATCTTAGCGTCGTATGGATATCACGATGCCTCAAGATGGCTTGAACGCTCCTAAGATCGCATCCTCGCTTGATCATCAATGTAGCACTTGAATGCCTCGAAAAACAATGAACTCCGCCTTTCTTCTGGATCTTCGCCTTTTCCTTATAATACATGAAAATCTTATAGATGTTGCCGTTAGTCCACCTATTACCGAAATCCGTAGCGAATAACGGTTCGCGGCCTGCGATGATCACTTTGGGCTTCTTCTGAATATACTGATTGAGAAGCTTTGCAGTTTCGTCATTGATGAAGGCTATTGCGTCGGAGTTATTCTTTGTCTCTCGGAGTCTCAAGGTTAGATCATCGGAATTGTAATCGGAGACATCGAGATTGCATAGCTCACCGCTTCGGAGGCATCCGAAGAACAGCACTTTCAACATGCAGTGATGCTTTAGGTTATGGCATGCGCTGAAGATCTTTAGAATGTCTTTCTCATCGAAGTAGTAAGGCAGGGAATTATTGAGTCTTAGGAATTTGAGCTTGACCGGCTGATCTATCATGGCATGGTATTTGATCAGGGCGGCGGCGAAGTTATTGATGGAACTTCGGGACATGCCATCAGCAGATAAGTTATTATAAAATTCTTGGGCTTCTTTCGGAGTCGGTAGATCGGTCTTAACAGCCTTTAGATACATATTTGCTAGTCGGGTATAAAGGATCACTGTGTTTCTCTTGAGCCCTAAGCTCTCCAAGTATCGAGTATATCGCGATAAAGCTGGCTTTAAGTCAGATACATTTCTGTCCATAGACCAGTCAACAGCTAGCTTTGCCATCCACAACACCCTTTGTATATTTTACGATTTATCTATCATTCTAGGGCGAATGGCAATTGCAAAATCGCATTGTGGAGATGAAGTGAGAAAAGGCATCAGCCTTTTCGAACTTCTACTAGATCTTGAGTCTATCACCGTTGGCCTGGCTTGGTTATCCCCGCATCCGACCTGCCAAAGGCAGATCGAGCATCTTCAAGGCACCTGCGGGTTTAAGAATCTTGCGTCGGCCCAAGGCCCTCGGGGCCCGCCGGGCCGGGCGCGCTCCCGCGCCCGCTCGGGCTCACGCATCCGCATGGGAGACGCAGGTCCAGTGGTAGTATCCGAAGATCGCGGTGCCCGTCACCTCGTCGTACTCCTCCAGCTCGCATCCGCAGATCTGGCAGGCCTCCCCTTCGGGAACCTCGATCTCGGAATCATTGCACAGGATTGTCACCATCAAGATCTGCCTCCGCGTGGCGGATACTCATATATCTTGGAATCGATAAATTCATAACGGTCTAATTATGGATAACAACCTGAAGAGGTGTACCCCATTGAAGATAATCGGTCTTGCCGATCCGAAAGTTGCATCCAACCTGCGCGGCTCGGGCATAGGTATGTCCGTGTCTGAGGCGCGCTCCATTGCCGAGGTGCTGGGCCGCGATCCCACCCTCACCGAGCTTTTCTGCTATGATGCCATGTGGTCCGAGCACTGCTCCTACAAGAGCAGCCGTGCCACCTTAAAAGAATTCCTGCCCACCGAGGGGCCGAACGTGGTCATGGGCCCCGTGGAGGACTCAGGGATTGTAGCCATCGACGACCAGTGGTGCGTGGTCATCTCCCACGAGAGCCACAACCACCCCAGCCAGATCCTGCCCAATGAGGGCGCAGCCACGGGAATCGGCGGCATCGTCCGCGATGTGAACTGCATGGGTGCGACTGTGGTCGCCACCGCCGATCCCCTGCGCTTCGGCGATCCCTACGGTCCTAAAGCCAGCAAGGTGCGCTGGGTGGCGGAAGGTGTCGTGGACGGAATCTGGCAGTACGGCAATGCCCTGGGCGTCCCCAACCTGGGCGGCGACATCGTCTTCAACGAGAGCTTCGACGACAACTGCCTGGTGAACGTGGTATCCTTAGGCATCGTCCGCAGGGATCAGATCATCCGCTCCCGGGCCCCTCCGGGCGCAGGCGAGAAGGGCTACGACGTGATCCTCATCGGCAAGCCCACCGACTCCAGCGGTCTTGGCGGCGTCACCTTCGCCTCCGAGGCCCTGCGAGAGGAGGACGAAGAGACAAACCGCGGCGCTGTGCAGATCCCCGACCCCTTCCTCAAGAACGTCCTCTTCAAGGCCAACGATGATCTCTTCCGACTGGTCCGCGAGGCCGGGGTCGAGATTGGCTTCAAAGACCTGGGCGGTGGCGGCTTCACCTGCGCCACATCAGAGATGGGCGCAGCAGGAGGCTTTGGTATGGAGATCAGTCTGGACGACATGCATAAGGCAGCCGACTTCCCGCCCGAGGTCCTGAGCATCGCCGAGACCCAGGAGCGCTTCCTGATCATCTCGCCCCCTGAGCTGCGGGATAACATCCTCAAGATCTACAACGAGGACTGGGATCTGCCCAACGTCTACGAGGGCGCCAGAGCCAGCGTGGTGGGCAAGATGAACACCGGAGATCGGTTCGAGGTCCGTCACAAGGGCGAGGTCGTCTGCGACGTACCCATCCAGCACCTCACCGGCGGCATACGCTACCAGCGCGAGGAAAGAGCGCGCACGCAAAGCCTGGCCGAGCCGGTCATAGAGGAGCCCCAAGACTACAACCAGGTCCTTCTCAAAATCCTCCGCTCGCCCAACATCGCATCTCGTGAGCACGTTTACCGATACTACGATACTGAAGTCATGGGCAGCGCCGTGATCAGGCCAGGAGAGGCCGACGCGGGCCTGATCGCGCCCGTCCGGGGTGAGAAGTTCGGCCTGGCTCTCGCTGTGGATTCCAATCCCTTCTACGGCAGAATCAGCCCCTACTGGGGCGGAGCCACAGCCGCAGCCGAGGCCATGAGGAACGTGGCGGCCATCGGAGCCACGCCTTCCACCATCACCGACTGCCTGAACTACGGGAACCCCGAGAAGCCGGAAGCCTTCTGGGAGTTCAGAGAAGGCGTGAAGGGCCTGGCAGAGTCCTGCAAGAAGCTCTGGCTGAAGGGATACGAGAACCAGCCGGTTCCAATCGTCTCAGGCAATGTGAGCTTCTACAACGAATCGCCGCAGGGCTCGGTGGACCCATCGCCCATCATCGCCTGCGTGGGCATCATCAAGGACATCGGCAAAGCCATAAGCCAGGAGTTCAAGGCGGCAGGAGACAAGCTCTTTCTGATTGGGCCGAGGTTCGACGAGCTGGGCGGCTCGGAGTACTACCGGACCATGTTCGGCGTCACAGGAGCCAACGTTCCTATCGTCCGGTTCGATCTGGAGCGAGATATGATCTATGCGGTCATCGATGCCATAGACGAAGGGCTCCTGGCGGCAGCCCACGACATCTCCAACGGCGGCCTGGCCTGCACGGCCATGGAGATGTCCCTGACCAGGCCGGCAAAGTTCGGATTTGAGCTGGACCTGGATGGAGCCGAAGAATCGGGAATGAGGACCGACACGCTGCTATTCTCCGAGTCGTCGGGCTTTGTTCTGGAGGCAAGGCCCGGAAGAGAGGCCAGACTGATGGAGCTTTTGAGGAGCTGCCATCTGGAGCCGATGGAGATTGGGAAGATAACAAGCAAAAGAAGGATGGTAATGAGAAGAGCAGGCGAGACTTTAGCCGACCTGGACCTGGACGAGGCGAGAATGGCATGGACCTGCGGCCTTGCGGAGGCGATGAGATGAAGATCGCTGTGATGCAGTTCCCGGGGACGAACTGCGAGCATGAGACCCTGGTGGCGGTGAAGGCCGTGGGCATGGACGGAGAGATCTTCCGCTGGAACAGGTCGGCAGGAGAGCTATCCAGCTTCGATGGCTACTTCATACCGGGAGGCTTCTCCTACCAGGACAGGGTGCGTGCTGGCGCTATCGCCTCCAAGGAGCCGGTTTTGGAGGCTCTGCGAGAGGAGGCTGCCAGGGGCAAGCCCATCATCGGCATTTGTAATGGATTCCAGATCCTGGTGGAGGCTGGCCTGCTTCCCGGCACCGGCAAGATCGACATGGCCCTGGCCCAGAACGTGATGGTCTCCAAGGGCCAGATCGTGCGCCGGGGCTACTATTGCGACTGGATCAACCTGAGGCACGAGGCACCTTCCCGTAGATGCAGCGGGTCTTTCCTCATCGAGAAGGGCGCTCTGATGCGCATCCCCATCGCCCACGGCGAAGGCAACCTGGTCACCACCACGCCTGGGATGATGCAGAAGCTGAACGATGAGGCGCAGGTGGTCTTCCGCTACTGCGACAAGAACGGACGGGTGATAAACGAGTTTCCTGTGAATGTGAACGGCAGCACGGAGAGCATCGCAGCCATCTGCAACCCGGAAGGAAACGTCCTGGGAATGATGCCCCACCCGGAGAGGTCATTCTTCGCCTGGCAGCTTCCTGCCTTTGATCCCAAGAAGCAGCGGCCGGATGAACCAGGGCCTGGAAGGCGGGTCTTCGAGTCCATGAAGCACTACATCGAGGTGAGCGCATGAGCCAAGAGATCAATCTGCGGGTCTGGCTGAAGATCCCCGATGCCGAGGCGGCCACGGTCAAGAACACCCTTGTAAGGAGGATGGGCTTTGCGGATTTGCTTGCCGACGTGAAGAAGGAGCGGCTCTTCAGCATAAAGGTTGATTCCGGAGATCTGCAGGAGCTGGCCGGGGCCTTTGCCAGAGAGCTGGTCAATGAGAACAAGGAGAGCCACAAGGTTCTCATCGATGAGCTGAAGTTCGAGGAAGGCTACGTTCCGGTGAAGGTCGCCCTGAAAATCGAGGACGGCGAGGCGATATCTACCAAAGAGCGGCTGCGAAGCCGCCTGGGCTTCAAGAACGTGGTGGATGTCAAGAAGGCCATCATCTGGAAGCTGTACATCAGCGGAATGGACCCTGAATTGAGGGCAAAGGAGATTGCTGAGGGGCTGCTGATCAATCCGCACAAGGATACATACGAGATACTGGGCAAATAGGCAATTATTCAGTGGGCGGCAAAGTGAGCAAAAACCACTCTGCTGCCATTTTTTGATAGCTCTTTGTCTGACACTTCATATTTTTTTAAAATCCCACTTGACTGTCTCAAACCCAACCTCCCGAAAAGTTCAGGCGCACATGTTTAGCGCCTGAAGTATTTCTCTCTGTTTTTTTGTCATTTCGGTGACGAATATCTGTCCATCTGCCAAAGTAATCTTTCTCAATTTCTCCAATTGCAAAAGCAGAAGTTCAACAGAATATTTATCCAGTATCTCTGCATCCCTCATCATATTTATCAGCCTCGTTCTGATGATTAGACTCAGGAATGCGATGAAAATGAATCCCCTTGTTGTCTTTTCGCTGTGAGTATTCAATGGAAGGATGTCAATTTCATTTTTCAATGCCTTGAAGCTCTTTTCAATCTCGTCGCGCTCGCGATAAAGAGAAAGGCACTTCATCCAGTCGAAGTCCCCTGAGTAAAACAGGATATACTTGCCCATCCGGTTCATTCTTTGAGCGACTGCGTTTTGTTTAATCGCAACATCAAAACGATTATCGATTACATGCCAATCAAAGAAGTTGCCAAATCCTTGCGCTTTCTCTTTGAAAACTACGTAAGGGTTGCTGTCCTTCCTCAAGCGCACTTTGAGCAACTCTTCGCGAATATCGTATAGCCTGCTTAGAAGGGTCTGCTTCTCGGTTTGTTCGAGTTTAGGATCATAATACACAAATCCGTGGACTTCAACAGAGTCAATATTATATGTGATTGGTTTGGCAAAAATTGGGTCCTTGTTAAATTTATGAAGATATTTTACATCGTCGATATCCTTTTGCGCTTCTGTCAGCAGGTGTTTCAGATCATTTAACTGTAATTTAGCGGCCATAATAAAGGAAATATTATTGCCCATCAACTCACGAAGATTGCTCAAGCTGAAGAAACCGCGATCCATAACTGCGACATAGTTTTGGATACCGTGAGCTTTTATCTTTTTCAAAGTGCCGGAAAGCGTACTGACATCAGAAATGCTGCCCGGGAAGATGTCATACATCACGGGGATGCCTTTGTCCTTATCCAGAATGAGGGATAGATTAATTTGCGGAAGTGATTCCCCATCACGATTGTACCCATACTCAAGAAGGTTGATAAGCTGAGAGTAACTTGACAGGCTCGTAATATCGTAAATGAGGGTGTTTTTCGTCCCAGTTCCTTCGATAAGTTGAGACATGAACCGGTCCGGGATATTGCTTTCACCCAATCGACAGAGAAGCTCACTTACACGCTGGCTAGTGAGATTGATTTGCGGAGATTCGAGCGCAAGAGAGGTTCCTTCGTACCATGAATCGACATTCTTCATTGCCGTAGGTCGTATGATCCGGTTGAATGCCAACGCTCGAATCATGGATACCTCCGAAGGAGACAACAAGGCCTCTAGATAGTGATCTAGATTAAGCTCTTCCATGATCGACTGGAGAACGAAGATGGACCCATAATCAAATGATGACTTGACTGATGCTGTTTTCTTTTTTGTCTTCTCTTTGACCTCGTCAGGAGCTGAACGCATCCGAACCGGCTGGCCATCAACATTTCTGCCTAAATATTTTGATTTATGTCGAATTTGTTTTTTCTCCTTGTCATAGTAAGGAGTCTCTTCATACCAATATTCGATCCCATTTTTCACTTTGATTCTTCGAGTGGGTTTCATTATGTGCCTCAATATAAGTAGGCGCATAAAGTATATAAACCTTTCGGCAAGCATGGCTAATCAGGGTTGTTTTTCAAAATAAGGGCTTTAAAATCGAGATCGATCGGATAATGCTCCTACTTGATTCGGGAGGTTAGGCTCAAACCAACACAAAGCTTCTTCTTTTAGCTACTCCAATACCTCTTCAGATGACTCTGTGCCCGCCCGCTGAGGTTGATGCTCCTTCAGCAAATATGCCAAAGTGCAATTTGAGCAAGCTGCAAAATAACAAAGTCATACTCATTCTATTTATTGCAGGTTTGGTCGCTTTGCTGCTTTGCAGCTCGGCTCTTTGCGTCGACCTCTATGACCATGCAGCCAATTCCCATGAGCCTGCGGCGGTCTTCGAAGGTGGCAAGCTCTATCAGCAAGGTTCTCTGAAGGTGCTGGAGCTGCACGGAAGCTACCATCAGATGGGCAGGCAATACGGCGCTCTCCTCAAAACCGAGTTAAATGAGATTTATGAAAATATGAGCAACGAGAGCGATGAAGTAGGCGCTCTCGGAAATATCTCCTTTCCGCTCTATCCTCAGAGGTATAAAGAGATCCTCTATGGGATGGCCGAGACATCCGGACTGGGGCTCGATAAGCTGATGATCGTGAACGACCTGCAGATTTACCTGCTCCACGTCCAGGGATGCTCGGCAATCGCCGCCTGGGGAAATTACACCTCCTGCGGCCCTCTAGTCGTCGGCAGGAACTACGACTGGAGTGACAAGATGCGTCAATACGTAGTAGTAGCTGTATTCAATCCGGACGATGGCAGCATACCAGTCGCAGGCGTGCATTACGCTGGATCGATTTACATTAACACTGGGCTAAACCGCGCAGGCATCTTCCTGGAGACCAATGGCGATACCTCTGAGAGCGTGTTCTGCACCAATAGGGTTACGACTCCTATCCAGTTCTTCTCTTTTCTGGAAGATTGTGCCCGCCTGGATCAGATCGAGGGCCATCTTCTCTCCACCAAGCCCACGGACGGATGCATAGTCAATGTGGCGGATGGTAAGGAGGCTCGCTCTTACGAGTGGACCGTCTATGATCTAAAGCCGAGAGAGCCGGATCAGGATGGTCTCCTTGTCTCTACCAACCACTTCCTGGACCCCTCCTGGGGATTTGAGCCGCCGTCAATTGGCGCAAGAGACCCCATCCGCACTGCAGAGAGACGAAGGAACCTCTTGGCCCTGGCAGAGCTCTGCAAAGGCAGATTCAATCCTCAAGTGATGATGCAGATCATGAGCATCCCCCTGGAGAGTGGCGGAGCGCTGCAGACGTCAGGGCTGCCCACAAGCTACCAGGTGGTGGCAGTTCCCGAAGAGCTGAAGATGTGGGTGAGGATACCAGGAGTGCAGGAGTGGACGGAATTGGAGATGGAGAGGTTCTTCGCCTGAGCTTTTTTGGGGAGAAGATGGCGCCAAAAAATATTTCGAATCGGTTTCGTCCAATTTTGCATCTCCTCAAAGAGATGGTCGTGCGGACAAGTTACTGAAAATCGCTGACAATTGACTCTATGAGTTTTTATTGCGATATTTGACTTCCAGCTATCGATTCTTGAGAATCCATTAAGCGGCACACACAATCCTGGCAAATCTCACGAGAGATGAAGATCTGCCTGGAGATCATGTGGACATCATATCCTTTCAGGGGACTTCCGAAAATCCTGCAGAAAACGATTGAAGAGATTTATAGTTAAAAACCTTGTCCGCATTGATGGCAGGGAGATACTGCCGGTCGATGTCGAAATAACTGCTCTTGCAGCAGTCCAGCCAGCTTTCGCTGCTATTTCTCTGAACATTGTCAGAACCAAGGGAAATATTTTTATATATATGGTAGGTCCCGATGTAATCCTCATCGACCTCCACAGATGGACTCTTCCAGGCATTTATGAGAGGATCTGTTCTGGCTCCGCTAATCCCCTGTCCTGGGAGGCTGCTTCCCTGAAGAACTCCAATATGCACTCTGCCATCAGTGACATTTTCGTCGATCTTCATGTGTGCTGTGGCTGTGCTGCCGGAGACTGAGTAATCCGGGCCGTACTGACTGTAGCTGCTGCTCGAAGCCATGAACTCCGCTGCCCCGCTGATGCCGTGGGCCAGATCAACTTCATGGCCAAGATATGTTGCAGAACTCGTATCCGCCATCTTAGTATTGCTGCCAATTCCAGAGGCGTAGGTGATGGGATGAGATGAGTAGTATCCGCTTCCCACAGAGAGGCTAACGGGAGCGCTGGTTATGTTCCTTTGATCCTCGAAGCGGATGGATGAGTTGGTGAACGAAGAATTGCAGGCCCAGGCGCTTTCGCTCCGCCACGATCCGGGCCGCCTCCTGCCTCAGGCTTTCATCGCCTCTTTGCAGGTCCTTCAGCTTACTCTCTGCCCCAATATCTTCTCCACTCATATCTTTGCCTCGCGCACCTCTTCATCCTCGGCGCGCCACATGGGATGAACTATGCAAAGGATTTTCAGATCAACGGTCCCGATGTTGCGAATGTGCTGCCAGGAGCCGGGCGGGATGAGGATTGCCTGCCCGGGACTGACCCAGGCGTGCTCCTCGTCGATATGCACCTCACCCTCGCCTTCCAGGATGAAGTAAACCTCCGAGGACGTCCTGAGCCTATGGGAGATGGATTCGTTTCCCGGTTTTACAATTGCATGGGCGATGCTGTAGGGCAATTCCACCTTCTCCCTGGCAGGGTGAAGAAGCTCACAGAGACATGTCTTGTCCTCTGCGGTGAAATATCCGCATTTACTCAAATCCTTTATGATCATTTGATCTCCCCAAGGTCCTGGACTCCTCCTGCAGCCTTTGGACTCGATCTCTCTTGGCCAGAATTATATAAGCCATTCTGCAATCTACTCGTTATTTGCGATTGAAGTGCAAGGAGAGACCATTGTTGGGAGGGCCGACAGATCAAAAAAGAATCAGGATCGGAGACTTCTGAGGTCAGATCCTGTTGTGATGGTCTTGCTTTACATGCTCAGCCTGACCGGTATGAGCACCTGATCGATGACATAGACGATGCCGTTGTCATACCTCTCGGACTTCAGGACCCTGGCTACACCCACAAGGCCGGCTCCTTCATCGACGGCCAGAGAGTCTCCCTGCAGGCTCTTAACCGAGCCCTGGTCCGTCCTGTTTTGCAGGGCACTGGCCTCAACCATGTGGTAGCTGAGAAGGGTTCTCATGCCGCCTTCTTTCTTGTTGATGGCATCCAAGGAGGCCTTGGCATTGTCAAAGACCTCATCACTGGGAGCGAAGATGGTAAAGGGTCCTTCCGTTAAAGACGCAATTCCCAGCAAACCCTGGCCGCTTAGCTGGTCCGCAAGCCCGGCAGCCTTGATGGCAGAAGCAAACTTCTTTGCCCCAAGATCGTTCGCTGTCTCCACCACACCCGCCGCTGCACTCTTTTTGGGAACCAAAACCTGATTGATCACATAGATGGTGCCGTTGTCGTATTCCTTGGTCATCAGCACATTGGCTCCGTTTACCTTCAGCCCGTTCTGGTTATCAATGGTCAGGTTCTCTCCTTGCAGGGTTTTCAAGGATGAGACCTCGGAGATGTTGCTGAAGAGACCATCGTTCCAGACCACGTGATAGCCCAAGACTCTCTCTAGATCGGTCTTGTTCTCCATAATGCTGTCGATTTCCAGACCACGTGATAGCCCAAGACTCTCTCTAGATCGGTCTTGTTCTCCATAATGCTGTCGATATCAATATCCGTAACATTGGCAAAGGCCTCGTCATTGGGGGCGAAGACCGCAAAGGACCCGCTCCCGAATAAAAGCACTCCCTGGTTGTCAAGGATGTTCACCAGACCTGCCCCTTCCAGCGCTGCGGAGAAGGTATTCAGGCCAAGGTCGTTGGCAGCATTCGTCACACCATAATTTGCCGTCTCATTGCTTTGGGCGGCGCATAGGCCCGTGCCAAGCAAAGCAATGAGCAATAAGCTCAGCAAATTTCTTTGAATCATATCTTTTAACCTCCACTCCATAATTGACAAATAAGTTGCAGGATCAAAAGATAAATCTTTTCGCTCTACTGCCGAAATATTAAATACTCCGGGATGATTATGGAAAGGCGTGAAGGTTTCCGCTGCCTTATTTATCATCCTGCTGGCCATGTTTCTGCTGGTTCCTGCAGCTTGGGCCCATGTGCCCATCATTCCGGAGGGCAATGAGAACATCTCTTCGGCCATGCACATCTCCGACCCTGGCAAGTCCTGGGCGATTTATGGCTTTCTGAGAGCTGAAGCAGCCCAGTACTACAGCTTCGACGTGGAGATGGGCCAGAAGATTTTCCTGTCGCTTCTCAAGTCCGCAGACCGGCAGGAGATGGATTTTCATCCGGAGATGGCGCTCCTGGGTCCTGGAGCGAAGACATCTGGCCAGCTGCCGGATCATGTGATTTTGCCCCAGAGCGCAAAGGACTTCGGAATCCTGGCGATCGCTGGCAAGAACGCTTCAAGCGCCACCTATGAGCCCTTCGGACCCAGCAGCTACATCGAGACGGCAGTGCTGGACACTGCCGCTCCGGAATCGGGCCGATACTATGTGGCCGTTTATGACAATGCGACTGCGGGCCATTATACTCTGACCGTGGGCAGCAGAGAGGAGTTCAGCTTTTCTGAGAGGATAACCATGCCCATACGGCTCATATCCGTTTACCTCTGGGAGGGGCAGAGCCTGGGCATGATCCTCATCCCCTATTTGGCAGCTGAGCTTATAGCTATTCTGATATTCTGGCGCGGCCCCAGGCGCACCGCGTTCCATCTTGCTGGTACTCTGGCCGGATTTCTCTTCCTGGCCACCAGCGCCTCCGTGTTCACCCAGATGGTCTTCAGCCTCACCCGCGCGCCCTTCGACCCTGAGGTTTATATCTCTCTGGCCGTAGCCGTTTTCCACGCCTTCCTGGGAGTGACCTGCCTGCGCCTGGCCAGCGGCGAAGCCGGGATACTACAGAGGGTTCTCCTGGCAGTCATCGGGACGACGGCCCTGCTGGCGGGATCGGGACTCATCATGGGACCTGTACTGGCGATAGCCGCCAGCGTTCTGCCTTCTATGAGTGGCCCGGTTCTGAAAAATGCTTCAAACTTCGCTTGACTCTCGATAACTCGATGCTCTTTAGGATTGCCGGAAAAGAGGATAATTAATCCTTGCCGAAGAAATCGTCCAGGGTGACTCCGTTCTTGTTCGGGACCAGCCTCAGCCCTGTTGCATCCTGGTCTCTCCTGGGCATGCGGCGGCGAAAAGCTGCCGCGTTCTTGCGCAGAGGGCAGTACTGGCTGTCAATGTAGATCCTCCAGATGTCATGAGGGTCCCATCTTTCATCGGAGCAGGGCAAATTTGATCTCAATTGTTCCAGAGTATCGGCCATTCCTCTCCCCTGATCGTGCAGAATCTTGCCATCGAAGCAGATCGAGATCCAGCTCTCTCTGCCGTTCCCCAGCACTACTATCGTCTTTGGATTTCTTCTGGCAAAGTGATCGCAGACGTGGGCTCCTATCTTGTGCCTGGGCTTCAGATATCCGTAAAGGACGTGTGGTCCAAGAGCCTTCAGCCTCACGAAGGCCTTCATCCTGTGCACCTCGGCCTGAACGCTGCAGACCATCTTTCTCAGACGCACCACCTCGACGTCATGCGAGAACTCCAGGTCTTCCGCCACGAGGCCCTTGGCCCTGCCAAGCAGCCTTTCCGTGCAGTCCTCGTGGGCGGAGAGGTAAAAGAGAAAGTTTTCAGGAATCCTCACGCTGACCACATCTCCAGAGTGGCGTCCCTCCAGCCATTGATCTTCAAAAAGGGAGCCGCCCTTTTGATCCTCACTCCCAAAGAGGCCAGCTCAGCCTTTCCGGCTATCGGCTGCCTCTGCCGGAGGGCCACTATCCTCTGGGCGCTGCGGGGCCCGATGCCCGGAACCCTCAGCAGCTCTTGGTAAGAGGCGATGTTTGGATCCACAGGCGAGTCCATCAGCTCCCGGGCGATGGCCATTTTGGGATCACTGTTCTGCAGAAAGCCGTTCTCGTCAAAGGCGTGCTCGATCTCCTGGGGATGAAAGCGATAAATCCGGTAGAGCCAGTCCATCTGGTAGAGCCTGTGCTCTCTCCACATCGGCTGTGGCTCTCTATTCGCAAAGGGCGTGCCCTTCTGAGGGGAGAAGGCGCTGTAGTAAGCCCGCCGAACGCCGATCTCCTGGTACTCGTAAAGAACCCTCCGAAAGATCTCCTCGTCGCTCTCTTTGCCCGCACCCACCACGAGCTGGGTGGTCTGGCCTGCCGGCAGATTCGCCTTCGACATCAGGTCGCGGATATACCGCTGCCTCTGCAGGATATCGCTCTCATAGTTCTTGGTGGCGCAGATCTCATTCATGTGGGAAGCCGAAGCCGCTTCCAGGTTTATGCTGACGCGATCGGCCAGCTCCATGGCTTCCTGGATGTGCGAGCGATCTGCTCCGGGCAGGACCTTGAGATGGATGTATCCATTGAAGTCGTGCTTTTCGCGCAAGATGCGGGCGGTCTCGACCATCTTTTCCATGATGCAGTCCTCATTTCGGCCCGAGCCGGAGCTGAGGAAGAGACCTTCGATGTAGTTCGATCTATAAAGCGAGAGGGTTATGCCCACCAGCTCTTCTGGGGTGTATGAGAAAGCCCTGGTCTTGCGGCTGCAGTTGGTGGCATTGGTGCAGTAGTTGCACTGGTGGCCGCAGTAATTGGTGTAGAGCGTCTTGAAGAGGCTGACGCACCGGCCGTCGTGAGCAAAAGCGTGGCAAATCCCGGGAAGGGCAGGGCTCTGTGGGGAAAAGGTAGATGCGCAGACGTCGTGTCTGGTCCCCTCTCCCAAAGCGCCAAGCTTCTCCGGATCTATGCTGACCGCGGGGCCGAGGGAGTCGAACCTGCTCTCCTGGGCCAGGTGGGCCATCTTCTCCAGGGTGACCATCTTGATATTAAGATGACCTCAGGGATTAAAACCAATTTGCCTGCAGGGCGAAAGTATCTGGAAGTTTTGATGGTAGATGTTTTAGGTCTTCTTTGAGGTCGATCTTCACCTCAAGTTGTTATTGCTCTTCGTCCTCACCCGCATCCTCCGGGCTCCATTGAATACGGCCTGTTCTCCCTCAGGCTCCATTCCAAATCAGCCAGCAGCGGCACGATCTCCCCCGTCTCCCGCAACTTTTGGGCCATAATCTCCGCCAGACTGCCCTGCTCGATGCGCTTTGCCACCACAGGCAGATAACGCTTCTCCTCCTCGGTGGCGCTCTTTTGCGCCACGGAGTAGAGTTTCTCCAGCTCCGGGCCCAGGCCAGCCACACCGTATTTCATGGCCTTTTCCAGGAGGGAGCGAAGCTCATCCTCGCCCACCTCCAGATACAGATCGCTCCGGAGCAGCGCCAGCAGGAAAGCAGCTATGGCCATATCCGAACGAAGGCACTCCTGCTCGTCAATGGCCTTCACCTCCAGGCACTTCCTGGTGAAGCGCACAATCACGCCCCTTGAATTCACCCACTCCCGACAGAGGATGCCGGCATCGCGCTCCTTCAGCTGGGAATAGATCCGGCGATTGATCTGCACGTAGTCATCCACACTCTCCAGCTTTTCCGGGAGAATGCCATGGCAGATCTCGGGAATGTTGCGCTGGTTCTCCCGGTAATAGACCAGCCGGTTGTCCAGGTAAGACGTGAGCTTGCCTTCCACTATGGGAGAGGACGCAGACACGGCCACCAGGTACGGCATCAGCGCACGGATCTTATTGAACATCGAGATGAGCTCCTCCTTGCTCTTGTAGGGTATGTTGATCTGCAGAGCCTGGATGTTCAGCCAGCCGTGCTGCCTGATGTTGAAGAGTCTGTCGTAGGCCTGGTAGTACTCCTGCTCATCGTCGTCCCAGCAGGCTGTCTGGTCCAAGGTCAGCAGAGGATGCATGCCCAGGCCCAGAAATCTGTGCTTGTAATTCGTGGCCCGGTAAAGCTCGATAAGGCCCCTGTAAAGATTCTCCTCCAGGAAATTCAAGGTTCCAGGCCTTGCCGGAATCAGCTCCAGAGCGTGCTTTTGCAGCTCCTTGGAGACCAGGATTCCTGCGAAGGCCACCTCGTGCTCCACCGCTCCGCTCAATTGCTCGATGATCCTGTCGGAGATGGGCAGCGGCCGAAAGCTCCGGTCGTTTATGGAGTACTCGTGCTCCGTGCCTATCGGCATGGCTTCCAGTCCTTGAGCCTGATCTCCGCCACAAGATCAGTCTCCGGCTCCTCGATCCTCAAGATCTCCTCCAGCTCCTCAGGAGGCATGGCCTTCACCAGATCGACGATCTTCTCCACGGAAAGCTCGAACAGCCCATCGTAGGCCTTCCGGTTTGCCTTCAGAAACCTGACCATAGGGCAGATGCTCTCCCGCTTCAGGAAGATCTGCAGAATGGATCCATCCATATCGAAGGTGAATGGTCCGGCCACGCAGGTCTCGGGCTTGAAAGAGTGAATGCTGCAATTACCGTCCTGGAACAGCACGCAAAAGCCATCCTGCTTCAGTCGCAACCGCTTGTATCCAGCAAACTCCACCGCATCCGGGCTGACGCCGTTGGCCAGCAGTATGTCTATCCGCTCCTGGCAGAGGGGCGGCCTGGCCTCGAAGCAGCAGCCCCCTCCCAAGTAACATTCGCCACAGGCCCTGCTCAAAGCTTCATAAAGGGAATCATCCATGGAAAACCATCTCTTGATAAAAAGAAAATGGATCAGAGTCTATCGCTCAGAGAAGTCTATCTTGTATGAATAGACTTCATTCTCCACCGGGGCATCCGCCTGGGCAAAGGTTGTGGCCGAGCCCAGGCCGTATTCGTCCTCGAAGCCGGGCGGCCCGTAGACCTGATCCGACAGCTCTTCACGATAGCAGGAAGCATCACCTGTCATCAGATAGGAGATGATCTTTCGGAACATGCCTGGATAATGGGCATCTTCGCCGCCCTCCAGAGAGGGGTTGTCGTTGACCTCGATGACGTAGAGCTTTCCGTTACTCTCCTTTATGTCCACTCCATACATGCCGCTGCCTATGGCGTTACCCGCCGCCATCCCCAGCTCTATCACCTCGGGCGGTACCTGATCGGCAGGCACGCTCTCCACATCGCAGTACACGATGTGCCCATTGACCGATGCCTGGATCTTGAAGGTCTCGGAGGGGATGATGTACCGGCAGGCGTAGAGCAGCTCTCCGCTCAAGACGCCTATCCTCCAGTCGAATCTGCTCTCGATATACTCCTGCACCACTATCCAGTCCGAGAGCTTGAAGAACCTCTTGGCGATCTTCAAGAGCTCCAAGACGGAAGATACCTTCTCCACCCGCACGGAGAAGGACGTGGACGGCTCCTTCAGCACCAGAGGTGTGCCCAGCTCCTCGAAGAGCTGGCAGGCGCTCCCGGCGTCCAGCTCCTTCTTCTTCAAGAACTTCGTCCTGGGTATGGAGACGTTCTTCTTCATGAGGTGCATGTACATGTTTATCTTGTCGGCACAGATCTGGATGGAGCTGGGGTCGTCTATCACCGGTACGCCGTACATCTGAGCCATCTTCGCGGCCACGTAGGTCGTGTTCATGGGATCGGTGTTGGCGCGGATGAACAATGCGTCAAGCTTGGGTATTTTCTTAATGTCCACGGGGAAGATGAATTCCACGGTGTGACCCATGCTCTCGCCCGCGTCCCGGCACTTGACCAGGGCCGTGAGCTGGGGAGAGCTGCTTAAAGTCTGTCGATTGACGAAGATGCCTAGCCTACTCAAAGCCTTTCACCCTTTTATCCAGAAGGTCCTGCAACATTTCCGTTTCTTCCTTAGATAATTGCGAATACTTCACTGGCGCCAGGGAGGAGAGGCGGCAGTCGTTCTCGTCCTTGACCAGCACGATCTCCACCAGGGGCACCCTGAAGATCTCGTATATCCGCTCTGCGAGGGAAGATACTTTTTTGCAGCAGTTTATGGTCTTGCCGAAGATTGACACGCACTTGGCAACGGAGGAGGTGTCGGTTATCTTCTGATAGCAGAAGGGATACCTGCCCCGGTTGGTTACGTGCTTGATGACCTTCTTCGCTTCCTCCAGATCGGCGACTATGAAGTGATCCGAGGGCGTGGAGAAGTAGTTCAGCCCGTAGACTATGGCCGGCAGCGAGACATACTGGTAGGAGATTATCCAGTCGCAGACCGGGATGCCTGCAAGCTTCGCCTTCTCCAGACAGATGGGAATGATGTATGCATCGAGCACGTCGCTGCTGCTGGGTATGGTCTTGATGCCTTCGTTCTCGCTCTTGACGATGGTGTAGTACGGCTCTGTCTTGTAGAAGTAACTCTCATTAACTATATATTGAGAGCCATCTTCCCTCAAGGTGTACATGATATCCTTCTTGGGAACATGATCTCTTCGTTTATTCATTTAGATCATCACCGCTGGACCAGCGTGTGAGAAAATAGACAGATTATGGAGAGCAAAGTCGCACTCGTTAGGTCCACTCTGAGGCGACATTGGGGATTTTCCTTCTTTCGAAGCCCAACGGTGTCGGCTGAGACTACGGTGCCTTTCCGGATCGGATGCAATTTCATTCTCAGAAATTTTGATCTCCTCTAGGGCGTATAGCTAGCTGGTAGTATTTATCTTTGTCGACCTGGGCATAAAGTCCGGCCTGCACATTTTCGCCAATGGCAAATTCTTTTAAAATCATGAAGTCTGCAGCCTTGCCCAGGAGATCCGCGCGATGAGAGCCGATGGCCGCGACCGGTTATCTCGGCCACGCTAGCCGGTTTTTTCCAGCAGATCGATCATCTTTTCCGGGTCAGTGATGGGCATCAGGCAGCGATGCCCGGAGCAGACGTAGGCCGTTGCTCTTCCTTTCAGCCGGACCAGGCTTTCTGTGAACGGAGCCATCTTGCCTATCTTGGCACCGGATACCACCAATACCACCTTGTTGGGGAGGAAGCGGGACCTTATGGCACTCAACATCTTCAATATGTCCCCGTCCTGCGAACTGCCCACCAGGGCTATCTCCAACGATGGTCCTAAGGCAAAGTCCAGGGCGCAAAGGAGCATAGAGTGGCCCATAGGCTGGCTGCAGGCGGCGCTGGAGAGGGCGCGAGCTATTCCTCGGGCCTTCTCCTCCAGGCCAGGGTCTCCTGTGAGACGGGAAAGCCGGAGAAGATTGAGCATGGCAGCCGAGTTTCCAGAGGGCACTGCACCATCATAAAATTCCTTTTGACGAAGCAGAAGGGTATCCCCATCATCCGGGGTGAAGAAGAGGCCGCCTTTTTCGCCATCCCAGAAGTGCTGCAGCATGACCTGGTTCAGCTGCAGGGCCGCCTGGAGATAATTGACCTCGAAGACCGTCTCGTAGAGATCGATCAGGCCCCAGATCAGGAAGGCGTAATCGTCCAGGTTGGCCTGAATGCCTGCCTCGCCCCGGTAACGATGCAGCAGTCTCCCTTCAGGATTTCGCATCTTCTCCAGGATAAAGCCTGCCGCCCTTTGGGCTGCGGCCGCATATCTTGGTTCCTGCAAAGCTTGCGCCGCTCTGGAGAGGGCTGCTATCATCAGTCCATTCCAATCGGTGAGGATTTTGTCGTCTTGCAGGGGGCGAACGCGCTTCTTTCGGGCGGCAAAGAGCTTCTGCCTTATCTTCTCCAGCCGGCTCTGCAGCTCTTGCTCTGAGATCTTGAGGACCGCCGCAGCATCCTCCAGGGAAGACCGCAGGCGCAGGATGTTTCCGCCCTTCTCAAAGTTGCCATGCATATGCACGTCGAATAGCCTGATCATCATTTGCAGCTCTTCTTTTTCCAGGATTTCCCGCAGCTCCTCCGCCGTCCAGAGATAGAACTTGCCCTCCTCGCCCTCGCTGTCGGCATCCTCCGCTGTGCAAAATCCGCCATCGGAAGATGTCATGTCCCGCAGCACGTACTCCAGGGTCTCGCGGGCAGCTCTGGCGTACTCCTCCTTGCCCGTGGCCTGGTAGGCTTCCACGTAGGCAATAGTCAGAAGCGCCTGATCGTAGAGCATCTTCTCAAAATGGGGAATGAACCACTCCGCATCCGTGGAGTACCTGTGAAATCCGAATCCCACTTGATCATAGATGCCTCCTCTGCGCATGGCCTGCAATGTTGTCTCGACCATGGCCAGAGCATTCTCATCTTTGCTGCGCCGCCAGTAGCGCAGCAGAAAGAACAGGTTGTGAGGTGTGGGAAACTTGGGGGCAGTGCCGAAGCCGCCATTCTGGACATCGTAGATGGAAGATAAGCCCACATAGCCCCGGGAAAGAAAGGATGCATCCAAATCCTTTGCCGATGCCCCTGAACTTGGGGCATCTCTCAGATTGTCCATGATCCTATCGGCGGAGCTGATAAGCTCTTCCCGGTTGCTGCTCCAGAGATCTTTGATCCTGGGGATGAGCTCCATCAGCCCTGCCTGGCCGAAGCGACCATTTTTTGGGATGTAGGTGGCGGCGAAGAAAGGCCGCTTGTCCGGGGTCGTAATAATAGTAAGAGGCCATCCGCCCCGGCCGGTCATCCTCAGGGCAAGGGCCATGTACATCTGGTCTATGTCCGGCCTCTCCTCCCGGTCCACTTTTATGCAGATGAAGGTCTGGTTCATCAGCGCGGCCACGTTCGGGTCCTCGAAGGACTCGTGGGCCATGACATGGCACCAGTGGCAGGTGGAGTAGCCCACGGAGAGAAAGATGGGCTTGTCCTCCTTCCTGGCCGCCTCAAAAGCGTCCTCGCCCCAGGGGTACCACTGCACCGGATTGTAGGCGTGCTGCAGCAGATAGGGGCTCCTCTCCGAGAGGAGACGGTTTGGCTGGAGCGCGGCTCCAGGTTCTTCTTTGCGGAAAATCGAATCTTCTGTCATCGCCACCTCATCGAGAATCAAAATTATATCCGAAACCTCGCGAATGCCCCATCAATCCTCTAAGAGGCTTTCCCATCTATATGTATGGGGAGGCAGAAGCTTTAAATTTTTTCAATGCACGACCTCTTTTTCGCCACATCATATTAAAAATATTGAATATCGCGTTCCAATTCTTTTTGCGTTGATTCTTTATATTCCCGAGGGTGCGCCCCTCTTTGGGATTTCTTATGCAGAGGAAGGCCAGCTGATTGCAGTTGCGGTTCTGATGATGATCGATTGCTAAAAAATCAAATATATATTCAATTCTTCCCTAAAAATTGCAGAAAATAATAGCCCTATTCGAATTTTTAATCGCAAAATTTTCACATATTGCTGCCATGACCATCTGAAACCATAAGAGACCTGCATACGATATATTTAATAAGCATTGAAGTTATCAACATATACAATTTAAAAAATAGGGGATGAAACAGCATGAAGGGAGTAGTAGTAGCGATAGTGTTAGCAGTCCTTCTTGGGTGCTGCAGCACAGGGCTAGCAACTCCGCCCATTGTACCGCCTGTACAGTATGAACAATTCTGTGAGAGCCAGAAGGTCTCAGGCACTGGCGTCATCGATGTAAGCACATCGATTGTCGACAAGAAAATTGCTCTGGAGTATTATAACGTCTTGGCTGGTGACGGCGATCTGGAAATGAACCAGGAGAATGCCTACTCACAGAACGCAGATAAGCTCAGGAGAGCTATAACATCGGTCAATGGCGGCAAGGATTCCAATTTGAATCTTTATGAGAACACCAAGCTGACTTACTCAGGCGCGACGCCCTTGGTTGGTGCAAAGTTCCTGAACTCGAAGGCCTTCTACGGGGGCCTCGGGGCCACTGTGCAAGAGAACTTCGCGGTGAACGAGATGGAGAAGGATGAGACATCGTTCTTCACTTCGACCACGCCATACAACCCACCGTGCACTACACCAGAGAAACTGATAAAGGACCTGAAAGACGCTGGAAGAGATACCGATAAGGTGGCATGCCTTATGGGCAATAATCCTGCGCAAGTGATAGGCCTGGAGGCCAAGAACTCCTTCAACGGCACATGGGGCACCGACGCTACATGGCACAAGATATTCTACAAGGATATAAAGGCCCATGAGCTGTTCTCAGGAACCTTCGAGACTGAGAAGACGATCAAATTCCACGACTACCCAGTGCCCGAAAAGGAAAAGGCTCCATGCGAGGGCATAGATTGCTGAAAGCGATGGCAATCTATCCCTTTTTGCTTGATAACAAGAAAGGTGGGATATACGATCGTACATAAAAATAGGGAGGTCAGGCAATGAAGAAAACAACGCTTATGTTGGCAGCAATGGCTCTGCTCGTTTGCGCTGCCACAGCCCAGGCTTTTCCGGCGGACTCATCCGAGAAGATGGTCTTTGTCGACAAAGGGGATGGAAGAGAATGTTGCGCCAACCATGACCATGATCAAAACCATGGACAAGATCAAGGCTTCTGCACCGATATATGCCAGGGCTCTGAAGGCTGCCACAAGGGCGGCATGAAGAACATTGTCGATCAATGCTGCCCAAAATGCATCGTCTTCGAGCATTGTGACGAGTGCAGCAAGACTTACTACTGTAATGGGATTTGCGATGAGTGCAAAGAGCCGTGCCAGGTCTACGAATATTGTCCAAGCTGCGGAGCCAAGTACCTCTGCGAGCATGCCGACGGGCGCTGTGACAACTGCGGCAAGGATTGCTATTGCTTCCAGAAGTGCGATAAATGCGGCCACAGTCATTACTTCAATGGATACTGTGACGAGTGTGCTAGCCGATGTCAGTATGTCAGGTGCTGCCACAACCTTTGCGACATGCATCAACATGAATCCTCAGAGAGGTGCGACTGCGGCATGAATGACAGGAACTATGCCGGGGGAGAGACTGCGAATAAAGGCGAATCCCCTGTATTGGTGGAAATTTATCCCGAGGTTCAAGGAGAGTCCGTGGCTAAGATGCCCCTGGATGCTTGATTGGACAGCTAGGTCGGATCAAAACCAGCATCGTTTGTCCATGAGATAATCCATGACAATCGACTCTGGCCCCTGGCAGCCGAGATCATGCCAGGGGAGACATCTCTTTTTTGATTCACAAAAAAAACGGCACAGTGCCCATTCTGCTGTCCGAAGAATGAACTCCATTCGTGAAAGGCAAGACCTGTCTCATGACACGACCCTAATCCTCAACAAGGCCCCTTTCTTTGAGCTCGTTATAGGCTTTTTCCCCACGATCTTCCGCCTCTTGCGTCTTTCCCCAATCCACCAATTCCTTCATTCCTGCATCTATGGATACTGATGGCTGGAAGCCAAGTTCCTTTATCTTGGAGATATCAGCGAAACAGTGCCTAATATCGCCGGACCGGTATCTATTCACGATATCAGGTTTCAACTTCTTACCATAGAGACTGGCCAATATTGTGGCTATGTCCAAGATAGTGGCTTGCTTTCCGCTGCCCACATTGAACACATTATAATTTGCACTCGATTTTTTCAGAGCAAGAAGATTGGCTTGGACAATGTCATGAACCGAGAGGAAATCCCTGCTCTGCAATCCATCTTCAAAGATAATTGGCGGGTTATCATTTTTTATTCTCGATGAGAATATTGCGCACACCCCGGTGTAAGGATTGGACAAAGCCTGCCTTGGACCGTACACGTTGAAATATCTGAGAGCAACTGTGGGCAAGCCATAAGACCTGCCAATGGCAAGGCACATTTCCTCTTGATCTTTCTTGGTTATGGCGTAAATAGAGGTGGGCAAAAGGGGCTTGCTCTCTTTTGTAGGCACAGGCTTCACATATTTTTCGCAATTGGGACACTTCATCTCCCATTCATGGCTTTTCAATTGCCCGTCCGGGCGCAGTGACGGATATACCACACCGCAATCCTCACAAGCATACATACCCTCTCCATAAATCGACATGGAGGATGCAACTATCAATTTTTTGACATGATGATCCTTGTTCACGAGAAGGTCCAGCAGATTGGCGGTTCCTGCTGTATTCACATCCACATATCTCTTGACCTGATACATGCTCTGGCCAACGCCCACCATGGCGGCTTCATGGAAGATGACATCCATATCTCTGATCGCGGCCTCCAGAGCAGGAATGTCACGCACATCTCCTTTGACGAACTCGGCGTCTTCGTTCAAGTAAGCTGGAACTTGATTATGGACCTGAGGCTCGAGGTTGTCAAAGATTCTGACGCAATGCCCTTCCTTGATCAGCTCATCCACAATGTGCGAACCGATGAACCCCGCCCCACCTGTCACCAGGATTTTCATCTCAGATTATCTCCTCGAATTTAAACTGATGCTGTTTCTAGCCTGATCTCTGATGCAGAATTCTCCTCAACCTTATATTTTTCGGTTGCGAATATTATGGACTTCGGGGCAAGGTTCTACATATATTTCTTATTTATACCTCTTAATATAGTTCTATATTTACTGACATAACTCTGTGTGCAGTTATTAATATTACGTATATTATAATAATTAGCATCCAGGGAGTTGTTGCCTTTAAGTAGACTCTCGGAACCATCCGAGAAGACGTTTAATTTATATTTCTCCAGGATCGGTGCCCTTTCTCGAACCACTTCCGGAATAGGATATAGCCTTGCCAAGTTATCGTCTGCTTGCAGTTTATAAGTTTTCAAATAATATGCTTCTTCCATCCTGGAGACGCAAAAAGACGGCCCCTCCTCCAAGCCGTACAGGTACCCAACCATTAAACCCAAAATCAAAATGAATAAAATCACACCCACCAAGAGACGATGCATCTTATTTTGACGATCCTTATTGTATATGGCTAGTGCTAAAACATATATGCCGATAATGGCCAGAGAGGTAATCGTGATGTATCTTGGGGTGAGCGCTTGCTGAATTCCAAATCCTGCTCGGAACACGGTCATGCCGAAAGAGGATATTAGGGAGAATAATATAAAAGATAACCATTTTGCATTCTCTTTCCATAGGCCATATTTTATCAAAAAAGTCAACTCTATTAATAAAATAATAATTAATGCAATTCCAATGCCTGCTGCGACCGGGATTATGAGACCTAACGGCGACCCGATATTACTTGTAAAGTAAAGCAAGCCTTTAATGGGATGCTCAATTATCAGAAATGTGCTGGGATTGCCTGCTGGCTTTGTCCAATGAATGAAATAGATAGCCGTGGTCAACAGCCCGATGAAGCTCCAGACCACTGCCATCCTTTTGTCTTTGCCTGAGAGAAGAATAAAAATCAATCCCGAGGGCCATGCCGCCAGGCCATTTACAAAAGAATAGGAGGCCAAGACGCCGCCGCCAGCTGCCAGCAAGAAGTTGGCGTCCAATTTGTTTGATTTATCCAACATATAGATGGAAGAGACAAATCCTATGACGCACAGATAAATCTGTAATTGAAATCCCCAGAGTATGTTGCCGAATTGTTTCAAATCGAAGATCATGAATGATATCGGTATAAACGCCATTAGCATTTTGGTTGAAGTTCCAAAGCCGCTTTTATACGCTAAGAAGACCACAGCAAAGATCAGCAAGGCCAGAGTCCAGGAGAAATACATCTCATATAAATTATTATAACTAGATATATATGCCAGGATCAGCATAACGATTCTTGGAAAGAAAAGTCTGTGCTCATTATGCTGCTGGAAAAGATCATAAACCGATAGATTGTTGCTAAATAACTTCTCGATGAAGGGCACAAAATCCCATTGATCCCAAGAGACGACATTTACTCCGAAAGATCTTATATAAAAGGCTTCCAATATGGCGGGCGATAATATGAGCAGTATCACCAGCCACCTCTTAAATGCCGACGGGCCGAATGCGTTCGCCTGCTCAGATCGTGTTGGGATTCTCATTCAGTGTGCACCTTTTTCGGAAGTACCGCCTGGAGGCGAATCCGATGTGAATGGCGGACATAAGCCCAAAGACGTATATAACCAGCCCCCTGGCAAAATGATCTACCAGAGCGATGGACAGGGCCTCCGTTGCCGGGACACTGAAAAGCCCCAGGGTGCCGGTAATTGACGCCTCATGAACACCAATGCCTGCCGGGGTGAGGGGCACAGTCTGCGCCACAAATGCCACCACACCTGATATTGCGGCGTAAATGAGCGGGAGATGGAAGCCCAAGGCTTTAGCGGCCAGAAATATGCTGAACACCTCGAAGAACCATATGGGAAGAGAGATGGCAAGGCATAGGAGCAGGGCGGCTTTATTGCCCGCTATTCCATCAAGGCCCTGCTTCAGCAATAGAAGCGATCTTTCAATGGTTGGCAACCTTTTCCTCAGCCGTCCGGCGATCCATTCATCGTATCTGTAAACCACACCCAGGCCCATCGCCAACATCAGCACAATCCCAAGGGATAAAGCCTCCAGCCATAGGAATTGCTCCTGGTAAAATAATGTCGATGGGATGGCCAAGAGCAGGACCAGCGTAATCATATCGAAGATCCTTTCCACCACTATTGTAGAGAGGCTCATGCCAAGAGGTGCATCCTCCGTGGTCTTCAGCGCCACACCGCGAGCTACATCTCCCACTCTTGCTGGAATTAGATAGTTGAGCAGCCAGCTGAACATTATGCACTTGAAGAGCATACTTATGGGAAATGTATATCCTGCGCTTCTCAAGATCACACTCCATCTCCACGTCCTGAGAAGGAATGTCATAAGGATGGAGGCACAGCATAACAGAAACCACGATAGGGATGCTGATTTGAGGATTTCAAAGACATTGGAGAAGCCTGAAAGGCTGAAGATCAATGTCAGAATGACGACTCCAAGCAGCAGAGATGCCAAGGCACCCATCCAAGAGCCTTTGACGACCGATCCGAATAAGTCCTTCAAGGAGACCAGGTTTCCCCAAAAAAAGAGCTTCAGCAACCTTTTTCCATAAATTGAGCCGTTGCGGGATAGTTTCAGCTTTGCCTCGCCCCTCTTCCTGCCGTTCCAGCTTACTGGGACTTCCACACCCTTAAATCCCAGTATGTGAGCCTTCAGGGGGACTTCTACCGTCAGATCGAAGCCATGGGCATCTATGTTATCGATCCCAATGGCATCCAGGACCTCTCGCCTATAGGCCTTAAAGGCATTTGTCACATCTTTATAGGGTATGCCAAAGGAGAAGCGCACTAAATTGTTGAACGATCGATTGGCCAGCATCTTGGATCTGGGATATCCATTTAAGGATCCGCCATCCACAAACCTGGAGCCGTAGGCGATATCGTAGCCATCTTCTATCTTCGAGACAAGCTTGGGAATGTCCTCCGGACTGTCCGATAGATCGCCCATAAAGGGTATGATTACATCTCCGGTGGCCTTTTTAAATCCTGTTTTGATGGCGTTGCCAAATCCCGGAGTATCTGTCCTATGAACTGGCTTGATGCGAGGATTCCCCTTGGCCAAGGCATCAATAATGGATGGAGTTCTGTCCTGGCTGTTGTCATCCACCAGCACTAGCTCGTAGTCTTCTGTTTCATTATATCGCTCCAGCACCGGTATAAGCGCAAAGGCCAGACTCTCCAGGTTGCCTTCTTCATTATGGGCCGGGACCACGATTGAGATCTTCATCGGATACCTTTTTTTAGCTCTGTCCTCGTATTGGTCGCTATCCGCTATGCAAAGAGCCTTTTATTCTCTTCTACCCATTCTGCCAACTTCAGAACGCCTTCTTTGGGACCGACATTCGGCCTCCAATCCAGCTCCCGGGCGGCCTTGGATATATCGGATATGTAGACCTTCTGATCAGAGGGCCTCCAATGGTCAAAGGAGACGGAACTCATCTTGCCTGTGGCATCCTGCAGCATCTCCAGCAACTCCAGCAGGGACATCTTATTGGCCTGGCCTCCTCCCACGTTGTACACGCCGTGGTGAATCCTGTCCCTTCTCTGGATAAAAGCATCGTACACCTTTACCAGGTCGCTGACATAAAGTACGTCTCTTGCCTGTTTGCCGTCTCCATATATCGTGATTGGCTTGCCAAGAAGAGTGGCTATGACAAACCAGGCGACCCAGCCCTGATCTTCCACACCGAACTGTCTGGTGCCGTAGATGCAGCTCATCCTGAAGACGGCGGCATCAATCTCATTCCTCTGGGCATAATCCTGAACATAGATATCCCCGGCAAGCTTCGATGCACCGTAAGGGGTGTGCTCACACAGATCTATAGAAAAAGTCTCAGAAATGCCCTTCCGAAAACCGTCATCTGCAAACTCATAACTCTTACCGCCGTCCCTTACCGGTATTTTATTTACATTATCTCCATAGACTTTGTTGGTGGAGCAGAAGACCACACAAGGACGGCTCTTGCTCAACCTTGCGGCCTCCAAGACGTTAAAGGTTCCTACGGCGTTTACCTCGAAGTCTGTTCTCGGATCTGTTAGAGACGTGGTAACCGCCGTCTGAGCGGCGGTGTGAATGATGGCATCCACATCCCGGGCCGCTTCTTTTATCATCTCTGCCTGGCAGATGTCGCCCTTCATCAGCTCAATATTATCGTATCTCTTCAGATAGTTCCAATTACTGGCGGCCCTGGCTGCATCATACCCGAGAAGCCTGGCTCGGGAGAGATTGTCGAATACGGTGACACTATCGCCTTTCTTGGCATAATACTCGGAGACGTGGCTCCCCACAAAGCCCGCCCCGCCCGTTACAAGAACCTTCATTTTTCCACCAGCCAACATCTCTCATTTAGGCATTCTCGAACCTGATCTGTAGCCCTCGTCTTCTCAAGCCCAAGGCCAGCAGCTTTCTTTTTAGCGAAGAGACTCTGGGCTGAAAACTGAATGCGAGAGTTGGATCTTTGCGGCTGCCCTCGCAGGAGTTCTCTCAGCCCTTATTTATCGGTTGCGAGCCTATTCTTGTGCAGGAACTTCCAAATAATTCCGGAAGCGTCAGCGAGAGACGGTAAAAGACGAGAAGGTTGAATCAGTAAAGACGAGGATACTGGAAGAATGATGAGGGACGAGATGGACATTAGGCTGCTTTCGTTATTCTATCTACCACATCTTCAGATCGATCGCCTCAATCCTCAGTCTGCTTCCCTCGGAGTGCACCACCACCCCGGAGTGGACCTTCTGCATCATGCAGTGATCGGGCAAGAACCGCACCGTTTCGCCAACATCCGGCCTTCGGCCCAGGCCTACCACCCCCTCGAAGGCGGCCACCAGGCAGTTTCTTTTGGCTCCTCGCTGTCTTGTGTGGGTAAACCTGGGGATGAGGAATCCATTGGCCGGATCACATCAATGATGTGTATCCCAAGAGGGCAAATCCAGGGGCCAGTTATCGCTATCAATCACCATCTTTGTGCTCGAGCAGGTCCTGAGATCTCTCTTACGCTATTATAGGATTTCTCAATCAAAAATTGCTTATACGATTCAATATATTAATATAGCAGATGAAACCTGCAAAAACCAAAACCGCCCCCAATTCATCTCAGCACCCGAGCAGGCTTGCGGGCGGAAAAGATGCAGAAGTCTCAGCAGATTTGTTGGAAAAGTCTCGCGAAAACATCGATACCGTCCTGAAGGAGCTTGAAACTCGCCTGGATGGTTTGAGCCAGTCAGAAGCCGATTCTCGCCTGAAAAAGTATGGCCCAAATGAGATTGCCCGAGAAAAGCGCCAGTCCGGGCTTATGCGTTTGCTCGGTAATGTCAAGAATCCACTGGTCATTCTGCTTACCGCGCTGGGCGTGATTTCTTTTCTCACCGGTGACATGCGTGCGACCGTGGTCATCTTCGTGATGGTGCTGCTGGGCGTGGTGCTGCGTTTCTATCAGGAGATGCGTGCTGATAACGCAGCTGAAAAGCTCAAGGCGATGGTCAGCAACACTGCGACCTTAGTGCGAGGCGGCAAGGAATCTGAAGTTCCACTCAAGATGCTGGTGCCGGGCGATATCATTCAGCTGGCTGCTGGCGATCTGGTGCCGGCCGACGTGCGGGTGCTGCTCGCAAAAGACCTTTTCCTGAATCAGTCGGCCCTTACAGGCGAATCCCTGCCTGTGGAGAAAAAAGCCGCATCTGTATCGGCCGACATTCAGAACCCTCTGGAGCTGCCCAACATCTGCTTCCTGGGCTCAAATATAGAGAGCGGATCAGCGACCGCCGTAGTGGTGCATACTGGCGACCAAACTTATTTTGGATCGCTGGCTGCCAGTATCATCGGGCAGCGCGTGCTCACCAGTTTCGACAAGGGCATCAACCAATTCACCTGGCTGATGATCCGCTTCATCGTCGTGATGGTGCCGGCCGTTTTCCTCATCAATGGACTGACCAAGCACAACTGGCTGGAAGCATTCCTGTTTGCCGTGGCAGTGGCGGTTGGGCTGACCCCCGAGATGCTGCCCATGATCGTGACTGTCAATCTATCCCAGGGCGCGCTCACGATGGCGGGCAAGAAGGTGATCGTCAAACGCCTTAACGCCATCCAAAACTTTGGCGCTATGGATGTCTTGTGCACTGATAAAACGGGAACCATTACCAAAGGAAAGATTGTGCTGGAAAAACACCTGGATGTGTGGGGTGAGCCCAGCGATAAGGTGCTACACTATGGCTACCTTAACAGCTACCACCATACCGGGTTGAAGAACCTGCTCGACGAGGCGATTCTCGATCACGAGGAGCTGGAAGAACGCCTGAAAGCCAATGAAAAGTACCGCAAGATCGACGAGATCCCCTTCGATTTTGTGCGGCGCAGGATGTCGGTGGTGATTGAAGATGAAACCGGTCTGAATACGCTCATCTGCAAAGGTGCGCTGGATGAAGTGATGAGCCAGTGCAGCCGGGTGGAAATCAATGGCCTGGTCGTCGGCATGTTGCCCGAACACGACGCCAAAAGCCGGCAGATGGCGGGCGAACTGAACGGTGAGGGCTTTCGCGTAATAGCTCTGGCGTATAAAGAAATGCCGGGGGCGAAGGATGAACCGGTTTACTCAGTCAAGGATGAATCGGATCTGATACTGCTGGGCTTCCTGGCCTTCCTCGATCCACCCAAGGACACCGCCTCGGAGGCACTGAAGCGGCTGCATGCCCTGAACGTGGATGTCAAGATCTTGACCGGCGATAATGAAATCATTACCGCCTACATCTGCAAGCAAGTGGGCATGCAGGTGGAGAATCTTCTGCTCGGCTCCCAAATCGAGAAGATGAACGAGAGGCAACTCGCTGAAGCGGTCCGCTCTGCAAGCGTCTTTGCGAGACTCGTCCCAGCCCACAAGGAGCGAGTTGTCCACGCGCTGCAAAGCAATGGTCAAGTCGTTGGCTTTATGGGCGACGGCATCAACGACGCCCCGGCTTTGAAGGCTGCCGATGTGGGCATTTCGGTCGATAGCGCTGTGGACATCGCCAAGGAGTCATCCGACATCATTCTGCTGGAGAACAGTCTGTTGATACTGGAGCAAGGTGTGATGGAAGGGCGGCGCGTGTTCGGCAATATCATCAAGTACATCAAGATGGCGGCCTCATCCAGCTTCGGAAATATGTTAAGCGTTGTGGGTGCCAGTGCCTTCCTACCCTTCCTGCCCATGCTGCCCATCCAAGTGCTGATGAATAATCTGCTGTACGATTTTTCGCAGACCACCATCCCCACGGATGAAGTCGACGCCGATTGGCTGGCCAAGCCGCGTAAGTGGGCGATTAACGACATCCAGCGTTTCATTCTGTTTATCGGACCCATCAGCTCGATTTTCGATTACCTGACGTTCTTCATTATGCTCTACATCTTCAATGCCTGGACTTATCCGGCACTATTTCACACCGGCTGGTTCGTAGAGTCGCTCTTTACCCAGACTCTGATCATTCACGTCATCCGTACCAACAAGATCCCATTCATCGAAAGCCGTGCGAGCTGGCCGCTGATCGTCAGTTCCTTGATCATTGTTGCGGTCGGCGCGTGGCTAACGGCTTCGCCCTTGGCCGATGCCCTCGGTTTTGTCCAGCTGCCGCCCCTGTATTGGCTGCTACTGGCGATTATGCTGGTGTGCTATGTAATTCTGACTCAGGTGGTGAAGACCTGGTTCGTTCGTAGGTTTGGAGAATGATTGTTTGTAACTTTTATATGTGTTTAGCTCACTTCAATCAGCATCAATAAACCATTTCGTGATATCTCGCGCAGCCAGTTCCAGAGAGCTAACTTCAAGTAACTTCGGCTACAGACATTGTTTTTCGATCCGGCACAAGTTGTTTATCGGCATGGTCCCATCTATCGAGCGATTCTGAGGGAGCTAAACACATACCATCCCTCCCTGAGTTGAAGTTGCTTAACTCATTGTCTACTCGGAGGGGTTCACTCCACTTTTTCATTTATACTCACCCTGATGCGCGGTAAACTACTTCTGCATCCTTCAAAGGTGAGTGAAAGCTCGAAAAATCAATATGCGAGGATTTTATATAATTGCCAGGCTACCACACCTTCAGATCGATCGCCTCAATCCTCAGTCTGCTTCCCTCGGAGTGCACCACAACCCCGGAATGGACCTTCTGCATCATGCAGTGATCCGGCAAGAATCGCACCGTTTCGCCGACATCCGGCCTTCGGCCCTGGCTCACCACTCCCTCGAAGGCGGCCACCAGGCAGATGCCTATATCCCTGGGCGAGGGCGAACCGTCCAGGAGGTGCACCGGGCCGACCAGGTGCGCGGTTAGTATCCCCTGCTCATACTTCAGAACCCTGGCAAAATGAGTTATGGGGCAGCCCAGTGGCCTGTATCTCAAAATCTCTCCCGCCCTTGGCCTGGCCTCCGGATTGAAGGGATGCAGATCCTCTCGACAGGAGGGCTCGCCTGGCAGCGGCGCTAGAGTGAAATCCGCGCGCAGACCATCAAGAACTCCGATGATCTCCTCCTCCTTCTCCGAAAGGGTCAGCAGACGGGATATTTCCTCCACCCGATCCTTGAACCGCTCTTGCTGCAAAGGAGGACAGCGGGAAAGGCCCTGCACATCCACCAGAGCCGCGGCGAACTCCCGACAGCTGCCCAGGCCGCACTCACCGCAGTTGTAGCCCGGCAGCAGCTTAGCGATCTGCTTCATGCTTTTCTCACTCACCGCGGTATTCCATGAAGCCGTCCAGATGGCGCAGCACGCCCCGGTGGCGCTCCTTGGAGACGCGCAGCTCGCCGGTGCAAAGGGTGCAGATGGCCAGGGGAGGATTATGCCGCAGCACCATCTCCCCGTCGATGTCGGGCCAGGTTCGGATCAGGTCTGCCAGCTCACCTGAGCCCTTGCCGGTGAGGCCGTTGGCCTCGATTATCCTGCATCTCGGATTTGCCTCCAGGATGCGCTCCCGGAAGACCTCGCGCTCCGCCTGGGAGACCAGATCGCCCTTGGTCATCACTACAGCGTCCGCCGTAGTGAGGAGCGGTCCTACCTTCAGAGGACTGTTAGGACCCGCGGTCACATCGATCACGCATACTGCCAGGCCCTTGTCCGGATAGGGAGCACAGCGCAGGCAGAGCCCGGCGGTCTCGTTGAGCAGAATGTCTGCGCCTTGAGCCTTGGCCCACTGCAGCATCTCGTCCATATTGTAGATGGCGTAATGATCGGGACACATATCCCGGGAGAGGCCGACGGCCACAGGAACATCCAGCCTTTTGAATCGTATGTCGTCCTCGGTCCACATGCAGTCGATCTTTGCCAGGGCCGGCCTATGGCCGGAGCGCTTCAAATCTTTGACGGCGTGCATCAGCACCGAGGTCTTGCCCGACCCCGGCGTTCCGGCCACCACCACCATCTTCAAGCCACTACCTCTCCCTGACGGATGGTCTCGCGAAGAGACGTGAGCCAGCTGTCCACGCGCTCGATATCCTGAAAGATCTGGTGCTCCTCTGTGCTGGTGCTGATGACCTTGGTCATTCCTCCGTTCTTCATCACAATTCTGCGGGAGGCCATCAGAGCCAGCATGGGATCGTGGGTCACCACTACCACGATCTTGCCCTCCCCGGATAGAAGGCGCAAAGCTTCCTGCTTCTTTATGCCTGCATTCTCGATCTCGTCTATGAGCACGATGGGCGAGTCGCTTATGACGGCGATGTCCGCCACCATGAGGGCACGCGACTGCCCACCGCTCAGGATGGTCAGCTGGTGTTTGGGATCTATCGGCTCCCCGGTCAGGGTGTTGGCCAGCATTATGACCTTCTCCGGCAGGGCATTGTCCTTGCCCCTGGATTTGGCGTGCATCCTCAGGAAATCGCACACGGACATGTCAGCCAAAAAATGCATGTTCTGGGAGAGCTGAGCTACCAGCTTCTTTCTCGGATCGCTGCGCAGCTGCGGCTCAGGTGGAACACCGTTGATGAGGATTCTCCGTCCGGAGGGCGTGTCGCCTTGCGCGAACTGCTCGACGTCGGCGATCAGCGTGCTCTTGCCCGAGCCCGTTGGACCTACTATTCCTATTATCTCTCCCCGGCCTATCTCGATCTTGTCTATGGCGTCGGGCAAACCATCCTTGTCCACGCCGCCTAATATGGTCAAAGTCAGAGGTTTCATGGTTTGGTTCCTGTTCTGGTTCATGATCTGCTCTCCAGAAATTGCGCCGCCTCTTCCCATTGGGAGACGGTTATATCCGGCTGCAGTGCGTGCAGGGCATAGTCCTCTTTGATCCTGGATACGCCGCCGCCTGTGATGTTGAGAAGAATAACGTCGTCAGGGTGAACCGCATCTGATTTTGCGGCCTGCTCCAACGCGGCCACGGCCACAGCGGGTGCGTTGAGGATGTCTATCTCCTCAGACTGCTCGAAGAGCTGCTTGGCCTGGGCAGCCTCGTCATTGGTTATCCCGTAGAGATCACCGTTCGTGGCCAAAAGAGCGTCCTTTACGCCTCCGGCTATGCCGTAAGGCGGCCTTCGGTTGAAGAGCACATCATCGAACATGTCTTCGGCTGTGGGCGCGGGATCTTTTCCTTTCCAGGCAAAGTAGAGGGGTGCGTTGGGAAGATTCTGGGCCAGGTGCAGCCTGGGCAGGTTAGATCCAAAGCGTCCATCTTCTTTCAGCCTTAAAGCCGCCTCCCAGGCCGATATGCCGCCCGTACCACTCCCCACCGCCTGGAAGTAGTGATCCGGAATCGCGTGAAGGACCAAGGCCGCCTCGAGCATCACCGTTCCCATGCCGTCCCGGCGGGCGATGTTTCTCGCCCCGCCCTCCGCCACGAAGCCTGGTCGGGACTGCACCTTTTCCGCCACGGTGATGGCATCGTAGTAGTCGCCCTTCACGCTCACTAAAGTCACCGGCCCTGGCTCTGCAGTAGTCCACATCCTGGAAAGCGCCTTCTCCGGCACGAAAAGAACCAGCGGCTGGCCCGTCAGGGATGCCACTTGGGCAAAGGCGCGGGCAGTGTTGCCGGCTGAGGCCACCACCAAGGTCAGGCCACTGCCCTGCTCCCGGAGCCTCTGCATGGTGGGCGGAGCCTCCAGGTCTTTGAAGCTGCAGGTGGGCATGGCCGCCTTTCGCTCCGGCCAGTAGCCGCAAAAGCTGATGTAAAGGTTTTTCAGGCCCAGCTCTTGGGCTAGGCCCTGGCTCTTGTAGGTGATGGAGCCCTCGCTTGCGCCTTCAATGATGCCGTGCACAGGCAGCCAGTCGAAGAACCTCCATATTCCCGGCAGGTCTCTTAGTCCTGGGCGCTTGGCGGCATAATAAGCTCGCAGAAGCGAGTTGTCATTGGGACAGTTCAGGGCGAAGGATGGCTGCAAAGATCCATCGCTTACGCACCTGACCTCGTAATCACCCATAAGAGAGTCCTTTTGAGGTTTGGGATATAACGTTTTCTGTTTTCGGCAATATTTTATCCTTATTGTACAATAGATCCTCTCAAGAAATACGTTTGGCCCTGATAAACAGCAAGGTGAATATTAATGCGTCGGCCATAAGCGGGAATATTACCCTGAAGTAGAAATATCCTGGGCTTCCTTGCCCAATAGTATTCTTGACGCGGTGCATTGCTGATTATTCAGATGGCCGCATTCTCTGGAGCTGTGGAGATATCTTCCAAAAGTAGAAATATCAGCGGGCCCATAACCCAACAGTATGCCCAATGTGGAGAGAGTGATGAAGGCTAGCTTCCAGTCCGATGAGAACCTGCGAAAGACCTTGAAAGAAGTGCTGGGGGAGCTTGGCCTCTCCGCCCGGGAGTTTTCCAAGGCGTCGGGAATTCCGCAGAGCACCCTCTACAAGATCCTCTCCGGCCACAGGGAGCCGAACATCACCACCTTGCGGCAGATCGCCAAGACCATTCGCCAGCTGGAGGGCTCGGATGGCAACTTCATCGCCATCATCGCCGCCCGGCCGGTTCTGGACAAGATCAGCGAGAAGAAGATGAAGATCGGGGAGAAGATGCTGACATTGCGGGAGTACTCGGCCACCACCATCGAGGAGGCGATCATCGCCGCCATAAGGGCGGAGCGGGACGGGGCAGCGGCCCTGGTCTGTGCTCCCATCGTCAGCCCCACCGTGGAGAAGATCCTCTCCATTCCCGTGGCGACCATCATCCCCAAGGAGAGCGTCCTGCGGGCGATCGAGGTGGCGGCGAGGAAGATCGAGTAAGCCCTGGGATTGGCCTGATACGCAGAAGGCTTTTATCATGTTGCATCAATGTGTGGTCAGAATGAGGCCGGCATCGGCAGTGGCTGTATCAGTAATGGTATGCCTTCTGGCGGCGGGCTGCTATGCAGAGAGCGCGAGCCGCTTCCAGAGTGTGAGCGGAGAGTTCGCCCAAGACTGGATAAGCGACTTCAAGGTCCAGAATCCCCAGCCTGTCCAGCAGCTTCATAGCGATAACGGCAGCGACTTATGGAACTGGGGCAGTGCCCCCAAAGGGAGCGCGATCGTCGATGGAGAGCTGACAACAGATCCCTACTATCTTCGGCCCTGGCTGAATCTATCCAGCAACTGGCTGGGTGAATCCTACACAGATCCCAATACCGGACTGCCGGTCGATATCTATTTAGATCCCCTGACCGGAAATGCGGTCTATTCATACCTCAACCCTAGCACAGGACGTCCTTATTATTCCTATTACTCTTATTTGGACCCTAAAACCGGGAAGCGAATCTATGCCTACATAAATCCCCTCACTGGAAAGCCGGTCTATTCCGCCGTCTCGCCTTCCAGCACCATGGATACGCTACTAGGTAGCCAGCAGTCGAATGGCTTGGCGCTGCCGCAGACCTTCACCTCGAATGAGCCCTGGAGTTGATTGATCTGGGTGGATCTGGCGCATAACGCGAAAGATTCAGCGTTCGTCGAGAATGGCTTCAGTCACTCGAAAGGCTTTTATGGTACCGCGCCCATTGCCGTTTTAGTGGGGTTTAGAGATGAGGACTGCATTGGCAGTAATCGCGTTAGCAACAGCATGTCTTTTGGCGGCAGGCTGCTATGCTCAAAGCACGAGCCACTTCCAGAGTGTGGGCGGAGAGTATGGCCAGAACTTGATAAGCAGCTTCAAGGCCCAGAATCCTCAGCCCGCCGAGGAGAGCAGCAAAAGCGGCAACCTGTGGAACTGGGGAAGCGCGCCCAAGGGTAGCATGATTGTTGGCGGAGAGCTGATAGTCGATCCAACTTACATTTTGCGAAATCTCACCCGTACCAACAATTGGCTGGGAGATACCTACGTGGATCCCTACAGCAGTAATCCGGCCTACACTTACACAGATCCCAACACCGGAGAACAAATCTATGCTTACACGGATCCCAATACCGGGCAACCTTATTATACTTATAAGGATCCTAACACCGGGAAGCAGGTCTACGTCTACGTAGATCCCACCACCGGGCAGCCAACCTATGCCAGCCTTTCGCCTGTCACTTCGACGAACGCAGTAACGGGTGGCGTTTCGCTGCCCCCTATCTTCAACTCAAACGATCCCTGGGCCTGAAGAGACCATGGGCTAATGATGATACAAAGTTGTGGAGGATGATTTCATGAATTTAACAAGGGCATTTGCCGTTTTGGCTTTATTGTCGCTGGCGGTGATTCCAGCGCTGGGAGAGCTGACTGACTATCAGAAAGGCGTGATGGATGGCATGAAGGCAGGTTTGATAATGGGCAGGCTGCTGGGGGCAGCGCCCTACGATCCAGCCCAGGCTCAGGAGTATAACAATCAGGTAAACTCATTCAACCAGGGCCTGACCACGGTTCTCGGAGACAACCAGACCGCATTGAGTATGTTCTGGATGCAGCCCCAGGGAAGCACTACTGCCACTTCATTAGGCAGCTACTCGGCCAAGCCGGTGCATGCCATAGATGCCAGCTGGAATCAGACCCGGAGGGTAAACGCCGACGTCATGTCTCAGGGGAAATACTACGGTTATGATTTAGATACCTATATCGCTATGACTGGCCATGTTCCCAGCAATATTCCAGATCTTGGAAAAAATTCCACCGACAGCTTTGGCGCAGGGCCATGAGCCTGTCGTCTCCCTTTTTTTGGTTTTAACGACGGGGATCAGACGGCTCTTCGCATGTTTCCTAGGTAGCGGTCACTATTTTCTATCCAGGATCATCAGCAAAAAAGTCCAAAGAGATTATATATCCCACATTCCGCGTATGTGTTTAGCTCCCTCAGAATCGCTCGATAGATTCTGGTTTTAGTAATTGGGACCATGCCGATAAACAACTTGCGCCAGATAGAAAAACAATATCTGTAGCCGAAGTTACTTGAAGTTAGCTCTCTGGAACTGGCCGCGCGAGGTATCACGAAATGGGTTTAATGATGCTGATTGAAGTGAGCTAAACACATACCATTCCGCAGTAAGGATTGATTTAGTGAATATTTTTCTTGATAGCGATTTCGGAAATTCTCTATAAATTAAAATTATTTATAGTAAATTATATTTTTGGTTATCAGGTTGTTTGCATCAATTCCAGATTCGAGACTCCAACAAGGAGTTTTTGCTTTTCAGCACATTGTTAGATTCTTAAATTTTAAAAATAAATTAATATCATTACATTATATATTCATATTTCAGAATCGATATCAAGAAAAATATTTGCCCATTGAAGCTTTAGTGCGGAATGTGAGTATTATGATATATTATGAACTTTTCTTAAACCACTTTACAAACAGCTAAAGCGTAATTTTTAAATGCGATAAAATCACCAATAATGATGGAGGTTGGGATCATCAAAAGTTACGTAATTCTGACAGGCCTATTGATATTAGTGCTTGCCAATATAAACATCGGACTAGCATATTGGCCGTCTTTTGGAGTTGAGTACGATTCCACGAACGGTTTGGGGGTCAATCGCGACTCTGCGACGTCTTTTGCCGATAGAATGGTCGCCGATGGTTGGGACAAGAAGTTCTTCTGGGGAGATTCCAACGCCTGGGAGAATGACTTCAAGGATGTCTCAAAGGGAGGATGGGATAATTCCTATGCCGATAATGTAGACATGCTATTCTGGGAAGGCCACGGCAGTCCTGATGGATTGTACTTCCCTGCTGGCACTCACAATGATGATACCGCTACATATGATGATGCCATTTGGGGAAACCTGGATCTGGAATGGGTCTTTGCCCACTCTTGCTCAGTTCTGGCAGACTCTCATCTATCCGATTGGGCCTATACAGCCTGTGCTAACGGTCTTCATATGTTCTGCAGTCATGCAACGACCGTCTATGCCTGTAATGCCGGAGACAAGCTGGCTCAGTATCTATTATCCGGAATGAGCATCAAAGATGCCTGGTTCAAGCAGCACCTCGATCTTCAGCCCAGTGGAGTTACAGCCAAGGTAATATGCACCCAGTCTACTGCAAACGATCATATCTGGAATCATGGTTCAGTGGGACCCTGGCCAGTGCCTGGAGACACCTGGTGGCAATACTGGATAACCAAATAGAGGGATTGAAAGATGATAAACAAATGCGTCTACTTGATCTTTGGCATAGCGGCTTTGATCGGAGCATATGCCTATTTCACCCAGGCGGAGGACTCTGGATTCTGTACTGACACAAGCATTTTGACTATGGAACTGCCCAGCAAAGAGGACGGCTATTTAGCCAAGCCAACATTTACCTTAGAGACTAAACTTCCCACGATACCAGAAACTGTGGGGATTTACAAGATGGTTAGCCCAGTAGTGACTGCGGAATCTACCAAAGTTCTGGCTGCGATAAGGATAGATAAGGTCTTATTGTCACCTGTAAGCAAGATCGTGATGACGCCATCATCAGCATTGAAGGTAACACCATCTTCTTCCATATTGAAATCCGATCAGCTAACCAACATTCGAGACCTGGCCAGCGATTCAAACCGTCTTAAAGTGCAGGCTGATCCCCAGCCAATCTCAACAGATGGAATCGTAGCTAATCGACAGCTTTCTCCAATCGTAAAGGCTTCTGCGCCCCCCGTGATGCTAAATACGGTGCAAGACATCGGGTCGGCATATACCTTAACCACAGATACCAGCTATCTTGCAGTGGATAAGGTCTCCGGGGCAGAATCAGTGTTGTTCGATAAATTGGCTTCTCTAACAGAACGCAAAGCAGCTCTGCCATCAGAGGACATATTGAAACAGAACGCTGATGCCTTTGTATCCCAGACAGATCTTCTGCCAGCTGGATATCAGTTCACAGGCATGTCTTACCTCATGAGGCAAATGCTTGGTCAAAACGGTCCTGAAGGAGCGACAGAAAAGGTCATGGGTGTGGCAAAGTACTCAAGGACTATTGAGGGCATACCAGTGGAAGGTGCCGGATCTACCATATATGTAATGTTAGGTGATGAGGGCAAAGTCTTGGGATATAATAAGGTATCAAGGGACCTAGGAGAAAAAATTGCGGTTTCATCCCAGGCTCTACTCAAGACTCAAGCCGCTGTTACTCAGCCCTCCAGAACAGTAAATAATCAGCTATCATCATCACCGCTAGCCAAAATTGATGAGAGGTCCGCCGTTTCATTGGTCCAAACCAATCCTTATGAGCTGTTATCTCCAGAGGAGGCCTTCAATCTGCTTAAGCAAAGAGGTCTAACCACCGAGATCTCCAATGTGGATACAGCAACGGTTACCGACATGCATCTGGCATACTATGAGGCAGAGGGCAATAAACAACAGACCGATATTGAACCGATCTATGTCTTCTCTGGAGTAGCCAACGGTCCAGGAGGGTCTACAGAGTACAAAGAGATTATGTCTGCGTTGAAGGTTAAAGCCGGAAGGTCGCCATTCCAGATGGATAGCATCCCGCAAAACCTTGTCAGAGATCTGAAGGCGACCATCTCTGCAGGCATTGGGAACTCAAACGCGGAAAGAGCTGCAGTATCGTGAATAGGTAAGGCCAATAATATGGCCTTACTACCTTTATTAATGGTAAGTGGTGATATGAAATTAATCTTATTAGCATTAATCTCCGGTTTGCTTATCATAACCGCTTCATCCTTATGCACTCCAACCGGAAAATCTCAGCTGGAGATAAACTACACGATCCATTATGAAAACGGAACAGTCTTATCCGTCGATCAAAACTCTTCAAAATACTCAGCCCTGAATGACTCGGTTATGAGGTTCCTTGAGTTCATAGCCTATGCCTCTGAAAGATTGGTGACCGAGGAGGAGCTAATTTCGGAGCTGAAAGGAAAGTGGTATCTGGATGTAACAATCAAAGATGCCATAACTATTCAAACCAAAAAAGACTTGAACCCCGGATGGCCTCAAGGCTATGAGATCACAACCAAGAAGATAATGATAAAATTAGGGGAAGCCGAGGCTGAAGAGAGGATCTTCACATTCCATGATGAGGGTATTCCTATAAGGGCTTGGAGATCGATTATAGGAGTTAACACCATCAGGCTTGAAGTAAGCTGAAAGAAAGCCTTGGCGATGATATCACAAAGGAGGCGTTATGGCCCAGATTATCGTGCGCAACCTGGATGGAGCGCCTGAAGGGGCAGCAGGCCGGAGGACGGCATACTGGCGGCCTTTAGCCCTTCGTCGGTGCGGGCACTAAAATATATATTTTCGGAACGCATATTTCTTTAGCCATCTTTAAAGGTCGATGATGATCATGAGCAAAGATCTCAGCAGCCTCCTCTCCGAACTGAAGACCGTCCATGAGGACCTCAAGCCCATCCCCACGGAGATAGTGGTAGTGGCAGATTGGGTGAGGTGGAAATGCCGGTTTGGATGCAAAGCCTATGGAAAGCACCTCTGCTGTCCGCCCTACTCTCCCAAGCCGGAGGAGACAAGGCGCTTGCTCTCGGAGTATCGCTATGCAGCGATCGCTCGATTCGAGGCCAAGCCGGACCAGAAGCTTCTGCCCAAGCATCCCCACCATGCCCTCTGGAGCTCCCTCACCAGGCTTCATAAAACCATCTACGAGCTGGAGCGCAAAGCCTTCCTTTTCGGCTATTACAAGGCCTTTGGCATGGGCGCCCTGCCCTGCACGCTCTGCGAGACCTGCGTCGTAGAAGAGATGTTGAAGAATGATCAGGCCGTCTTCGAGCTGGACACCGCAAGGTGCAGGCACAAAGATCTCATGCGCCCCTCCCCGGAGGCCTGCGGAATCGATCTCTTCAAGACCCTGCAGAACGCCGGATACAGCCCCAAGGTTCTGAAAGACTACGCTGCGAAGGTCGATCTCTTCGGCCTGGTGCTACTGGACTGATGCCGTTCCCGCCGCCTTTTGCGGCCATCGCGAGCTGATGCGCCGCAGCCTGACTTGACATTGTCGTATAATATTATTACTATTCCATGTTCTGTAAAGTCTGCGGTATCTGACCCATTCATCTCTCCACCGGGATGGAAGACTCAGATGGATGCCCTGCTCGCGGGCTATCTGAGCTACAGGTTTGCCTCGCTCAAGTTCAGCCACTACTGATATCTTGAATTCTCGGTCGTAGCGCCGCCTCATCTTCTTCATGTACTCCCCTCCAAGGATTGATGTTGCTTAACTCGTTGTCTACTCGAAGGGGTGCACTCCAGCTCAATAACATCTTTAGGATTTCAAAATCAAATTCTAAAGCATGCGGCAAGTTTCGTGTTAATTTCATTTCGCAAAGCATCATCAAGAGATCCCAACCAACCAAGAACATCATCACGTGATACTGTGTAGAGTACACCTAATTTTATAATTGATGAATTTTTTAATCCAGTTTTCTCAAATGATGGATTGCTTTTCAGAATTGAGACATCTGCAGGATCGGGAACAAGCAGCAGTTTTGATGTTATGTATGCCACAACTAATTGCCGTCTTTCGGTATAGATTGCCAAAGCTGGTCGCTCTTTGCTTGTTTCTTTTATCCTCCCTTCAATATCTATCAACGCCCGCACAAATCGAAAATCAACGAAAATTATATCGCCCTTAGCAATACCTCTCGCGTCCACGGGAGGGCTCCTAACTTTCCCAATGGTGTCGCCATTCATCTAAATCGAACCTTAACATCGTTGATTGTATAGGTGTCAGGTTCTTCTTCGAGAAGATCTAAGATAACCTTGGCAGAAAGTGCCATGAACGCTTCCTGGTCGTCGAGAATTTCTTGTGTTTCGGAGCGGTTCTTGGGGTCCATTAACATAATATTGCCCTTAAATGTATTTAGGTCTATTGCGCTGATATAACTCTGATTAGGGTAACCAGCAGTCGACATATCGCTACCTAGCATATGGACTCTTATCATTTCGCCTATATCTGATGGCGCGTTCATTCCAATAGGAGGGACTGGTGTTTTAAAGGTTCCCTTAATGCCTTTGGAAAGCGATGTGACTTCAAAGGGTGGCAAGTAAATCCTCCACTTTTTTGTTTATCACTTGTTTAGTCGCATCGGTTTCAACATTTTTTATTTGGCCATATGTTGTTTCATACAATTTAATATTTTGTAGCAACCAAGTAATCAAAGATTTTGCTTGTAATGGTGCGATCTTGAGACTGGCTTCTTCGGTATGCTCAAACACGTCTCTATTATTGACCACCTTTTCGAATGCATTTGCTTTTGTTGTAACTATAATCATTTCGATGAATCCGGGTTTTACCCCGCCAAAGATATAGTCGGGCGTAATCTCTCTAAAATTTTGGGATTTGTAACCTCTTTGCTCTGGCTCTTTGCCTATCACACCCGTTGCCATGGAGTGGACTATATGAGATTATCCTAAATACTTTTCGCTACTATTAATTTCACGGCAGATGATGTCGATTTCAAATCATCGAGATCTCGATGCAACTCGAATTTTGTTGATTTTGAGATATTCTCAACAAGATCGCACTAACTACCTACCATTGCCTCAATCTCAGACCTTAAATAAGTCAGCTACCGAGTTTTAACAGGTAGTTTGGGATGAGGTGAACTACCGAGGACTTGACAGAACCCACGAAATCGTTATTTAGGGATGCCTTCTCACAAACAGGTCCCCGAAGATCTCCTCCTGCTCCAGCCAGACCTGCTTTCGGTGGGCCATGAAGAGCAGCGAGACGTAGTTCGTGACTCCGTCCTCGCTCCTTTTATTTATATCCCCGAAGGATACCTTCTTGGTGCTCGTGAACATGTCGTCCAGGATGGGCCCCAGGGCCTTGATCCTGTCCTCGATCCCCTCCTCGTGGGACAGATCCAGGGCCTTCTCCTCCGTAGTGGGCCAGCGGTCCCGCATGGCCTTCCTTCTGCCCACCATCTCCGCCTTCTTCAGCTCAGAGATCAGCTCATCTAAGGTCACGGGCCGCTTGGTGTGCCTTCGCACCGGCGGCGGGGGAAGCTTGTCTATCTCCTCCTTTTCTGCCGTCTCGATCTCTTCGGCTTGCGGCTCGGGTTCCTCCTCCAGCGGCCCCTCCATGGAGTCGGACTTCATGCGCAAAAGGATGCTGGCGTAGAGCAGAGTGCGGGCCGGTATTCGCAGATCGCGCTTCTCCAGGGAGTCGATGTACCGCAGGAACTTCTCCGTGGTCTGGGCGATGTCGATATCCCAGGGGTCGATGTCTCCCCGCTTGGCCAGCTCCACCAGTACCTCCGCAGGCTCGCCGAACTTGAACTCGTCCTGCTCGGCTTCGGATTTTGGGGCAGATGGAACTTCGGTCAAGGTCGCCTCAGCCGGTACAGATGCCGGTCACGCTGGATATGTTGTTCTCCTGCATGGTCACGCCCAGGGTGTACTTCGACTGCTGGATCATGGGCTTTCGCAAGGATACTACTATGAACTGGGCCTGGCCGGAGATCTTCTTGATCAGCTTGGCCACGCGCTCCACATTGGCTCCATCCAGGAACATGTCGATCTCGTCCATGGCGTAGAAGGGCGCAGGCCGGAACATCTGGATGGCGAAGATGAAGGAAAGAGCGGTCAGGCTCTTCTCCCCGCCGGACATGGCCTCCAGGCGGTGGAGGGGCTTGCCCTCGGGCCTGGCCTTGATGGTCATGCCCGCGGTGAGCGGCTCCTCCGGATTTTCCAGAATCAGGTCGCCGTCGCCGTTGGAAAGCTCCCTGAAGACCTGCTTGAAGTTCTTGTTGATCTCATCAAAGCTGGTGAGGAAGGCCTCCTTCTTCATCTGGTCGTACTTCTCCAGCTTATCGATGATCGCCTCGCGCTCCTGGAAGAGGGTGGTCCTCCTCTGCGCCAGGATGTCATGGCGCGTCTTCACGTGCTCATACTCACCGATGGCCAGCATATTCACGGGCTCCAGGTCCCTCATGGCCTGCTCCAGGGCCCGGATCTTCTCCGCCACCGTCTCGCTCTGGGGCGGCTCCTGGGTGGAGTCAACTCCGCAGGCCTCGATCTCCGAGCGCAGGCCATTCACCTTAGGCAAGACGACATCTCTGGCCGCGGCCGTGGCCGTCAGTCGAGCTTCGATCCTGTCTCTCTCCCGCTCTGCCTGGTCTATCTCCCTTTGCAGTGCCAGGGTCTTCTCCAGCAGCTCTCCTCTCTCCCCTTTCAGGCCGTGCAGCTCGACCTCGATCTCCGCCTCTCGCGCCTGCATGGCCTCGAGCTGCCCTTGCAGGGCCAGGATCTGCACGGCAGCGGCCTCTTTGCGCTGCAGCGCCTCGGCCTTCTGGCCCTCCAGGGTCTCCCTGCGGGCCAGGAGCTCTTGCCGCTTCTCCTGGCTGCTCTCCTCCCGGATCTTGTCTTTGAGAATCTCGGCATCGATCCCGGTCAGCCTCTCCTGCAGACGCTTGATCTCGGCCTGGGCAGCATCCGCCTGTTTGTTGAGCCCGGGGATCTGGGATCCCTTCAACTCGCTCTCGATATTCTCGATCTTCTGCTGCTCTTCTCCCAAGGTAGAGTCCGATCTCTTGATCTCCGTCTCCAGGAGGCTGAGCTGCTCTTTACAGCTCAAGGACTCGCTCTCCATCTGCACCAGGCGCGCGCGCCGCTCTTGAATGGACTTCTCCAGCCGGGGCTTGGAGGCCGCCAGCTCGTCCAGCCGGAAGGTCTTCCTGGATATGGCCTTGTTCAGCTCCTCCACCTCCCGGGAAAGGTGGGAGATCTGCTCTTCGATTCTATCCAGCTTGTCCAGACGAGCGCTGCGCTCCTGGTCCGCAGCCGAGATCTTCTCGGATAGGTCGACCAGCTTCTTTCCCTCTTCTGCGGCGAACTTCATCTTGGAGCGGTAGTGGCCGCCGGTCATGGCCCCGGACTTCTCCACCAGATCTCCTTCCAATGTCACAAGGCGGTATCTTCCCATGAGCGCCCTGGCGTGGGAGAGAGTCTCCACCACCAGGGTATCCCGGAAGACGTACCAGAAGGCGGACTTGAACTTGGGATCGAAGTCCACCAGGTTCAAGGCGTAATCGACCACTCCCGAATGATTGGGCTTGGAGGAGAGGCTGCCCTTGTCCAGCTTGTTGAGGGGCAGGAAGGTGGCCCGGCCGATCTGCGAGCGTTTCAGGTACTCAATGGCCTGAGATGCGTCTTCATCGTTCGCGGCAACGATGCTCTGCAGGCGTGCCCCCGCTGCCACCTCCAGAGCTGCGGAGTAGCGCGAGCCCACATTCCCCAGCTCGGCAATAGTTCCATAAAGACCCTGCAGCATCTGCTTTTTTATAGCCGCGCGGATCGCTTCCACAGCGCGGCTGTATCCTGCCTTGTCCTCCGCCGCCCTCAGGCGCCCGTCGGTGCGGGCGTACTCGCCCTGCAGCCGCTGCATCTCCCTCTCCGCCTCGGTTATCTCCCGGCGCAGCCGGAGCCGCCCGCTCTCCAGATCGTCACTGTCTTTCTCCATCTCCATGGCCTTGCCGTTCAGATCAGCCAGGTCCGCCTTGAGCTGCTCCGCCTCGTGATCTGCGCTGGCCAGAGCATCCAGGGCCTCCTTGATTCCGGCGGAGAGCTCCTCGCGCTCCAGGCCGCCGCGGCGGGTGGCGTCCAGCAGCCTGTCCCTCTCCCGCACCAGGTCTCCGAGCCTGGTCTTGGCCTCCTCCCGCAGCTGCCTTGCCCCGGCAAGCTCGTCTCTGAGCAGAACGAACTTTTCATCGGCCTTTGCGAGCTTCTCCTGGGCGATGGAGAGCTCCCCCATCTGATCGTCCAGTTCTCCTCGCAGGCTGGCTCCCCGCAGGCTGGCATCCTTCACCCTATCGGCCAGCTCTTCTTGTTCCTGCGACAGGTTGGAGATCTGAATGAAGCAGGTCTTCTGCTGCCCGTCCATCTCCATAGCCGCCTTCTCTGCCATCTCCGAGCGTCCGGCCTCGCGGGCCATCTCTCCTTTCAGCTCCTCTATCCTGCGCTTCACCTGGATCTGCTCGTCCTCTCCCTTGTGCGTGATCTCGGCGGAAAGCGTCTTCAGGGTTTCATCAAGTGCGGCCAGCTCAGTCTTCTTGCCTTCCGACTTCTGCAAAAGAGCCTCATTCTTGGCCTGCAGGCTGTTGATTTCTTCTTCCAGCCCGGCCAGCTCTGTAGCTGCTTCTTTTAGCCTGGCCAGGAGCAGAAAAGCCTCCTGCCGCTTCAGCTCCTCACGGTGCGCCTGGTAAGTGTGGGCCCTGTCCCGCTCCTCTTTCAGCCGGGCGAGCTGAGATCCGACCTCCTCCAAGATAACATCCACCCGGCCTATCCGCTCTCGCACCACTTCCAGCTCTTCCATGGCCTTTCTCTTCTTCTCGTCGAACTCGGCCACGCCCGCAATCTCGTCTAAGATCTTGCGGCGCTCCACCGGGCTCATCTCAATGATGCGCGTCACATCGCCCTGCATGACGATGTTGTAGCTTTCCGGGGTTATGCCTGCCTTGGCAAGCAGGTCCAGCAGCTCCGCCTGGCCGCAGGACTTTCCATTAAAATAGTAAGAAGAAGCGTATTTGTCGTTGTTGACCTTGATCTTTCTGGATACTTCTATTATATCCTGGTCCAGGGGAAAGATGCGGCCGGAGTTGTCCAGGCGAACTGTGACCTGGGCATAGTCAGGATCTTTGCCGTTGTCCCCCCGGTAGATGAGGTCGGGAAGCCTCTCGGCGCGCATGGCTCGCGAGCTGGAAAGGCAGAGGGCGAAGAGCAGTGCATCTACAATATTGGACTTGCCGCTGCCGTTGGGCCCGGTGACGGTTATGAAGTCGTTCTTCAGAGGCACCCTGATGCTTTTGCCAAAGGATTTGAAGTTCTTAAGCTCAACCTCTTTGATGTACAATGGCTACCTCCGCTTGATCCTTGCCTTGGTCTTCGCTCCTTCGCCAATTATTTTATCCCTTCCAGTTTAGAAAGCCTTTCATGTCCGTTTCCTGATTTGCGGCGCTCGTTCCTGCTGTCGGCCAAGGCATCTGTCCAATACTTTAACTTAAGCATGTATTCGAGGATGTATATATTGTTTTCCTATCAATGATATGTTCACTGGAAGTGTCCTCTTGCTCTTACATCATAAATATATCTAGACAGATTATCATCTTCTGAGCGCCGACATGAGGGCTTGAAAGGCAAGGGCATCTCAGCCTGTCCCCTCACAAAACCACACCTTCCAAAAGGCAAATAAACTTGTACGCCCTCGCTGCCCTGCATATGTCCCGCTTCCTCGTGGTCCTCGGCACCACCTCCCACTCTGGCAAGAGCACCCTCGTCGCTGCCCTCTGCCGCCTCTTGAGCAACCGTGGCTTTCGGGCGGCGCCCTTCAAGTCCCAGAACATGAGCCTCAACTCCTGGGTGACGCGCAACGGTTCGGAGATCGGCATTGCTCAGGCGGTGCAGGCCTGGGCGGCCCGCACGGAGCCCAGCGAGTTCATGAATCCCATCCTACTCAAGCCCAAAGGCGATCGAACCTCTCAGGTCATCGTCCTGGGAAAGCCCGTGGCCGACAGATCGGCCGAGGAGTACTACCAGGGCATCGAGGATCTGAAGGAGGTGGTGGACCATTCCCTCCAAGAGCTGGAGAAGGATTATGATTACATAGTAGTAGAGGGCGCGGGCGGCGCGGCGGAGATCAACCTCTTCGAGAGGGACATCGCTAATATCTACATGGCCCGTTGCCTTCAGGCACCCATAATCCTCGTAGGAGACATCGAGCGTGGTGGCGTCTTCGCCAGCCTTTACGGAACAGTCCAGCTCCTGCCCGAGGACATCCGCCCGCTCGTCAAGGGCCTGGTGATCAACAAGTTCCGAGGAGATCCTGCCATCCTGGAATCCGGGCTGGATTTGCTGGAGAGGCTGACTGGCATTCCCGTCCTGGGCGTTCTGCCCTACCTTGATCTGGCATTGCCCTCGGAGGACTCGGTCTCTTTGGGCGACAAGAAAGCCCGCGCGGGCAGCAGGGTGGAGATTGCGGTGATCAAGCTTCCCCGCATCAGCAACTTCACGGACTTCGAGCCCCTGGAGCGATTCGCCCAGGTCAGGTACGTGGGCCTGGGCGAGCCCCTGGGAAGTCCTGACGCCGTCATCATTCCCGGCACCAAGAACACCATCTCCGACCTGCGGGAGATGAAAGAGACGGGTATGGACCGGCAGATAATCTCCCTGAAGGACACGCCCGTCCTGGGCATCTGCGGAGGCTACCAGATGCTGGGAAAGGAGATCGTGGACTGCGGGATAGAAGACACAGTGGGCGCGGTCGCCGGCCTTGGCCTGCTGGATGCAGTGACGCGCTTTGATCTTTACGAAAAAAGGACAGTGCAGGTGAGAAAGAGGGTCACAGGAGGAGGCCCCCTTCTGGAGAAGATCCGGGGCCAGGAGGTGACTGGCTACGAGATTCATATGGGCGTGACCAGTCCGAAGGGCGAAGCCGCCTTCGGGGACGACGGTGCCGTGGCCGAGAACGGACTGGTGATTGGCACGTACCTGCACGGAATCTTTGAGAACGAGAACTTCCGCAATGCATTTCTCGATTACCTCTGCCGCCGCAAGAACCTGGTGCATGATCAGGGTGCCTCCAGGGGCGACGGCTTTGACGAGCTGGCCGAGGCCGTCCAGGCCAACCTGGATATGGAGACGATCTGGCAAATGATCGGCCTCTGTTAGATGGCGCTAGTGCAGCTAGGCTTTCTCTCTTCGGTTTGCCTCTTTCTCGTTCTCGACTCAGATATCTTTTTAAGCGCTGCCTTCGCTCGTAAATGGTGTGAGGCTGGGAGTGCTCTTCTCCGGCGGCAAAGACTCCGTCTTCGCCTGCCGCCGCGCCATGGAAAAGAATGAGGTAGCCTGCGTGATAACTCTTGTCTCCGAGAACGAGGACAGCTACATGTTCCACACTCCCAATATCCGATGCACAGGTCTGCAGGCAAAGGCCCTGGGCCTTCCCCTGCTCTTCTGGCCCACCCGAGGCGAGAAGGAGGAGGAGCTGCAGGATCTGGAGGCAGCCATTGCCGAGGCCATAAAGAGATATGGCATCCAGGGAGTCGTGACCGGCGCCATCGAGTCCGTCTACCAGGCGGCCCGCGTGCAAAGGATCTGCCGCTCCTTGGATCTGTGGTGCTTCAATCCCCTCTGGCAGATAAATCAGGTGAGCTATCTGAGACTACTACTATCAGAGGGCTTTAATGTCATCGTCTCCGGGGTCTATGCCTATCCCTTCGATGCCTCCTGGCTGGGAGCTAGGCTGACTGATGAGCGCACTGAGGTGCTGGCAGAGCTGCAGAAGAGATATAAAATAAACCCCTCCGGCGAGGGCGGCGAGCTGGAGACCTTCGTCCTGGACGGGCCCATCTTCAAGAAGCGGATCGAGATATTGAAAGCCTCCAGAAGCTACGATGGCTACCGGGGACAGTTCGTCATCGAAGAGATGCAGCTGGTGGATAAATGATCCTTCTCGTGGATTTGTGCTACGAGAAGAACTCTCTATCCCAGTATGAGTTCGTGCATCCCATCGCTTCTCATCTGGAGAGTTCTGATTTTATCTGCAGGATAATTCACTTCACTGATGTAACGAGGGATGAATTGGACCTTTGCGATAAGATAATTCTCTGCGGCACGGCTCTCAAGGACAATGGCTACGCAGAGCATCTGGAGATGTTCTCCTGGATAAAAGGCTGTGATAATCCCATCTTCGGCATCTGCGCAGGAATGCAGGTCATCAGCGCCGTCTTTGGCGGCAAGATCGTTTGGCAACCGGCCATCGGCCTGGATAGGATCGAGATTATCCGTGAATCACCCTTGCTGGGCGAGCCACGAGAGATCCAAGGCTATCATCTGCATAGCTTCGGCGTGACCCTGCCCGAAGATTTCAGGCTTCTGGCGGGGGGCCAGGAGAGCGTGGAGGCCTTTGGGCATAGAGTTCGGCCCATCTTTGGCATCATATTCCATCCCGAGGTGCGGAATCGGTGGATTCTGGAACGCTTCGCAAATTTATAATCCACAATTATAGCATCTCCCTCACTAATATGCCGGCATCCCTCTTCCTTCGAAACCGATTTATGTAATGAATCCTCACTATCCCCAGCAATGCAAGACTACTCTCTCAACCAGTTTCTGGGCCTGGCCGGGTCCCCAGCTTTAGACATCGAGATCTGCGACGTCACGCTCCGCGATGGCGAGCAGATGCCGGGAGTGGTCTTTCGTGCTGATGAGAAACTGGATATCGCCCTGCGGCTGGACGAGATAGTTGTCGATGTCATCGAGGCTGGCTTTCCCGTGGTCTCCCAGGCAGAGATGAACGCCGTGAAGGAGGTCTGCAACCAGGGGCTGAAAGCCAAGATCTCTGCTCTCTCCCGGTCCGTCCAGAAGGATGTGGACGCGGCGATCGAATGCGGCGTGGACATGGTCAGCGTTTTCATCGCCACCTCTGACCTTCATTTGAAGCACAAGCTGCATATGAGCTGTCCCGAGGCCATCCGCTGCGCTTTGCAGACCGTTGAGTACGCCAAGGACCACGGCCTGATAGTGCGCTTCTCGGCCGAAGACGCTACACGCACGGATTTTGAAGTCTTGAAGAAGCTCTATAAAAAGGCGGAGGAGTATCATGCCGACTACCTCAGTGTCGCCGATACGGTTGGAATCATGAATCCCCGCACTACTTATTACATGATCAGCGAGATTAGAAAGGTTGTGAAGACTCCCATTTGCATGCACTGCCATGATGATCTGGGGCTTGCTCTGGCCAATACCCTGGCAGGAGCAGAGGCAGGGGCGAAGCAGCTTCACACCACTGTTAATGGAATTGGCGAGCGCAGCGGCAATACACCGCTCGAAGAGCTCTTAGTCGCCTTGAGGCTGCATCATGGCATCGATGGCTATGATCTCACCAAGCTAAAAGACCTCTCCAAGCTGGTGCAGACCTACTCGGACGTTCCAGTGGCCAAGAACAAGGCCGTGGTGGGGACCAACGCCTTTGCCCATGAGTCTGGCATCCACGTAGCTGCCGTCCTGGAGGAGCCCAGGACCTACGAGCTCTACTCACCGGATCTGGTGGGCGCAGCCAGGCACATCATCATAGGCAAGCATACGGGTGCCAAGGCCCTGAAGTATATCACGCAGAGGATGGGCTACCATCTGAAGGACGAGGAACTGCGCGATCTTTCGGAGAGGGTCAAGATGTGCAGCGAGTTCAAGCATCCCATTGAATGCGAAGAGCTGCGAAAATTGATCCTCAACATGGACAACGTCGAGGTCATCTATCCTGGGCCCTAGCTCGAAGGTTATAGATTGAGGTGCATTTTGTGAAAGCTCTCATACTCTCCGGTGGGTCAGGAACCAGGCTCCGCCCTCTTACCTACTCCCAGCAAAAACAACTCATACCCGTAGCCAACAAGCCTGTGCTCTTCTACGCCCTTGAGGATGTGATCGAGGCAGGCGCAAAGGAGATCGGCATAATTTTAGGACCAAACAAGGATCAGGTTATCGATACAGTGAAATCCAGGACTTGGGAGGCTCGAATTGAATTCATCTATCAGGGCGAGCCCAAGGGCCTTGCCCATACCATATTGGTGGCCGAGAAGTTTCTGGACGACGATTTTGTCATGTATCTGGGCGATAACATTCTGCGGGATGGCATAGTCCGGCATGAAGAGAGGTTTAGGAGCTTGAAGAGCGATGCCAGCGTGCTGCTCACGAAGGTCGAAGATCCTCAACGCTTCGGCGTGGCCGATCTCAATTTGGATGGAAGCATCAGAAGGCTGGTGGAAAAGCCGAAAGTCCCGCCTTCCAATTACGCTCTGGTGGGGGTCTACTTCTTCAAACCTGTGATTATAGATGCCTGCAAGGCCATCAGCCCTTCCTGGAGAGATGAGCTGGAGATCACAGATGCCATTCAGTGGCTTATAGAGCACGGCTACAGAGTCGATGCCTCTTTTGTAGAAGGGTGGTGGAAGGATACGGGCAAGCCTGAGGACATATTGGAGGCCAATCGACTGATCCTGGATGACCTGAAGATGAAAAATGATGGCCAGGTCGATGACTCCAAATTGATGGGAAGAGTGATCATTGAGAAGGGCACGAAGATCGAGAGATCGGTGGTTAAGGGGCCCTGCATCATCGGAAAGGATACTATGATATCTAATTCCTACATCGGTCCCTTTACCTCGGTGGGACATGGCTGCCAAATATGCGGAACTGAGGTGGAGGACTCCATAATCATGGATGAGTGCAGTATACTGAATGCTGGCAAGATTGTGGAGAGCCTGATCGGCAGAAATGTGAAGATCCAAGAGGGCGTCTCGAAGCCCAAAGGACACAGAATCATTGTGGGCGACAACTCCGATATATCGCTGTGATTTGAATGAAGCTCCTTGTTACGGGCGGACTGGGTTTCATAGGAAGTAACTTCATACGGTTCATGCTGGGTGAGCATGTGGATTGCACCATAGTCAACGTAGATGCCCTAAAGTATGGTTCCAACGCTGAGAACTTAAAAGACCTGAATGAGGCGGATAGGTATTCCTTTGTGCAGGGGGACATAGTCGATTCGGAGCTGATTTTTCGGCTGATCAAGGACGTGGACGCCGTGGTGAGCTTTGCGGCCGAGACTCATGTGGACAGATCGATCTCCAGGCCCGACTCCTTCCTCCAGAGCAATGTTCAAGGCGTCTTCAACATTCTGGAGGCCTTGAGAAGACACAACTCTGAGGCCAGGTTCGTGCAGATCTCTACCGATGAGGTCTATGGAGACATCCTGGATGGATCTTTCACGGAAGAGAGCACGCTTCGGCCATCATCGCCTTACTCCGCCAGCAAAGCGGCAGGAGATGTATTTGTTCTGGCCTATGCTCGAACTTTTGGCCTGCCTGCTGTGATCACCAGGTGCACAAACAATTATGGACCCTATCAATTCCCGGAGAAGCTGATTCCCAAGACCGTTCTGCGGGCCGTGAAATCCCTGAAGATTCCTGTCTACGGCACAGGTCAGAATGTTAGAGATTGGATTTATGTGAAAGATCATTGCCGGGCGGTGGAGCAGGTCTTGCAGCGAGGCGTTGCGGGAGAGATCTATAATATCTCCGCCGGTGAGGAGAAGACCAACCTGGAGGTCGTGAAGACCATTCTGAGTATGCTCGGCAAGGATGAGAGCCTGATCGAGTTTGTGGAGGATCGGCCTGGACATGATGTCAGATACAGCCTTGACTCCTCCAAGATAAGGCGTGAATTGAACTGGCGTCCCCAGCAAGGCTTCGATGAGGGAATCAAAAAAACGGTGCGATGGTATCTGGAGAATGAAAGATGGTGGAGGCCTCTTGTGGATGATAATCTCCTGCATCCTACCCCCTGGAAACTGAACTGGTAACCATGATGGGCTGCGGGCTCAAAGGATCAATCTATGAGAATCTTCATAACAGGCGGAAGCGGGCTGATGGGAAGCAAGGCTGCCCAGATAGCTTTAGCCAGGGGTCACGAGGTCTTCTCCGGATATGCTCATAACCAGCCGGTGTTTGGCCAAGCCGTCAGGTTCGATCTGGAGGACAACAAGGGCATCTCTGATCTGATGGAAAGGCTCAGGCCCGAGGTCGTAATTCACAGCGCGGCTCTGACGGATGTGGACCGCTGTGAGCGGGAAAAAGATCTGGCATACCGAGTGAATGTTGAGGGCACAAGAGCCCTGGCCAGGGCGGCGGAAAAGGCCGGATCCTTTCTGATCTATATATCCACAGACTACATCTTCGACGGAAGCCGGGGCATGTACAGAGAAGATGACCGAACCAACCCGGCGAACTATTACGGCTACACCAAGCTCCAAGGAGAGCAATTCTGTCGCGGCTGCATTGCCAGAGCCTGCGTGACTTATGGATCCAGGCCTGCCAGCGGCAAGATCAATTTCGCTCTGTGGCTAATAAATAGTCTCAAATCCGGCCAGGAGGTTCGCGTGGTCACAGATCAGTTTATAACCCCCACCTTGAATACCAATCTGGCCAGAATGGTCCTGGAGGCTGGAGACAAGAGGCTCTGCGGAGTCTACCATCTGGCGGGTGCCACCAGGATATCCAGGTATGACTTCGCTCTGGAGCTGGCCAGGGAGTTTGATCTGGATCATAGCCTGATCCTTCCTTCCAGGATGAAGGATCTGAAATGGACAGCCAAAAGGCCGATGGATTCTTCGCTGGATACATCCAAGGCAAAGAGAGATCTTAAGGAGTCGCCTGATGGATTAGAGGATTCTCTTAAGATCCTGAAGGCAGAAGTAGAATATCAATCGCGGCAAAAATCAAAAGGGTAGATCATGGTGCTGGCCCGCAGGTGGGGATAGTTAATCTCACTCATAGACGCGCTAAAGGATAAATTTTTCACTAGAAACATTGACACTTATATTTGCATAGATAGCCTTAGAGGCAAGAAGGGTTTAGAGATTGGCGGACCAAGCCGCATATTTGGTGATTCTGGTGTTATACCTATCTATTCGGCTATTGGTGAACTAGATGGATGCAATTTCTGTGAGACGACCATCTGGGAGGGAAATTTGAATGACGGCTGGAACTACCGATTTCACGAGAATAAAAAATCAGGCTATCAATATATTTGCGAAGCCACTGATCTGCAGAAAATAAACGATAAAGCTTACGATTTCATTCTTGCCTCTCATATTCTGGAACATACAGCTAATCCCATAAAAGCGATACACGAGTGGGTAAGGGTTCTCAAAGACGAGGGCCAAATTCTCATAGTGGTTCCTCACAAAGAAAAGACCTTTGACCACAATCGTCCTGTCACACCCTTCCGCCATCTGATGGACGATTACGAGAGAGATGTCAAAGAAGACGATCTAACTCATTTGCCTGAGATCTTGGAGCTTCATGACCTAGAAATGGATGCACCGGCAGGTGATGCAGTATCTTTTAAAGAGCGATCTCTTTGTAATTGCAGGAATAGGTGTTTGCATCATCACGTTTTCGATGTCGATAACCTCACGAAGATATTGGGCTTTCTAAATTTGAATATAATATTTTCCGGTTTTGCGCCACCCTACCATATCTTTGTATTCGCCGAAAAATCCGCAGGCAATGGTTAGGGAAACTATAAAAACATCAAAGGCGCAGGTTAGAATCGATGCTGTCGGGAATAGTAATAAGGCCCCTGAAGCGATCTGCCGATGAGCGCGGGTTCTTCACCGAGATCATGAGAAGGGACTGGTCCGATATAATCATGGATGAGATCGTTCAGGCCAATATGTCTGTGAGCTATCCGGGAATGGTCCGGGCCTGGCATAGACACGAGAGGGGGCAGGTAGATCATTTCCTGGCGGTTCGCGGTGCACTGAAGATCTGCGCCTATGATGATGAGACAAAAGAGCTGGATGAGATCGTCTCCGCAGGAGACAACCCGCAGATGATCCGAGTTCCGGGTCACTATTGGCATGGTTTTCGAGTGGTCGGAGATGAGCCTGCCACTCTGATCTATTTCGTGAATAAGCTGTACGACTATGCGAATCCTGATGAGATTCGGCTGCCGTGGAATGATGCCACCATTATCCCCGCATCGATAAATGGCAAGAAGGACGGCCGTTGCGGCCAGCCCTGGGATTGGTTTTATCTACCATACAAGTGATATGCACAGATAAAGGGATGCATTTTGAGCACGGCACAGAGATTGGCTAAGAACACTTTTATCTTATCTTCTTCTAATATAATTGTGCTGATATTGGGCTTGTTGTATTCGATGTACACCACTCGCTACCTTGGACCCGAGCGCTACGGCATTATCTCCTTCGCCCTGGCATTTGTCAGCATCTTCGGAATTTTTACTGATCTTGGCTTAAATGCATTAACAGTACGCGAGATTGCCAGGAATAAGAAGCTTGCCAAGAAGTTCCTGGGAAACCTTCTGCTCTTGAAGCTCATCTATGTTATCCTTACGCTGGCCATCATCACCATAGCCATAAACCTGACAGGCCACGATAAGGTGACCGTAGATGTCGTCTACTTGATCTATTTGAGCATAGTGGTGGGTGCATTTAGTGGAATCTTCAACGCCATGTTCCAGGCCTTTGAGCGAATTGAGTTCATCTCTATGGGAAATCTCTTGAGCAGCATTTGCATGCTGCTGGGGGCCTTCTATGCCATAAATCAGGGCTTAGATGTGATGGGCTATGCCTGTATTTACGTATTCAGCAGCCTTGTGGTCTTCATTTACAGTTCCATCGTCTTTCATAAAAAGCTCTTCAAATTTGTGCCAGAGGTCGACAGAGGATTGATTCGACCGACGCTTGCGGAGGCCGTGCCCTTCGGGCTGACCGCCTTATTCGGCATGATTTATACTTATGTGGATTCCATAATGCTCTCCTCTTTTCAGGGCAACGAGGTGGTGGGCTGGTATAATGCGCCCTACAGACTCGTGCTCATGCTGTTATTCATACCAAATGTGATTAACGTTGTAATCTTTCCAGTCATGTCCAGGTATTATACGTCCTCTCCTGCCTTCCTGAAGCTGATGTACACAAAATATTTCAAATTCATGCTGATCCTCTGTCTCCCCATAGGCATAGGCACTACCCTAATTGCAGATAAAATAATATTGTTTGTATTTGGGGAAAGCTACACTAATTCCATAATAGCCCTTCAGATTCTCATATGGACTATGGTGCTTATATTTGCGGGTGCCGCATTTGTGAGGTTGCTTGAGTCTACCAATAGGCAGAGGGTCATCACCAAGATATCGCTGATCTGCGTAGTAGTAAATATATTGCTGAATTTAATGTTGATACCCAAGCTCAGCTATGTAGGATCGAGCATTGCTACAGTATTAACGGAGATGGTCTTGGTCGGAAGCGTCATCATCTTCACCTACAGGTCAGGCTATGGGATTCCGCTTTCTGCAATGAAGGATTATCTGCTCAAGATCATGTTCTCATCTCTCATCATGTCTGCCTTTGTGTTGTACTTGCGCAGCCTGCATGTAATAGTTCTCATCTTATCAGCAGGGATAGTATACTTCGTTTCCTTATATCTGGTCCGAGGCTTGGACGATGAAGATATTTTGCTATTCAGACAAGCCACACGCAGGTGAGAATGATTTTATACCTTTACTGAACAATTCTTAGCCCAGATGAGACCTGAGAAATCCTTTGTAGATACCGAGAGTTGTATTTGAATGATCTCGGTGATATGTGTATACAACAACAAAACGTCTCTGGATACCTATCTTCTGAAGAGCATAAATGGACAGACTGCAGATCATGAGCTAATCCTTCTCGATAATACTGGAGGAGGCTTCAAATCAGCCGCAGAAGCGCTGAACAAGGGCGGCAGGGAGGCGAAAGGCGAGCACCTGATGTTCGTGCACCAGGACGTATATCTGCCATCAGGAAATTGGCTGACGGTTGTAGAATCAAGGCTGAACCAGCTGCCCAATCTGGGCATTGCCGGTGTGGCTGGGGCACGCGAGATGAAGAGATGCGTTGTAACCAACTTGAAGCATGGCGACCCTCCCAGACCTGCTGGCAATATACAAATAGATACCCCGGAAAAGGTCCAGACTCTGGACGAATGCCTATTATTGATACCCAAGTCCGTCTTTGATGAGCTGGAGTTTGATGAAGAGACCTGCGATGATTGGCATCTTTATGCTGTGGACTACAGCCTGAGCGTCAGGAAGCTGGGCTATGATGTCTATGTCATACCTGATTACGTATATCATCGCTCATCGGGCGATTCCATGTCTGGCGGATACTATCGAGTATTAAACAACGTCTTGGAGAAACACCGGGATGCTTGTCCCGTTATTTATACTACTAATGGCGACTGGTCCACCCCATACCCAATAATCGTATACAGGTTGCTTCGGCTAGCTGATAAGCTGAATTATCATTGCCTGAAGTTTAAGAGGCTGGCGAGATCGGCAGTTCTGTATGCTATGGGGAGGGGCGCGGCTTGATCGCGGCGATTCTATGGTGAACTCTCCCCTGGTCTCAATAATAACCCCGACATACAACCACGAGAAGTTCATAGCAGAGTGCATCGAGAGCGTTCTGGCCCAGACATATCCGCATTGGGAGCAGATTATCATTGACGATGGATCGACTGATGGAACCGGCGAAATAGCAGCCAGCTATGGCGATGAGAGGATTGACTATATCAGGCAGAATAACCAGGGCATCTGGCGGCTGGGGGAGATATACAACCATGCCCTCAGGCGCTCCCATGGGGAGTTCATAGCGATATTAGAAGGAGATGATTACTGGCCCCCTTACAAGCTAGAGCGGCAGATTGCGGCGCATGAAGGCCATGACGCCGTCTTGAGCTGGGGGCGGGCAAGGATCATTGACAGTCAGGGCGCTGAGCTGGCGGTTTTGCCCGAGGACATGCAACGCTTTATGGATTTGTCGAAAGAGCAAGTATTGGGCGAGCTGCTGTTCAAAAATCCAATGACATCCTGCACCATTATCTGCCGCAAGAGCGCATTGCAGTCAATAGGGGGATTCAAGCAACCGGATAAAATCCCTTACGTAGACGGACCAACCTGGCTGGAGCTCGCTTTGCGAGGGGAGTTCTTGCCCATCGACGAGGTCCTGGGCTGCTACAGAAGGCATGAAAGACAGGTCTCTTCCGCCATGAAGACCTCCATGATCAAGGCTGGCCTTTATTCCATAGAATTCTTTCACAGTCTTCCAGCAGAGGTCAAGGCTTGCGTGGCCGAAAAAGCGGATGGCCTGGAGGAGAGACTGAGGCACAAGGAGACGGAGTATCATTATTATCTGGGAAGAGCTTATTTAAAGGAAGGGAAGCGATCTGAGGCCGAAGAAAGCTTCCTGAAAGCAATCCGCAAAGGGGACTCTGCTCTCAGGGCCAAGGCCATTTTGGGGCTCATCTGCAGCCTCTGCAGAACCGATCTGGAGCGGCTCGCACATTTGAGCGATCTGCAAGGACTCTATAAAAAAAAGTGATATCCTTAGGCTCAGGTTCGGGCCGCTTTATATTACTTTTTTCGATAGATATTCATGAATCTCTCCGCCGATCTCACCCAGGTGAACCTCTCTTGCGCCGTGATCTTTGCATTTCTCCCGATCTCGCTTGCCAGATCCCTGTGCTCGATCAGGAAGCATATCTTTTCAGCGATCTTATTCTCATCTGGCCCCACCAGAAATCCATTGAAGCCATCGTCTATCGCCTCAGGTATTCCTCCCACTGAAGTGGCGATAACGGGTTTTCCCATGGCCATCGCCTCCAGAAGGGATATGGGCAGTCCCTCTCCCAGAGAGATGTGCGTGTAAATGTCGCACACAGCCAGAGGAACATAGGAGTTGTCCACATCTCCCGTGAACACGACCGCATCTTCAAGCCCTTCTCTCCTGGCAAAGTCCTTCAGCTCCGGGACGTAGCTGCCCTCGCGGGTGGCTACGAGAATCACATCAGGATACTTGCGTCTCACCTCTCTGACCGCCTTCATAAGGATCTTCAGGCCCTGCGCCTTGTAGCTCATGGCTGTTAGCCCGAGAGCCAGCAGAATTATGGAATTTTTATCTATCTTGAAGGCCTTGAGGAAATTATCTATGGAGCTTGGGGAGACATCTTGGAGATTGACACCTGCGTACGTTA
>JAPKYD010000106.1 GCA_026394475.1 Methanothrix sp.
GGTAGAGAGCTCAGAGGCATCGACTCTGACATTGTCCTGATAATCGTAGGAGAGATTGAGCTTCAGAGGATATGTCCCTGAAGGTGCATGTTCTCCTATCTTTATGGTGAACTTCAGGGGCGATTGTACCTTATCCCCGGACTTCAAGGCCTGAACCACCTGGTCCCCGGACTTGACCTCGATCTCTGCATGGTCGGAGATCAATGTGGCAGTGATGCCCAGGGCAGTGGTCTTCTTGTACTCCTCCTGCAGTTCTGCATTAGCCAGAGCGTACTCTTTGGGATTTTGGGGTGTACGGTCCTCCTTAAAGCCCAGTATTCTTCCGTAGTTGGTCAAATCCACGTACAAAGTGACGGTGTCTCCCCGCTCGAACTCATCAGTTCCGGCGACGCTGGCAGAGAGACTCGGTCCTCCGTACATGGTGTAGTAGTTGTCTCCGCCCAGCTCATAGGGTATGTAGGTATTCTGAGCCTGAACAGAGGCTGCCAAGGTCAGAGTGCAAAGGCAAATCAATACTAATTTGAATTTCATTTTCATCCTCCTCTCGCGCTCATGAGCTTGAGGGATTTCAGGAACTCCTGCTTCGCATTCTCTACGATCTCACGCTGGATCTCCATGCGGAACATCAGCACTGTGAAGACCGTGAAGGTCGTCAACAGGGCAAAGATGACAGCGAGCACAGTTATCAGCCCGAAATTGTTGGTTATCAGGAAGGAAGAAGCGATCAATGCTCCAAACCCGAACACCGTGGTCAGGCCGGATGCCATAAGGGCAGAGCCTATGCGTCTGGTGGCGATCTTGAGCGCCTCCATGGGCACTCCAGTCTTGCCCAGCTCCTCGTAGAAGCGCTCCATCATCAAGATTGCATACTCTGACCCCACGCCGAGGATTAAGGCTCCCAAGGTCGCGGTCAGAGGTGTGTACTTCATGCCTGTCAGATACATCACTCCACCCATCCAGCCTATAACCACCAGCATGGGCAAAACGGGCAGCAGAGCCTTGATCAGATCCCTGTAAATGATCAAGAGCAATATGAATATAAGAACCAACCCGAGCAGGGTCATCTCCGATCGCCCTGTGGTCAGGGCAGCAATCACCGTGGTCATCACCACGGGATCGCCCGTCTCTCTGACCGATACATCGGAAGGTGGCGTATTCCAGGCAATGTCCTTATCGATCTCCTTGATGAGGCGATCCGTACCTTCCGCGCCTAGACGTGATATCATATGGCCGACATTGAGGTCTATGATGGCTGTATCGTGGCCGTCCAGATACTTATCACGCATTGATGCGGGCAGGCCTTCTATCAGACTCCTCGCCAGGGTCTGATCCTGGGGCATCTCGCCACCATTTGCCTGCTTGACAAGGGTGGCTATGCTTGTGGCTCCGTAAATCTGGGCCCTGGAGTCCTGAAGGTAGGTGCCAAACTTGTCCATCCACTGCAGGGTCTTGGGATCGGTTACATCATCCGTCTGAACAAGCAGCTTGATGGAGTCCGTGCCTCCAAAGATGTCGCTCATGTGTCTGAAATCGATCAGAGGGGGGAGATCCTGGGGTATGTAGTTCTTGAAGTCGGTATCCACCTGAACCTGCGTATCGGCATAGATGCCCAGAAGCGATAGAAGAAGGGCCGCTGACAGCACAAGGTGCCACCTCTGTATGCAGATGACGGCAACCTTCTCCAGGGCCAGCCCAATGGGAGTCTCTTTGGGAGCGTGTTTGCTAAGCTCTTCCTCCTGCTTCTTCTTGGGAGATCCTCTTCGTTCCACTGCGTAGAGCAGGGTAACGCCCACAAAGAGCGCAGAGAGGTAGCAGAGGAAGAGCCCAATAAGGCAAGTCAGCCCGAAATCTCTGGTCATGGGCACGGACGATGTCAAGAGCGATACGAATCCCATAGCAGTGATGATCAATGCTATCATGACCGGAAGAGAGACATGGCCGACAGTCTCAACTACTGCCCTCATCGGCGTCATGCCTTTGGTGAACTCCTCGTCGATCCGATTGTGGAACTGAATGGCATAATCTATGCCTATCCCGACGAGCACTGGAAAGGCAGACATGGATACCATGGTGAAGGGTATGTGCAAGAATCCCATGGCTCCAAAGGTCCATGTTATTCCCAGGAAGACGATGGGGATGGGCAGGAGCGGCCATTTCACATGCCGGAAGGTGAGCAGCAGTGCCACCACCATGAGCAATCCTGCCAGAGCGAGGATGGGGCCGTTGCTCTTGGCCATCTCGCTTGTTATCGACATCATAAGAGCAGGTCTGCCTGTAACCGTTACCCCCACATCCGGGGGGAATCCGGCCATCTTTACTTGGCCGCTGGTCTCGGTATAAAGCTCGCCCAGCTGCGATTCCGTCAGGGTCACGGGCATCTCTATGGAGAGCATGGTGTGCTTTTTATCCGGCATCATGGCTGCTACTGCTTGCAGATTATCTGGGCTAGATAATATCTGATCGACCCTCTCCTGAGAAGGAATATCGCGAATCCCTGTTGTACTGAACTCAGCGTTCGCTACTGTATCCGCAATGCTCTGCACGCCGATAACTTCCGGCGCTTCCTTCATTTTGTCGGAGAGCCTCAGCATCGCCTCGAGGACTTCGGTTTTTGTTATATCATTTCCTTCAATCAAGACGGCAATGGATTCGGTTCCGAACTTCTCCACATAGAGGTGGTCATAAAGCTGGTAGAGGGGCGAGTCCTTTCCCACCATGCTTTCTGTGGTCATTCCCTGCATCTCGATCTGCTGGGCATAATGGATGGATAAAATGGTCAAGAGCACTGCCGCCGCTATGATGGTTATTGGATTGTCCGCGATCCAATAGCCCAGTCGTTCCATGCTGCTCAAGGATCACACCTTACATGAAGTTTGTTCGGAATTTGCCGAACATCCGAAACATGCGAAAAGTACTTAAAATTTGTGGTCTTTATGAGATTGATGAACCAAGATGGCGGGACGACCTTGAAGAGGTATATCATAGACGCCTGCGTCAAGGCTGCCAACAATAAAGGCTACAGCGACGCGGTGGGCGTTCTGCGGGGAACCCTCTTCCTGGTCGAAAAGCCTATGTCTATGGACCAGCTGGTGGAGGAGACCGGCTACAGCAAGTCCACGGTCAGCTCCAATATGGGATTGCTGGAAAACCTGGGGCTGGCCAGGAGGCTGGTGACGCCGGGCGATAAGAGATATCATTATGTTCCTGTCACAGATCCCGACTCTTTGAAGAAGGCGATGCTCTCGAATGTAAGAGCCGATATTCAGCTCTTCATGGCCGCCCTGGACATAACGGAGAAAGAACTTAAGGCCGGCGAGCCGGCATCTGAATCGATCCTGGAAAAGATGGCCAGCATAAGGCATTTTTATAGGCAGACTGATAAGCTGCTGGACTTGATCTCCAGGTATACAACGGACGAGCTGATCGATCTCTTGGAGAGAGAAGGCAAATAAGCAAAGGATGCTGGGGAGAGAATCATCATCACAGCTTGCTGCTGGAGTGGTCCAGGGAGGATGTGCAGGCCTTCTCATACTATGACTCGCGAAAGAATATCTCTTGCCAGTCCCTCTTCCCGGGATGGTTCGAAACCCTTGCCTTGGGCGGTGCCATTCAAGCTATGACCTCAAGTCTCTGCGTTCCGGGACATGAGCTACTGGAAGATCTTATGATCAGGTCGCTATTGCTCTTGCCCATCTTCATCAACGGTCGGTTTTCTGCGATCATAGGCTTTGATGATTGCCGCAAAGAGCGTCGATGGGCCGATAATGAGATCGCCATCCTGAAAGCGGCTGCGGGAAGTATCGGCGAGGCTATCATGCGAAGGAGGACGGAGGAGGCGCTGAAGGAGAGCCAGAGGGCGCTCTCCACTCTGATGAGCAACCTGCCGGGCATGGCCTATCGCTGCAAGAACGATAGACTATGGACCATGGAATTTGTCAGCGATGGATGCCTGGAGCTTACCGGCTATCGTCCAGACGACCTGATCCAAAACAAGGCCGTCTCCTATGCCCAGATCATTCATCCTGACGATCTGGATTACATCTGGAATGAAGTCCAGGAGGCAGTGGCGGAAAGAAGGCCATACCGCTTGATTTACAGGATAAGATCTTTGTCGGGTACAAAATGGGTCTGGGAGCAAGGTCAGGGCATATTTGCTCCGCAGGGGGAACTCATCGCCCTGGAAGGATTCGTCAACGATATCACTGAGCGCAAGCTGGCAGAGGAGGCCCTGAAAAAGGCGCATGAAGAACTGGAGAAGAGAGTGCAGGAGAGGACGGCCTGGCTTTTGAGGGCCAATGAAGCTCTCCACGAGGAGATGGCCGAGCACAAGAAGACCGAGAAAGAGCTCCTCGGAGCCCGGCAGGCTGCTGATGCCGCTTCCAGGGCCAAGAGCGAGTTTTTGGCCAATATGAGCCATGAGATACGCACTCCTATGAACGCCGTCATCGGCATGGCTGGGCTTCTGCTTGACACGAGCCTCACATTAGAGCAGCGCGATTATGTGGAGACCATCCACAGCAGCGGAGACGCACTGCTGTCTATTATCAATGATATCCTGGACTTTTCCAAGATCGATGAAGGGAAGATGAAGCTGGAGCATCAGCCCTTCAACCTGGAAGAGAACATCGAATCCTCCTTGGATATGGTGGCAGCCAAGGCGGCGGAGAAGGGCCTGGACCTGAACTACATGGTGGACGAGGACGTTCCTCGGACCATACTGGGAGACTCTGCCCGGCTGCGACAGGTTCTGGCCAACCTCCTGAGCAATGCGGTCAAGTTTACGGATAAAGGCCAGGTAATGATCGCTGTTCACCGGGGAGACGGGCCTGATGAGATTCAATTCGACGTAAAGGATACGGGGATTGGCATATCTCGAGAGGACATGGGCAAGCTCTTCTTGTCCTTCAGTCAGATTGATACCTCTGCGTCCAGGAAATATGGCGGCACGGGTCTTGGTCTGGCCATAAGCAAGAGGCTCGTAGAGCTGATGGAAGGCAAGATCTGGGCCGAGAGTGAAATTGGAAAAGGCTCTACATTTCACTTCAAGATAAAAGCGAAATCTGCCCCCGAACAGGTTCAGGATCTTCGGCTGGCAGGAAAGAGGATGATGGCTGTAGTAAACAACGAGGCCTGCCTGAAGAGCCTTGTCAACCATGCCCGCTCCTGGGGCATGCAGATTTATCCTGTGGTCTCCGCCTCCGAGGCGCGAGATCTGGCGAAGAGTAGCTTCGATGTAGCCATCCTGGATATGCAGGTGCCCGAAGCTGAGGATTTGATCGCAGATTTGCAGGATACAGTGCCTGTGATCTCCATTGCACCCATTGGCCAGCGAGGGGCGGGCAGGATCTCCCTCACCAAACCGGTCAAGCTCTCCCGGCTTCGTGCTGCCTTGAGGGATGTGCTTTTGCCCAAGAATCAAAGCACTAAAAAGATCTCCTCCAAGGCGTGTCAGCGGGATATGCGCATCTTGCTGGCCGAGGACAATCCAGTCAACCAGAAGGTTGCGCTTCTCATGCTGAAGAAGCTGGGCTACAGAGCGGATGTTGCCGCCAACGGCCGGGAGGTTCTGCAGGCTCTGAAGCGTCAGAAATACGATGCCGTTCTCATGGATGTGCAGATGCCGGAGATGGACGGCCTTGAGGCGGCCAAGGTCATAAAGGAAATGGATCCTGAAAGAAGGCCAAAGATCCTGGCCATGACCGCCTATGCCCTGGAAGGAGACAGAGAAAGATGCTTAGGCGCAGGCATGGACGGTTACATATCCAAGCCAGTTCAGATGAAGGAGCTGAAAATGGCCCTGGAGAGCCTGCAAAACAGCAGCTCTCCCAGAGAGGAGACAGGCTGAGAGAGGCTACTGCTTCAGGATTACATCCTCCAGAGGTCGGCGGGGCGTGGGCCGAACGGAAGCGGCATATCCCAGGCTGAAGAGAAGCTGAGGATAGCCCTGATTTATCATCGCCTGCAGCTCCATTCGCAGCTTGGGAAGGCCGATGGGCTGGCTGAAGAAGGAGGCTCGGACATCGTAGCTGGTGGCCTTGAGCAGATACTTTTCCAGGGCTTGGCCACAGCGGACCCAGGCCGATTTATCGTCCTGATCGGAGGTCAGCACAGCCATTGCCGCGCATCCATTGATCAAACCCGAATCCCGGTATATGACCGCCCCGCTCAGATCAAACTCTTTGAAGGCTGCAGGAAATCCCAGGGCGATGGCATCTGGAACGCCAAAGGTGTAGAGCGGCATGCCGTCCGGCTCCGTGGTCTTGTTGTTGCGGAGCCACTCTCCAAGGTTTTGGCGAAACTCTTTCTTGGCCAGCTGAATATGATGGGCCTGAGCCACCAGATTTGCCATCCAAGACTTTGAATCTTTGTCGGTCAGGTAACGAAGATGGATGCCCTGCTGATCTCGTATCTGTCCTTGATGGTGTGGCGTCTGGGGATCTGGGATAAGAGGTCCCCCTTTGCTCGGCCGCCTGGCTCGAACCTCACCTCAGCCACCAGATCGCTCTCTTTGCCGCGGGAAAAGTAGTTCACGCTTGGATAAAAACCGAAATGCACTCCTGCTATTACCAGGTTGGCAAGAGCGCAGCCTACACTCATGAAGAGGGTACGGTTGCTCGGGTCGACGAAGGGCAGGCTTCTCTTCAAATCGGCGAAGACAGAAACGGTGTTTGCGTTTATGGCGAACTTCCAGGGCTGGGTATTGGGCCCGGACGGGGCGAGGATGGCGTAGCGCAAAAGAGACAGCAGCCTCTCCTCGGTCGTTCCTTGCGAGGGGTAGTCGGACTCCTTTACCTCCCAGGCCTGGAGATTCTTTTGGGTCATGGGCAATCATCCTCCCCAGGATTTTTGTATTTAAAGGAATAAAGTCTTTCTCCATGCATGGCACAATATCTTTGCTTGCCCAAATCGATCTCCTAACAGGAACAATCTATTACAGTATATTCGAAAAGCATATTAGTTGTTTCTCTACTTTCCAGGTCTTTGATTTTGCATACTAATTGCTTTATTACAGAGTTGAGAGACTATGCACGAAAGCCCCAATCACGCATCATGCCTCTTCCAAAATAAGATTAGCTACCGGCCCTCATCGCCTCGCATCCCGCCTTCAGCGCTTCGGCCAGCTTCTCGACATCCGGCCCTCCGCCCTGGGCCAGGTCCGGCTTGCCGCCTCCTCCGCCGCCCAGCAGCTTCGCAGCTGCCCGGATGATGCTCCCGGCCTTGACGCCCTTCTCCAGCCCCGACTTGCCCACGGCTGCCACCAGCTTGCCTGTCTCACTGCCCAGCAAAGCCACATAGTCCTGCTCCGCCAGGAGGGACGCGGCCTTGAGCAGCTCCTCGATATCGGCGCTGCCCATCCTCTGCACCACGACCTTGAGGCCATCGATGTCCTGGGCCTCTGCGGTCAGGGTTTTGAGCCGAGCCCTGGCCAGCTCCTCCAACAGCCGCTCGATCTCCTTTTGCTGGCCCTTCCATTCCTCGAAGAAGCGGTTGGCCGTCTTGGGAAGCTGCTCCGCCGGGACCCGAAGGGCGCCCGCGGCCTTGCCCAAGAGATCATCCCTCTCCTGGCAGGCCCGCACCGCCGCCTCGCCCGCAGCGAACTCGATCCTCTCCACGCCGTCCTGGATGCGCTCCGTCTTCAGGATTTTTATGGCCCCGATCTGCCCGGTGTTCGTGACGTGCGTTCCCGCACAGGCCTCGATGTCCGAGCCCACGCGCACCACGCGGATCTGCTTGCCCGGCGGCACGCCTCCCTGGTAGAGCTCGAAGCCGAAGAGCTTCTCCGCCTCGGTGCGGGGCAGGAACCTGGTCTCCACAGGAACGGTCTCCATGACGCGCCGGTTGGCTTCCAGCTCGATGGCCTTCAGCTCCTCGTCGCTGATGCGCTTGTAGTGGGAGATGTCCAGGCGCGCCCGGTCCTCGCTCTTCTGGGCGCCCGCCTGCCAGATATGCTTTCCCAAAACGCGTTTCGCGGAGTCGTGCACCAGGTGCGTGGCCGTGTGGTGGCGCGCGTGCGCCAGACGGCGGCGCATGTCCACTTTGCCCGTGACGTGATCGCCCTTCTCCAGCCCCGGCCTCTCCAGCTTGTGCAGAACTACCTCGCCAGATTTCTGGACATCCACTACCCGGAAGACCTGGCCTGCCTTCTCCAGAGTACCGTGATCAGCAGGCTGGCCGCCGCCCTCAGGGTAGAGCAGAGTCCTGTCCAAAATTACAGAGCCGTCCACCACCTCCAGCACCTTTGCCTCGAAGACCTGATCGAAAGGCTGCTCGTAGAACAAAAGCTCTGTCTTGCCCGGGAGAACGAGCTTGGGCGCTTCCTTTGCTTCTGCTCTAATATGCGTCTTGGCCACCAGCGAGTAGAAGTTGTCCGGCAGCTGCACCGAGGCTCCCATCTCCTCCGCAGACTCTCGGGCGATCTCAGGGGGAATGTCGTGCGTGTCGTAGAGGGAGATCATCTCCTGCAGTGGAATAGCCTGGTTCATCTTGCGGAAGTGCTCTGCGGTCTTCTTCACCAGCCTTTTTCCCTTCTCCAGGGTCTCGGCATACTTCTGCTCCTCCTGATCCAGGATCTCCTTGATGGTTGAAAACCGCTCCTGCCAGTCTGGATAGTCCAGGCGGGAGATCTGCATCAAGACCAGATCGGCTACGGGCGCAGCCAGGCCCAGCTCCTTCATCAGCCGCAGGGTCCTGCGGATGACCAGCCTGGCCAGATATCCGGCCTTGACGTTGGAGGGAATGATGCCATCGCCTAACATATACGCCAGACAGCGAGTGTGGTCGACCACGGCGTAGACGCGCTCCATGGGCTCGATGGTCTTCTCCAGCTTCTCAGGGCTGATGCCGATGCTGCCAGCAATCTTGGCCCGCAGGTCCTTCATGGAGTACTCATCCAGGTCCACCATTCCCGCCAGCCGGGCATTCTGGGCGAAGATCTTCGAGTACTCGGGGTCATTCAGGTTGTGCTCTACGCCTGCCAGATCGGCCACCTTTCGGACCAGATCCGGGAAGACAGCGTCGTAGATGGTGGGGCTCCCTTTGGAAGCCCAGACGAACCTCTCCAGGCCGTAGCCGGTATCCACGATGTAATTTGGCATCTTCTCGTAGCGCTCGCCCTTGATTTCGATGGGTCCTCCTGGCACGGCCTTGAGGTCCATGAAGACCAGCGTAGCCAGCTCCAGGCCGGCTACCAGGCACTCCACGCTTGGGCCGGCGTTTCCGCCTCCTGCCCAGGGGTTCTCTTTGTAGGTGACGGCCATCGGGTCCATTCCAAGGCCCGAAAGAAGTTCGTCGCATAGCTGGACCGTTCGGTCCTTCCAGTAGATCTCCCGCTCCTGGGTGTTGAAGACGTGATGCGCCATCATCTCGAAGGTGGTGAGATGGCGGCCCGAACGGCCCACGGAATCCAGGTCATCCAGCCGGATGCAGGGCTGGCTGATGGTCAGGGGATTCGCCGGGGGCGGCACCAGCCCACTGGTCACGAATGGCTGGAAGTCAGCGATGGAAGCGATGGTGAGGTAGATGTCGTCTCTCCAGCGGGCTACCACTGGATAGCGGGCGATCCTGGTGTGGCCGCGTGCCTGGAAGTAATTCAGATAATGCTCGCGCATCTCCTCCAGGGAATGCTCGCGGCGGAAGACGGGGCTGCCGATGAACGTGTAGGGAGCGCAGGGCGGGTCCCCGCAGGTCTTCCTGGCCCTGTCCCTGGTCCAGAAGAGTTTGCCGCATTTCTCGCACTTCTTGCGCTGGAATCCTTCATCCACGAAGAAGTCCAATCGATACTCATCCTCGGAGAACATGTTGATCGGCGCTATGGGGCAGGAATGCGAATGGCCGTCTTGCCCGGCCATCCACTCTTCGTTCATCACAGTTTATTTCCTAGTTCACCCTTATGACCTTCAGCAACGAGACCACGGGCACCCCTGCGATCTCGTCCGTTCCCTTCTTGTCAATCAGGACGGCGATGGCGTTGATCTTGGCCCCGTGCTCGTCCAGGTACTCGACGGTCTCCTCCAGGGTGCGTCCGGAGGTCACCACATCATCGATGATGATGCACTCCTTGTCCTTGACATCGGAGAAGTTGGAGCTCAGGTTGCCGCGCGCCTTCTTGCCCCCCTGGGTGAGCATCTGCTTGCTGGGAGTGTAAACGGCTAGCTCCGCGGCCAGGTCGCTGGCCACCATGCTCGCCAGGGGCAGTCCGCTCAAGGCAATGCCCACGACCACATCCACCCCGCACTCGGTGACATCCAGGGTCTCATAAAGGATATCCGAGAGGGCTTGAGAGATGTGGCTCAGCCTAAAGGCGCTCTTGCCGATCATTGACCAGTCCACGGAGATATCCTTCGGGCCGGGGGCTGTGCTCGTCTTCTCAGCATGAGTGAGAAGCCAGGTAACGGTCTCGCTGGAGACGTTCAGCTCCTCGGAGATCTGGCCCTCCACCAGCCCTTCCGCTTTCAGTTCTGTAGCCTTCTTCATCAAAGTCTCAATGTTCTTCATTATTTGCACCTCTTTTTCTTCCGGGCAGGAGTTCCGCAATCAGGACATGCTTCCCCCTCGAAGCTCTTGCCGCAGCCCTGGCACTTCTGGACTCGACGGAGCTCTCTTCTTATCCTGGGCTGCCCGATGGGCTCGATCTTCAGGCCGAGGTGAAGCGCGACATTCTGCAAGGCGTAGTCGTCGGTAGCGAGAACTGCTCCATACTCCAGGGCCTTGGCCAATACTTCCAGATCCGCGGCAGACAGAACGGCGATATCGCCGGTCTTTGCTGCTGCCTCGCGGGCATTTTTTAGCGCCTGGGATGAGGGGCTCTCCACCCGAGCCTCAAAGATGTGGAGCCTGGATCTGGACCTCAAGTCCTTCAGCTCCGCCTCGACCGCCGGGACGGTGATCAGCTCCCCTTCTGGCCTTTTGCCCCAGATGAATACCGAGGCATCCGCTACGACATACACATGCAGGGGTTCTTGAGAGTTATACTACTTGGACTTTTCCCGGACCAAAACGCTATTATCATATAATGCAATCCAAGGGTTGGATGGCCAAGAAAGGAAAGAAGGCTGGCAATAAGGAAGACCAAGGGCTTGCTACATCGGCCCAACCGGGCAACCAGGGCCAGCGTACCGTTAAGGCGCCTCCCAAAGCCAAGCCCAAGAGCGCGGCCGAGCGCCGAACGGATCGCATAGATGGAATAAAGAAGACCGTTTACCCCTCCATCCTGGGGGTCCTGGCGGGCGTTGCATGCTTCTTTGGCGAAGATGCAATCAGCACCTTGCCCTGGCATTTTGTACTGCTGGTGATAATCCTCGCCACTTATCTCATCCAGAGGTATACCTATCCCTTTTTGAAGATAGATGCAGCAGGCTTCCAGACCAAAGATTGGCTTTACGTGGAGTTTATGGCAGTCGATCTCTGGCTGGTCACGTGGACGCTTCTTCTCAACTGAGGTTTGGCCATGAGGATTGCCGTCATCAACCGCGACCGCTGCCAGCCCAAGAAATGCTCCAAGGAGTGCGAGTACTTCTGCCCGCCTGTTCGCACCGGCGACGAGACCATCGTCTTCGTGGACGGCAAGCCCCTGATAACCGAAAATCTCTGCGTGGGCTGCGGCATCTGCGTTCGCAAATGTCCCTTCGGAGCTATCACCATCACCAACCTCCCCGAGGAGATGGATGATCCCGTGCACAGATACGGCCAGAATGGCTTTGCGCTTTACGGTTTACCTGTCCCGGTGGGGGGCAGAGTCACGGGCCTCTTGGGGCCGAACGGCATAGGAAAGAGCACGGCAGTGTCCATCCTCTCCGGCATCTTGAGGCCCAACCTGGGAAAGAATGCCACCTGGGACGAGGTCCTGGCACGCTTTGCCGGCTCTGCCCTGGGCGACTACTTGCGAAAGGTGACGGAGAAGGGCGTCAAGACCTCCTACAAGCCACAGAACGTGGACCGCATCCCCAAGAGCTACTCCGGACAGGTTCGCGGCCTCTTGGAGAAGACCGATGAGCGCGGTGCTCTGCGAGATCTGATCGAGTGGCTGGGCCTCGCCAAGCTCATTGACCGGGAGATATCGAGCCTGAGCGGAGGAGAGCTGCAGCGCGTCGCTGTTGCAGCCACAGCCGCACGGGATGCGGACTTTTACTTCTTCGATGAGATCAGCCCGTACCTGGATATCTACCAGCGCATCAATGTGGCGCGAATTCTGCAGGGGCTGGCGAAGGAGAAGGCGGTCATGGTGGTGGAGCACGACCTGGCCTTGCTCGATCTTCTGGCGGATAACGTTCACCTCATCTACGGCCTGCCCGGAGCCTACGGCGTCATCACCAGGCCAAAAGGAGTGCGCGTCGGCATCAACCAGTACTTGCGCGGCAATCTGCCCGAGGAGAATGTGCGGTTTCGTGATTCGGCCATCACCTTCGAGGTGCGTACCCCCAGGATGGAGAAGGAGATACCCGCCCTTATTGCCTACGAGGCCTTCACCAAGGTCTACTCCTCCTTCCGCCTCCAGGCTGAGCCGGGCCTGGTTCGCCGGGGAGAGGTGGTGGGAATCCTGGGTGCCAACGGCACAGGAAAGAGCACCTACATCAAAATCCTGGCCGGTGTTGAGAAGCCCACCACGGGAAGCTTCGACCGCCAGCTCAAGGTCTCCTACAAGCCCCAGTACCTCAAGGCCGATTCCGAAGTGACGGTGCAGGGCTTGCTTCGCAGTATGACGAATGACTTTGACAGCAGCTACTACCAGGCGGAGATATTGCGGCCCATGGGCCTTGAGCCTCTGCTGGATCAGGCTCTGACGGAGCTGTCGGGGGGCGAGCTGCAGCGCGCGGCCATAACCGCCTGCCTGAGCCGGGATGCTGACCTCTATCTGCTGGACGAGCCATCGGCACATTTGGATGTAGAGCAGAGGATGCTGACGGCTAAGGTCATGAGGCGCTTTGCGGAATCCACCGAGAAGACCGTCCTGGTCGTGGACCACGATATCTACCTCATCGATCTCCTCTCGGAGAGGCTGATGGTCTTCGATGGCGTTCCAGGAGAGATGGGCATAGCCCACCCTCCCCGAGAGATGCGCGAGGGCATGAACGCCTTCCTCAAGGGGCTGGGCATCACCTTCCGGCGTGACGAGGAGACGCGCCGGCCCAGAGTAAATAAGCCAGGCTCGCGCCTCGATCGGATGCAGAAAGAGCAGGGCGAATACTACTATCCTGTTGAGGATTCTTAGTTATCTGATTATGAAGCTTCTCAACCGACGCCTCGTGCGCCGCCTGGAAGGTCAGAACCTGCTGGAGATCTTCTTCGTCACAGCCGTAGCTTCGGTCTTGGGCATCCGGTTCTTTCTGGCGCTGACCGGTTACCCCCGCCTCAGCCCAGGCAACCTGCACATTGCCCATGTTCTTTTGGGCGGAGCGCTCATGATGCTCGCCCTGGTCATAACCCTGGGATACATAAATAAGTCGGCCTATTATCTGGCCGCAACCATTGGAGGCTTTGGATTTGGAGCATTCATCGATGAGCTGGGCAAGTTCATCACCGGAGACAACAACTACTTCTACCAGCCCACTGTGGCCCTGATCTACATAACCTTCATCTTGCTCTACTTCGGCATCGAGATCGTTGTACGCAGGCCTTTGCTCTCCGATCAAGAGAGATTGATCAATGCCCTGGAGATCGCCAAGGAGGTGGTGCTGGAGGATCTGGACCACCGCGAGCGCCGACGCGCGCTGGACCTGCTTAAAGAGTGCTCTCCCTCCGATCCTGTGACCAGGGCCTTGAGGGAGCTGCTCTACGCTACCGACTCTGTGCCTGTCCCCAGGCCCGACATCTACACCACGGTTAAAATCCATGGGCGGCGGCTCTATAGAAGACTTGTGCAAAGGGCCTGGTTCGTAAAGGCCGTGATAGCCTTCTTTCTGCTGCAATCCTTCTTTGCCCTGGCCCTGGACTTCTTCTTGCTCTATGCCAAGCTGCGGTGGAGGGCGAACCTGCACACCATCTTTCCCACTCTGTCCGTCTCCGATCTGGCCGGGCTGGCCTCAGCGACGGTGGCGGCAATAATCGTGATCGTCGGCGTCATGAAGATACGCAGCTCCAAGCTCCAGGCCTACCGGCTCTTCAAGGATGCAGTGCTGGTGCAGATCTTTCTCGTCCAGGTATTCCTCTTTTACAGGGCACAGCTTCTCGCTCTGCTGGGGCTGGCGGGGAATATCTGCGTCCTTCTGGTCCTGTATTACATGATCCGCCAGGAGAAAGCAGCGCAGGGTGTTTGCGCCCAGACGCACCAATCCTTGGCTTCGGTCGGCACAGCACCTTCACGATAAGAGACGTGTGAAATAAAAGTCAACAGGGATTTGATTCCCCTGTTTGCTTGGTCGCTTGAGATGTCGGGATGAATCCTTAAGGAAAAGGATCCTGAAGATCAATCGTTAGTAGCTCTTTCTGGGTGGCCTGTGCTTCTGGTAGCACTCCTGGCAGTATACTGGCCTGTTCGCATCAGGCGTGAAGGGAACCTGGGTCTGTTTGCCACAGTCGGCACAAACTGCATCATGCATCTCTCTTGGGCCTCGGCTGAAGCCACCACGTCTTTCTCTATCCATGGTATTCACTACACCCTTGCGGGCGAACATAAAAAGCGCCAATGGTATAAATCAGTTTGGACGCAACCTTCATATAGAAGTTCAAACACCCGATATCTCACTTTGATCACTATCTCATTTGGAGGTAATTGAATGGCAGCAGGACAATTCGGTGGAACACCGGTACTCATTCTTAAGGAAGGCAGCCAGAGAACCGCTGGCCGCGAAGCACAGAGATCGAACATCATGGCCGCCAAGGCCGTAGCTGGCGCCGTCAGAACTACCTTGGGCCCTAAGGGCATGGACAAGATGCTGGTCGATACCTTAGGGGACGTGGTAATAACCAATGACGGTGTCACCATCCTCAAGGAGATGGACATCGAGCACCCCGCCGCCAAGATGATGGTGGAGATCGCCAAGACCCAGGACGCCGAGGTGGGAGACGGGACGACCACTGCCGTGGTTTTAGCCGGAGAGCTGCTCAAGCAGGCCGAGGAGCTGCTGGACCAGGAGATCCACCCCACGGTCATAGCGGCAGGCTACAGGGCAGCAGCCGATAAATCCCTGGAGATCCTGAAGACCATAGCCGTAAATGTCTCCGTAAATGACGTGGAGCTTCTGAAGAAGATCGCCATCACCGCCATGACCGGCAAGGGCTCCGGCACCGCCCGAGGAGAGCTGGCCAACCTGGCCGTTGAGGCCGTGAAGGCAGTGGTGGACGAGGACGGAACCGTGGACACGGACAACATCACCGTGGAGAAGAAAGTGGGCGGAGGCATAACCGATTCAGAGCTGGTCCACGGCATGGTCATCGATAAGGACCGATTGCATCCCAACATGCCCAAGAAGGTCACGGGAGCCAAGATCGCCCTGCTCAACGCCGCCATTGAGATCGAGAAGACCGAGGTGGACGCCAAGATTGAAATCACCTCGCCCGATCAGCTGCAAGCCTTCCTGGACCAGGAGGAGACCATGCTCAAGGGCATGGTGGACAGCATCGTTGACACCGGAGCTAACGTTGTTTTCTGCCAGAAGGGCATCGACGACCTGGCGCAGCACTTCCTGGCCAAGGCTGGAATATACACCGTTCGCCGCGTCAAGAAGAGCGATATGGAGAAGCTGGCGCGCGCCACCGGCGGAAGGGTAGTCACCAGCATCCATGACCTGACGGTACAGGACCTGGGCAAGGCAGGCCTGGTCGAGGAGAGGAAGATCTGCGACGAGAAGATGACCTTCGTCGAGGAGTGCGTGAACCCCAAGTCCGTGTCCATAATCCTGCGGGGCGGCACCGAGCACGTCGTCGATGAGCTGGACAGAGCCATGGAGGATGGGCTGCGCGTCGTCGGCGTCGTAGTTGAGGACAAGATGCTGGTTCCCGGCGGCGGTGCCCCTGAGGTGGAGCTGGCCCTGCGGCTGCGTGAGTACGCTGCCACCGTGGGAGGCCGTGAGCAGCTGGCCATCGAGGCCTTCGCCGACTCCATGGAGGTCATACCCAAGACCCTGGCCGAGAACGCCGGTCTGGACCAGATCGATACGCTCGTCGCCCTGCGCAGCCAGCACGAGAAGGGCGTGAAGAGCGCCGGCCTGGACATGGACACCGGCGAGCCCGTGGACATGCTCAAGCTGGGCGTGGTCGAGCCCCTGCGGGTCAAGACCCAGGCCATCAACTCTGCAGCTGAGGCCGCGGTGATGATCCTGCGCATCGATGACGTCATCGCCTCCAAGTCCGGCGGACCGGGCGGCATGCCTGGCGGTGCGGGCGGCATGCCCGGCGGCGGCATGGGCGGAGAGGACTTCGAGTAGGTCCTAACCCTCTTTTTTTATTTTCACTTTTCTATTGACCCAAGATACCGGCATTCTGCTTAAAGCTTATCATGATTTCATGCAGCGAATGCTGGAACTCGGATGGCAGCCCCCAAATAACGAAAATCCGTACGGCTTCCGTCAAGAACCCTTAGGCGTGCTCGGGTGATCCATGCAGCGGAGACGTTCAGTGCATATATTGCGACTCTGCCAAGGCTAAGGAGCTGGGACAGGCCCCCCTATCCTGGCTCCTCGGATTTTCTCGCCTTGCCAGTGCATATAACCTGCGCATCTCCTTTATTTGCTTGTGAAAAACGATTAGTGTTAGGATTAATGGCAAAAGGATTATCATCTTTCCTGGCTTAAGAGGCGGCTGATGGAACGCAAGCTCTTGATGAAAGGCAAGGTCAAGGAAGCCTACTCCTCGGGCGACCGATTGGAGTTCAGGTTTACGGACAGCATCTCCGTATTCGACAAGGTCATTCCTAGCCTCATTCCCTTTAAAGGTGAGACCCTCTGCCGGGAGGGCGTCTACTGGTTGGGGCGCGCCAGCAAGATGGGCATCAAAACCCACTTCCTGGAGTTTATCCCGCCCAGCAGCATGCTCTGCAAAAAGGTAGATATCCTCCAGCCGCATCAGATCACCAGAGAATCCAAGCGTTATCTCATACCCCTGGAGTTCATCTGCCGGTGGTATGTGGCAGGATCGCTCTACGACCGGGTGAAAGAGGGCACTGTCCCTGCTGAAGCTCTGGGCTTTGCCTCCGGCCACAAGGTGCTCTTTGGCGAGCCGCTGCCTGAGCCTTTCCTGGAAGTCTCCACTAAGCTGGAGAAGACCGACCGGCTGCTGAAAAAACCAGAGGCCCTGCAGATCTCCGGGCTTACGCCAAAGGAGTACGAAGAGGCCAGGGAGGTGGTGCTCAAGATCGATGAGGACCTAGGAAGGAGCGTTGCCTCTCGCGGTCTCATCCACGTGGACGGCAAGAAGGAGCTGGCCTTTGATGACGACCGGCAGGTCATGGTGGTGGATGTGTACGGAACTGCAGACGAGGACCGCTTCTGGGACAAGGCCCGCTACGAGGAAGGGGAGTTCGTAGACCTGAGCAAGGAGTATGTGCGCCAGTACTACCGCCAGACGGGCTACAAGGATCGGCTCTACGATGCCAGGGACGCAGGCCGAGAGGAGCCCCCCATACCGGCATTGCCCCCTGAATTGGTGGACGAGACCAGCAGGATCTACATCAAGCTCTTCGAGATGATCACTGGAGAGACGTTCAAGCCTGCCAAGCGGGACTAAGAACACTTATCCGAACGATTTGGTCTCATGCCAAATCGGAAAGGATTTAAGCCAGAATCCTCCATTCGCAAAAAGGAGGGGAGTGGACGATGTCAGGTCAATCGTCCCAAAAATTATATGGAGATGATGAGATGAAGAGATTACTGCTGGTTCTGGTGCTCATAGCGGTGGCCATATCCGGCTGCATGGAAAAAGCACCAAGTGGGACTAAAGAGAGTGTGGGAGATCTTAAGACTCTGGCGATCAAATCGGCTGATAATTTGAGCACCTACAGCCTGAAAAGCTCAGTGACTCAGACTATGAAGCTCAATGCCGCAGGGATCAATGCCACACCAGAAAAAGCAACTACCATCTCGGAGAGCGCAGAGACAGTCGCGTCCGTGAACCTGTCTGGCTTCCAGGCCAAGGCCAGCGGCTTGACGAAGAGCATTTTAGAGATGCCGGGCCAGCCAGCAAACTCCAGCTCTACGC
>JAPKYD010000028.1 GCA_026394475.1 Methanothrix sp.
CTAATACTCTTATATCCTTCTGCGATTTTATTAAACACAATGGCCCGAGATCAGAGAGATTACTACTACCGGCTGGCAAAGGAAGAGGGCTATAGAGCCCGCTCCGCCTATAAGCTGCTGCAGATAAACGAGAAGTTTCATATCATCAAGAGGGGCGACTCGGTGGTGGATCTGGGGGCTGCGCCTGGAGGATGGCTGCAGGTGGCCCAAAAGCTTGGTAGCGGCAAGATCGTGGGCGTGGATCTGGAGGAGATCGAGCCCATTCCCGGAGTGATGACCTTCCGGGCAGACATAACCCAGGAGGAAACCCTCGATCTGGTCAAGGAAGCAATTGGAGGAGCCGCAGATGTCGTGATCTGCGATGCTGCGCCCAACCTGTCGGGCGCCTGGGATATGGACCATGCCGTGTCCGTCGACCTGGCGCGCTCTGCGCTGCGCGCGGCGAAGCAGCTGCTCAAACCGCGTGGCAACTTCGTGGTCAAGGTCTTCCAGGGAGACATGTTTCCTGGCTTTCTGGCCGAGGTGAAGAGAGAGTTCGCATCAGTCCAGGCTCACGCGCCCGCTGCCTCCCGAAAGGAGAGCGCAGAGACCTACATCGTGGCCAAGAAGCTCCTCTCCGGTCCGGTGCGAAAAGGAGACATCATCGAGGTCCAGATCGAGTCCCTGGGACGATCCGGAGACGGTGTGGCCATGGTGGAAGGCTTCGCGATCATCGTGCGCAAAGCAAAGCTTGGCGAGAGGCTGCGCATAAAAATAGATGCCGTCAAACCCAACTTCGCCTTTGCACAGACGCTGGAGAGAAAGGATTAATAACCTGCCAAAGAAAAGTAAGAGGAAGGGGTGACAGTATGGAAGACAATGGTGTGATTTTCGTCGGTGACAAGCCAGTCATGAACTATGTGCTCGCAGTGATGACCCAGTTCAACAAATTCTCCAGCGTAACTCTGAAGGCCAGGGGGCGCTCCATCTCCCGTGCCGTGGACGCGGCGGAGATCACCAGGAACAGGTTCATGCCCAACCTGCTCGTCAAAGGCATAACCATCGGCACAGAGGTCATCCCCAGCGAGGAGGGCAAAAGTGTAAATGTTTCATCGATGGAGATCGTATTAGCCAAGCAGGAATGAAGACCTTCAAAGGATAAGCTGCAGGGCTCCATCCCTCGTAGAAAATAATTTAAATGCTCGCGTCAACCAGAACCTCGTGACTGTATTCAGGGCTTATGATGTTAGAGGTATCTACGGCACCGATCTTACGGAAGATCTGGCTAGGCGAGTTGGTGAATCCTTCGGATCCTATGCCGGAGGCGGCAGTGTCTCCCTAGGCAGGGATACGCGCATCAGCGGGCCTTCCCTGCAGAAGGCCTTCTTGGAGGGGGTTCTGGCCACAGGCTGCGAGGTGCAAAGCTACGGCGTCATTCCCATCTCCATTTTGAGCTATGTCACCCGGGCGGACAGGCTCAAGGCAGCCGCCTACATCTCCGCTTCTCACAATCCTCCCGAGTATAACGGCGTGCGGTTCAGGACCGGCGATGGCTATGGCCTGCTCTACCAGGAGACGAGCATCATGAAGTTCTACCGCGAGGGCGGCTTTCTCTCTGGAGCAGGCCGGGTTGCCGATCATCTTGCCGAGGATGCCATCGAGAGGTATCGGCAGTATGTCGCAGGAAAGCTGCACTTGCAGCATTCGCTCAAAATTATTCTGGACATGGGCAACGGCTCGGCCTGCGCCATGGGCTCCTTCTACCAGAGGCTGGGATTCGATGCCGTGGTGATGAACGGCAACATGGACGGCAGCTTCTCCGGCCGCGGCCCGGCGCCGAGCGAAGAGTCTCTGCGGCCTGCCGCAAAAGTCGTTCTGGAGAAGAGAGCCGACTTCGGGGTGGGCTTTGATCCTGACGCGGACAGGGGCATAGTCATTGATGACCGGGGCAGGGTGATTCCTCCGGAGAAGGTGGCCATAATCATCGCCCGACGAAGATATAGGCCCGGCAGCCTCGTCATCTCCGGCTTCGATTGCTCTATGATCCTGGAGCGCGAGCTGGATAAAGACGGCATAAAAGTGCAACGAGAGAAGGTGGGAGATGTGTTTGTAGCCAATAGAGTGAAGAACTCCGGCGCCGTCCTGGGAGTGGAGCGCAGCGGCCATTTCTTCCTGCCGGAGTTCCAGTACTCTGACGACCCCTTCGCCATGAGCCTGGCCCTGGGAGAGATCATCTCCAGAGGCGATAGGCTCTCCGATCTGGCAGACCAGATACCGGACTATCCTTACCTGCAAAAGAGCATCCGCCTCAGCGAGGACCCGAGCAAAGTCATGCTCCGGCTAAAAGACGCGCTCGCCAGCCTGGAGCCGGACACCGCCGACGGCCTGAAGATCACCACTGAAAGCTACAGCATCCTGATTCGTCCCAGCAACACTGAGCCGCTTCTGAGGTTGTACATCGAGACCGCCGGGGGCAACATGCTGGAGCTGGAGGAGCAATATACGCAGATCATTCATAAGGCCATGAAGACATGAGTCTTGCCCTTGGAAAGACGGGTAGAACTTTCTGGGAAAGGAAGCTATTTAACGCGCCCCATCCCATTATTCATCACAATCATCATCAGAGCTGATGCCCACTTGAGCCGCCAAGATGTCTGCGTTCTCATACCAACCCTCAATGAAGAGGAGTCCATCGAATCCGTGATCAATGAATTCCTAGCCCTGGGCTTCGAGAAGATCCTGGTGGTGGACGGCCACAGCACTGACGCGACCGTGACCAAGGCCCAGGCGGCCGGCGCGCGCGTTATCCTTCAGTCGGGATCGGGCAAAGGCCAGGCATTGAAGGAGGTCTTCGATGCCATAGAGGAGAAATACATTCTTCTCATCGACGGGGACGGGACATACCTTCCAGCCGAGGCCGCAAGGCTCTTGGACCCGATGTTGAAGGGCGAGGCGGACCACGTGGTGGGCAACAGGTTCGATCGCCTCCAGGGAGGAGCCCTGAAGCGGCTGAACATGTTCGGCAACAAGATCATCAACCGTTTCTTCGTCTTGATCTACGGGATTCAGCTCAACGACATCCTCTCCGGCTACCGTGCCTTCACCACGGAAGGAATACGGCTGCTGGATCTATCCACGCCCGGCTTTGAGATCGAGTCGGAGATGACCGTCGAGAGCGTGAAGAAGGGTCTGCGCATCATCGAGGTGCCCGTTACCTACATGCCCCGCGCCGCTGGCACCAGGACCAAGCTCAATCCCTTCCGGGATGGCCTGAAGATAGTGCTCACCATCTTCCGTATGGCCAAGACCGAGAACCCCATGTTCTTCTTCGGTCTGATCGGCTCGGTCTTCGGAGCAGTCGGTTTTCTCATCGGGCTCTACGTGCTGAGAGATTGGCTAAACGGGAGGATCGAGCACATTCCCCTCACCATCCTGACGGCTATACTGATAATCGTGGGCTTCCAGCTATTTCTCATCGGCATGATGGGCGATGTGATGGCTTCGCTGCACCGGGAGATGATGAGAGAGATCCATCGAAAGAAGAAATAGCGCGCGCTTCCATCATACTCATAATCCATTATACCCGGATCTCTCAATTATTTAAAAGGGTCAACTACCACGGCCTAAAGTCCGTGGCTTGTAGCTAGTGATTAGCCCGCTACGATTGGCTGGTTGACAGGCAGCCTGCTACGATCAGACCTGCTGAAGGTAGCGATGTTTCTGGATGCATTCAAATCAGCGTCGATCTGGAAGCCGCAACTCTTACATTTGAAGGTTCCACCATTACGGTTTTCCTTCTTCTGAAAACCACATCTGGAACAAGTGCGAGAAGTATATCTTGGATCTATGGCAACCACTTTCTTTCCGATAGCAGCCGCTTTGTATTCTATGATGCTTCTCAGTTCTGCGAAGCTCCACTTTCCAAGTTTCTTATTCTTTTTGCCATTCCTGATGTTGGTCAGATCTTCCAGAGCGATTACGTCATACGGTTTTGATACTATCCAGTTAGCTATGTTATGGTTCACGTCCCTCTGAAACCGTCTCTCTCGACCTGAAAGCTCACAGAGCTTTCTTTTAGCTGACCGAGTGCCTATGGACTGAAGTTTTGATCTCAAATATTGATATTTGCCTTTGACCGCTTTGACAGGACCAGATTCCCAGAATGTGTTATCGCTACATACGGCCATATTATTGATTCCAAGATCTACTCCGATCCTCTTATCTCCTGTAATTGGTTCTGGATCAGGTTGTTCTACTTGAACATTGAGGTAGCAAGCGTTCTTGGCTATCTTGAGTTGAGCATTCATGATTTTCCAGGTAGCATACTTCTGATAGTATTCTGGTAGCTGGAAGTCGTATCGTAGTCTTCCAAAAGCCGTTGTGAGCTTGCAGTATCCAGATTCCAAGAACACTTTCATGGTTCTAATATCGAATCTGACTGCACCAAGTGGATGTTTGAAAGGCTTCTTCTCAAACTTGAGCCTCTTGAGCATGTCACTTGCTTGATCCCGCGCGGTTTGATGAAGAGCAGAAGGCAACGTAGGATACTTGTCTCTGAGGTCTTTGTATGTGGCTTTGTTGAGTCTGGTCTTGTTGTAATCGTGTGCCGCAAAGCCGTAGTCTATGACATCCTTACAGGCAGCATTCCAAAGCTTTGCTGTCTGGATGAGTTCATTAGACTTATCGAGCTTTATCTTTAAAGTGCGGTACATGTTATTAAATATGTAATACCTTTAATAGATTTAACGTTTTTGGTAGAAAGGGGAGGACTCCTCTTTCATCCCCGGCCTAAAGACCGGGGTCTTCCCGCTCCGTCCTCTCCACTCCTGCGAGATAAAAATTTCCTTGGCCGGCTCACCCGGGCCAGCCTCAGTTCGCCTCCAAAAAACAGAGGGCACGCTACCTCTTCATCTCGCTAATTCGGCTTGACAGCGCTGACTTTGATGCTCAAGATCGAATCCGAGACATCCCTCTGCTGCTCTGCCGATATCTTCGGCATATCAATGATTGACGAACCGGCTTTCTCGCAGATCAGCGACTCAATGGGAAAGCTGGACTCGGCCACAACCTTGACCTCTTGGAAGCCTACTTTTTTTATGATCTCCAGATACTCTTCCTTCATGATGGCCCCTGCCAGACAGCCGATATAGG
>JAPKYD010000044.1 GCA_026394475.1 Methanothrix sp.
GCATGATATGCTCCAAGTGCAGTGAGCAGGCCATCGTCTTTTCGCGCTCGCACCTCTGCCAAAGCCATTTCCTTGAGGACTTCGAGCGGCGGGTTGAGGACACCGTCCGAAAGAACGATATGGTCAAAGAGGGCGATCGCATCGCTGTGGCCGTGAGTGGTGGCAAGGACAGCACTGCCCTGCTGTTTTGCCTTCAAAAGATCCTGGAAGGAAGGGATGTGGAGCTGGTGGCAGTCACCGTGGATGAGGGCATTGCCGGGTACAGGGACGACACCTTAAAGGTCGCCAAGGAGATCGCCGGGCGCCTGGGGATCGAGCAGAAGATCGTCTCCTTCCGGGAGGAGTTTGGCATCGATCTGGACGAGATGGTGCAGGGCAAAGATGTAGCTCCCTGCACCTTCTGCGGGGTCTTTCGCAAGAACGCCCTGAACCGCACGGCCAAACGGCTGGGCATGAGCAAGGTGGCCACAGGCCACAACCTGGATGATGAGGCCCAGTCGGTCATGATGAACTACCTGAAGGGAGACATCGAGCGGCTGTTGCGCTTTCGCCCCAGAAGAGAGCAGCCGGGCCTGGTTCCCAGAGTAAAGCCGCTGCAGTGCATTCCTGAGAAGGAGGTCGCCCTCTACGGGATGGTGAATGGAGTTTTTGCAGAGTCGAGGGAGTGCCCTTATGCCCATCTTTCGCTCCGTGCGGATGTGAGGGAGATGATGAACCGCCTGGAGAGCCTCTTTCCTGGAACAAAGCAATCCACGATGCAGGGCTTCGGAAAAATAGCGGAGATGGCCAGGGGTAAATGGGCCCAGATCGACCTTGGCGTGTGCCAGGAGTGCGGCGAGCCCAGCGTCAAAGAGCTCTGCAAGGCCTGCGAGCTGCAAAGAAGGTGAAAGGGATGAAATATGCATTCAGAGCACGGATTTGACCTTGTCGTAGCTGAAGACAGGCCCATCCTGACAGGCGTGATAGGGTCCGATCATGCAGTGCTCGCACTTGCCCACGCCGCATTTCATATGCCGCTCCATGGAGACATAGATGTCGGAGTGATCGAACCCCTTGTCCATCAGCTTTTTGGCCACGGCATTGATCATGACCGGCGGGCCGCAGATGGCCGCAGAGCCGGCCGACAGCCGGAACTTGTCGATGAGAGCGGTGACGAGCCCCACGTCTCCTTTCCAGCTTTCGTCGCCGATATCGACTGTGATGCCCACATCGATTCCAGCCTGCTGCCAGCTTTTGTACTCCTGCATGAAATAGAGGTCCTGACGCGTCCGGGCACCGTAGGCCACCGCCACATCACCAAAGGCGCCGCGCCGATCGACGATGTAGTTGACCAGGGAGCGCAGCGTAGCAAAGCCCGAGCCGCCTCCGGCGATTATGATATTCTTTTTCATCCTCTCCAGAGGAAAGCCATTTCCATAGGGACCTCTTATGCCCAGCACATCTCCCACCCGACAGTCCACGATGCCGTTGGTGATCTTTCCCGCCCGTCTTATGCAGAGCTGCAGGGTCTTTCTGGTGGGTGAAGATGTGATGGAGATGGGGCACTCGCCTAAGCCAAAGACGGAGACCATGACGAATTGACCGGGCTTGTAGCTGAAATTTTCATTGTCAAGCAGCTTTAGAGATATAAGGTAGGTGTTGGGCGACTCGATATCGATGTCCACGATCTCGGCCAGCCGGGGAATGTACTCGCTCATCTCTTGACCTCCAGAGACCATCTGTCCATCTCCGCCAGACAGACCCGGCTGCAGCGGCCGCAGCCCACGCAGCCCAGCAGACCTGTCCTCTGGGGTATGTACTCGAACTTGTCCAGGTACCAGTTCTGCATCCGATCTCCCTGGCTGATCCTCGGATTTGCGCCTCCAGCCATGCGGGAGAAGCCTGAGAGAAGGCAGGTATCCCGGCAGCGCATGCGCTCTCCGTCCGGAACGCCCAAGTCCTGGATGGTGAAGCAGTGGCAGACGGGGCAGACAAAGGTGCAGCTGCCGCAGTTCAGGCACGTTCGCCCCAGAGCGTTCCAATCGGCCTTCTTTATGGCCTCTTTTATCCCAGGCAAGGATCGGGCTATGCAAGAATTCATCGCCTCTCTTGCCTGCCCTAGCATCTCGCATTTCTCCAAGAGATGCGACTGCGAGGTCTCAAGGAAGAACTCCGGGTGCTCCTTCAGGATCAGGATGCCTGCAGGCGAGCCGCTCTCAACCAAGTAGCCTTTGTCTATCTCCGTGAGCTGCAGGTCAACGGCTTCGCTGCACGTTGGGCCAAAGCCAAGATGATCGCAAAAGCAGTTCTCGCCAGGCTCGTTGCAGTTCAGGGCGACAAGAACTGTCGACCGCCTTTTATCGAAATAGGATTGGTCCATGGGATCTGACCCGAAGATCCTGTCCAGCACAGCTAAGGCCCGCAGGTCGCAGGGCCGGATGCCAAAGATCAGCCGCGCTTTGCCTGCAGCCTCCTCGAAGCTGTAGCTGCCGCAGTCCTGAATATACCGGAAGAGCACCTCCCTCTGGGGCAAGAAGAACTCCTGAGGCGGCATCAGGGGATTATCCTTCAGGGCCAGGGGCTGGCCGCTCCAGGAGGCGAAGACGGGAACTCCTTCGACCAGGATGGGAGCTACCACCTCCATGCGATCGCTTAGCAAGGTGAGCAGGGGAACCAGGCGCTCTTGGGGAAGAAAGGCCATCACTTCTAGCTCCTCCTGATCCTGGCGGCAGAGACCTTGAACTCCGGTATCTTGGACACTGGATCGAGTGCCTGAGACGTGAGCACATTGGCCGGAGCCTCGCTGAAGTGGAAGGGAACGAAGATGCTGCCCTTGGGCGTGTCCTCTGTTACCCGGGCTTCCAGGCTGATGCTGCCTCGCCTGGTCTCCACCATAACCGGCTGGCCGTTCCGTATTCCAAGCAGCCTGGCATCCTCCGGATTGATCTCCACAGCGGGAAGCGGCACCTCCCTGTCGAGCAAGGAAGTCCTGCGGGTCATGGTGCCGGTATGAGAGTGATAAAGGCTCCGGCCTGTGGTGAGAATCAAAGGATACTCGTCATCGGCGGCCTCGACGGGCTCGCGGTGCTCCACGGCCCTGAACCTGGCGCGGCCAATGGAAAATTTCTCGGCGTGCAATATGCCTGTCCCTGGGTGGTCCCGAGAGGGGCAGGGCCACTGCAGGCCGCAAGCTCCCAGACGATCGTAATGGACTCCACCGTACTGAGGAGTAAGGGAGGCAATCTCCTCCATGATCTCTGCGGCCGAGGCGTAATCTGCCGGCACTCCCATTCTATGGAGAAGATCGCTGATGATCTCCCACTCTGCCCTGGCCTCGCCCGGAGCTTTCACGGCCCGCCGGATGCGCTGGATGCGGCGCTCCGTGGAGGTGAAGGTTCCCTCCTTCTCCGCAAAGGAGGCTGCCGGCAGAACAACATCTGCCAGCTCTGAGGTCTCGGTGGGGAAGATATCGCAGACCACAAGAAACTCCAGGGCCTCCAGCGCCTTCTTGATTTGGGAACTATCGGGATAGCTCATCATGGGATTTTCGCCAACGATGAAAAGACCTTTCAGGCGGCCATCCTCAGCCAAAGCCAGCATCTCCAGGGCGGTCAAGCCGGGTTCATCGGGAAGCTTTGTCTGCCAGGCCTGCTCGAACTTCTGGCGAGCTTGTGCCACCTTCTGATATCCGCAATAAAGGTCGGGCAGAGCGCCCATGTCGCAGGCTCCCTGCACGTTCTGATGCTCGCGCAAGGGATAAAGCCCGGTGCCTTCCCGGCCGATGTTGCCCGTCGCCAGCACCAGATTGGCCAACGCCTGGACATTGTCGGTGCCGGTGGTGTGCTGAGTTATGCCAGCGGCATAAACAACAGCGGCCCGCTCAGCAGATCCGAAGATGCGGGCAGCTTCTGCCAGATCATGAGCAGGTATTCCTGAAATTCTCTCTGCCGCTTCGGGGGTAGAGCCCAAGACCGTCTGGCGCACCGCGTCAAAGCCTTCCGTCCTGGCATCTATGAACTCCTGATCGATCAGGTTCTCCTGGATTATGACATTCAAGAGGGCATTTATCCAGGCGATATCTGTGCCGGGCCGGGGAGCCAGGCGCAGATCAGCCAGGCCTGCAAGCTGCGTTTTTCGCGGATCAGCCACCACCAGCCTCGCACCCTTGCCCCTGGCCTCCAGGATGTAAGAGGCCACCAGAGGATGCTGCTCGGTGGTGTTCGACCCCACCACCAGGATGGCCGTGGCCTGGGCCAAGCTGGCGATGGGATTGGTCATGGCCCCGCTGCCGAAAGCGTAGCTCAGGCCGGCCACTGTGGGGGCATGGCAGAGTCTGGCCACGTGGTCCACATTGTTGGTCTTGAGCCCGGCGCGGGCCAGCTTCATGAGTAGGTAGTTCTCCTCGTTAGTACCCTTGGCCGAAGTGAGGACGCCCAGAGAATTGGGCCCCAACTCCTGGGCGATCGCCCTAAGGCTTGCCGCCGTCAGCGATAGCGCCTCCTCCCAGGTGACCCGTGAAAGCCGATCGCCTCTTCGAATAAGGGGATATCTGAGCCTATCGGGATGATCCACAAACTCGCCTGCCAGCCAGCCTTTGATGCAGAGCCTGCCCAAAGACATGGGATGCAATGGCGAGGGAGATGCACCCACCACCCTGCCGTCCTCTACGTGCAGTAAGAGGCCGCAACCACAGCCGCAGTAGATGCAGGTGGTGTGAACCTTCTCCATTGGATACCTCGAATGGGCATCTTCGTGCTAGATATAACAAGGTTTTGGACAATGATGGAATGCCAAAACGCCACCTAACCAAAAGAATATAATCATATCAACACTTAGCAAGGAGCCAGCAGCACAAGGCCATCGCCGCCACGAAGTGGGATGAAATGTCTTCAAAGATCAATCTGAACCGAGTAGAGATGCCCAAGCAAAACTCTAAAGAGAGGAAATACAACTTCCAGGAGGTTGCTCTGGGCTACAATCAAGGGCAAGCAGAGGAAGAGGCCGGCAGATGCATTCAGTGCAAGAAGCCGAAGTGCGTAGAGGGATGCCCTGTGGGAGTAGAGATTCCGGCGTTCATTTGCGCCCTGCGAGATCAGGATATGCCCGAAGCGGTGTTGGCCCTGAAGCAAAAGAACAGCCTGCCCGGAGTCTGCGGTCGGGTCTGTCCCCAGGAGGTGCAGTGCGAGAGCCGCTGCGTCTTAGGGAAAAAAGGAAAGGGCGGTCAGGTATCCATAGGCCGATTGGAGCGCTATGTGGCTGACTGGGAGCTAAAGCAGGAGACGTGTCCCAGGTGCGAGATCGCCCCTTCCACGGGCAAGCACGTAGCCATCGTCGGATCGGGGCCAGCAGGCCTCACCTGCGCAGCCGATCTGGCCAGAATGGGCCACCGGGTCACTATCTTCGAGGCCCTACACGATGCGGGAGGTGTTCTGGTCTACGGCATTCCGGAGTTTCGACTTCCCAAGAGCATCGTCAAGGCAGAGGTCGATTACGTTCGATCCCTGGGTGTGGAGCTGAAGCTGGACGCAGTCGTGGGAAGGCAGGTGGACGTGAAAGAACTTCTGCAAGACGGCTATGACGCGGTCTTCCTGGGAATTGGGGCTGGCGCGCCCCGCTTCCTCAACGTCCCTGGCGAGAACTTAGGGGGAATCTACTCCGCCAACGAATACCTGACCAGGGTCAACCTCATGAAGGCTTACAGATTCCCGGAGTACGACACACCCATAAGAAAGGGAAAGAAGGTGGCTGTAGTGGGCGGAGGCAACGTGGCTATGGACGCCGCGCGCTGCGCGCTGCGTTTAGGTGCAGACGAGGTGCACGTGGTCTATCGCCGCTCCAGGGAGGAGATGCCTGCCCGGCGAGAAGAGGCGGAGAATGCGGTGGAGGAGGATATCATCTTCGACTTCCTGACCAACCCAACACGATTTATCGGCGATGAGCACGGCATGGTCAAAGCCATGGAGGTCGTGGATATGGAACTGGGTGAGCCCGATGCCAGCGGTCGGCGCAGCCCGAAGGTCAAGAAGGGCTCGGAGCGCATCGTCGATGTGGACACGGTCATCATCGCTGTAGGCACTATGCCCAATCCCTTGATCGCCAGCAGCACGCCGGAGCTGAAAACAACAAAGTGGGGCACTCTGGTCGTGGATGACTGCGGCCGGACCGCCATGGAGAGAGTCTGGGCCGGTGGGGACATCACGACAGGCGGAGCCACAGTGATCAGCGCCATGGGGGCCGGGAAGACGGCGGCGAAGGATATGGACGAGTGGCTGAGGAAAGACGAAAGGCAAAGATGAATCCCGCTAGCTTTCTTGCTTCTTCACCTTATCAAGAAATTCGTTCCATCTTTTTGCCTCGCCCACCTTTTGCTGGATCAAGTTTCGCGTCTCATCGGTATGCTCCTTCCTTTTCAGAAGATCCTTGAGATCCAGGAGCGCTCTGAGATCTCCTTCTCGTTTATGAGCCTCCAGATGAGATGATGCAGCTCGATCTTGCTCTTCTCGGCGTGAAGTTCGGGCGGAAGATCCTTCTCTGTCTGATGGAACTTCTCCATCTCAAAGATCAGAGCTTTCCGGTCGATCTCGCACTCCTCAGGCTCCTTCACTCCCACCCATACCAGAACGCGATGGAGATTGGCCAATAGCTTCCTGCGTTCCTCATCAGTCAGAAGATCATCGATCTTCTTTCCTACCTGGCTCTCCCTCTCATCCTCTTTGGACATTGAACCTATCAAGAATACGTTAGCTCATTGCTATTAAATATTATTATTCATCGGCCTTCAGAGTGTCATCTCCATCGACCATCATTGGTGCGTCCGGCGGCTTTGCACGCGAAGTCCGTTCTGCACGTAAAGTATGAATCTTGCACCTAAAGTCTTTATAGGATGATAATATTAGATAAGATGCTAAAGGTGTGGCACACAAGAAAGCGTTTGGCCATAGGTGAGACGGTTGGTTATGAAGATTGTACCCCAAAAATATCGTGTCGCGTTCGTATTTAATACGCTCTATTATCCCTTCACCTATCCGGAGATATTGAACTCACTTAAGGCAAGAGACTATGCGATATTAGTGCCTCCTCAACCACTACAAAGCGGAGCTAGGATTTATATTAGCGGTCAAGCTGCTGCTATAAAGGCAACCGCCACTACTAAGCCGCCGTGCTTCATTGAATTGAATGAGCCAAAGAAGATTATAGCATGTGATGGCACTGACATCGATAATATTGTGGCCTCAGTTAAGGATATTGTCGACTTATCCCGATCAGACTTCAAACTAAACCTCCCCGATGATATTAATTATATTGAACTATCTGGGTCGGCAGTGGTCTTAAATGTTAATCCAATAGATGCAATAAAGAAGTTCTCAGGCAACCAATATGGAGTGTTTGACGATATAATGGGCGCGGAATCAGCAGGAGGCTCAATTCGCATAATACCCAAAAATGGAACCCAGATGGATAAAAAATGGTTTGATATTAGTATTTCACAAAAGGTTCCGACTGGAGACAATGCGTATTATGTCGAAACCATATTTAGGAATGGGAATAACATAGAGAGTGTATTAGATTTTATTTCAAATCTAGACGAGAAGATATCTTCGATAATACATAAAATTGGAGGCGTGTAGGCAATGGCTTCACTACCACTTGTCTATACAACGTATGGTTTTGCAGAGTTTATGCCTCAACCAGAGCAACAACAGTTTTCGTCGTCTGTTGCTGACCTCAAGAGGGACGAAGAGATCAGCAAACTCAAAGAGTTAGTTTCTAAATTATCGGCAGAAGTAAATAGGTTGGGAGACATGATTAGTGATATAGGTGTGGTGGTGAGCAGGTCGCATTCGATCTCTGATGATATCGTGGTATTGAGGACCATAACGAGAGCACAAGCCAAGCAAGAAATTATGGGTTTACTTGATGGATCTGACAAACTGTATTACCACGACATTGCGACGACTTTAAGGTTAGACTTGGAAGAAGTTGTTTCGATTGTGACAGAATTGGAATCCGAGGGATTAGTCGGAGAAGCTAATTAATGCCCACCACGCTTTTCGGTAAAGGAGACGGTCTCAAGGGCGACAAGGTAACATTCCAGTGTCGAGATCCACACATCTCAAGAGTAACCGCTGGAACAAGTAGAGATCAAATACAACAGGGAAGTCTAGAAGGCACCGTATTCTGTGTCATCGATAAAGAATTGAGGAGTTTAAGAAGAAGGATACAACATATTGACTGAATCCATTTCTTATTAGTCGTTCTGTTGCTTATCATTCTTCTCAATAATCGGGTGTCCGTCTCAATTATTGATGTAACTCTTCAATCACTTTGACGCTTTCTGTTTTTCGCGATCCCAATATGGTGAGAATAGCAATGACTCTCCGCAATTCGGCCCGCTGATTAAGAAGACCTCCGAGGGCTTCACCATTGATGAAGTCTCTGCTGATATGGCTTATTCATCGCGCCTCAATCTTCAATTGGTAGCAAATGCTGGCGGGAAGGCATATATTCCATTCAGAAAAAACGCAACTGGAAAGTCCAGAGGATCAACTCTCTGGAGCAAAATGTACCACTACTTCCAGCTTAACCGCGATGATTTCATGGAGCACTACCACAAGAGGAGCAACATCGAGGCTACGAACGCTGCCATCAAACGCAAGTTTGGGGAGACATTGAAATCCAAGAATCCAACGGCGCAGGTAAACGAACTACTGGCTAAAATTATTGCGTACAACCTAACAGTGGTAATCCATGAGATGTACGAGAATGGGATCAATACGGACTTCTTGCAAATAAAGTCTGATGTCTGCAAATAAAGTCCCTCTTTTTAGGGACTTTACATGCAAAGCCTGCTCGCCCGAGCAGACAAAACCATTTATACGACCCAATTGCCGTCTATCCT
>JAPKYD010000043.1 GCA_026394475.1 Methanothrix sp.
GCACCTTTTTTTCCGTAGTCGGAACAATCCTTTTGCCAGCACCAGAATTTCGATAAATCTAGATTTGCCCCCATAACTAATCCCTAAGTATGAATTAGAGAGGTTATATATAAATTATTCAGTCAAGCAAGTACACGACCCACCAGCGTCGAAAGAGCTAAATACTATGAGTATTACATACTAATTATTAATATACAGTAGAACAAACCCACCTCCAAAAAGGCGGCTCAGGGTCTGATCCCATCAGAGCGTTTCCTCTCCCAGGGCCTTATCTATCTCTTTTGTTCCATCCTAAATCGCCCTGCCCCTTTCAGGGATCGAAGAACATCCTTCCGCCATTCCCCATTCTGCAGCCTCAAAGATGAGGCCATCTTGGCATATTGATATTGCCGTACCAGAAAGTGCCGTACCAGGCGTCGACGCCCGTGTGCCTGCCCTCCGAAGCGCTGCTTTGCTCTGTGCATTCGCATCTTGCCTCAGGACAGCAGCAATCAGGACAGACCACAGGACAGTCTGGAAGAGGACCTATCATGGTATTATTCGCCACGCTCCCAATAAGTTCCAGCTCCACTGGCGCCAACCCCGAGGTGACGATATTTGTGTTATCGGCACTGCTCCCGACAATGTCCACAACCACCGATCCTGCACCACTCAAAGCATAGGCAGTGGATGCCGATACCATCAGCACCAAAGCCAAGATCATTGCTACCCTCAACTAATTTCCCCTCCGGCTAATTTCATATTTAACATAACTTTTATATATACTAAAAGTAGAAAAATCTTTCGGCCCGAAATTGGATAGAATTTTTGATGCATCATATCTCAGTGAGGCATCTGAAAGAGAGAATAAAGAAAACAAAAGAGATAATAAGATTAAAAAATATATTCTGTAATTTATCTTCCCTTAACTCGAAGCATCTTCTCCCTAAGGAATCGCCATCCCCATGCCCAAGTTGATAACAATGGGTGTTGCGGAGGAGTTGTCCTCATTTTGGGAGTAGAATGACCTGTCATACCTGGTGGGAATGTAGGAACTCCAGGGGTAGCAGAGAGGCCTCCTGAAATCGTCCCATGGAGTAGCATAGCATTTTTCTTGGCCGCAGTAATCGCAGCAGGTATTGTCGACTTCCTCTTCAGGATATCCGATGCGGATATTGTTTGCCGTGCTCCCGATGATATCCACCTCAACCGGCGCACCGTAGGGTGAATCGATCGTGGTATTGTTCGTTTCGCTCCCTAGGATGTCCAAGCTTACCGACTCCCCGCTGATGGCACTACAAGCGGCGGATGCCCATAGGATTAGCAGGGATATCAATATCATTGCTGTCCTCAACCTTTCGCCCCCAATTTATAATTAAATCTATTAAAATGTCCTGAAAGTAGAAAAACTTTTTGTCTCGGCAAGATCCAAAAGTCCTCAGCTATGGGGAGATAGGGCACAAACAGTTAAATCCCCCCTTGGATCAGTTACGGGCCATGAGACTCATCTATGTGGCAGGGAAGGGGGGCGTGGGAAAGAGCGTCTGCTCTGCAGCCACAGGCATCTGGACCTCGGCCCAGGGCAAGGAGACCCTGGCCTTCTCCATGGATCCAGCCCATTCCCTTTCGGACATTTTCGATATAGATATCGGAAGCCAGCCGAAGAGCATCAGTGATCATCTCTATGCCTACGAACCTGACCTGGCAGAGGAGGCCAGAGGCTTCTTCCGCAGATACAAAAACATCCTCACTGCCCTCTTCGGCCTCTTCGAGGTAGAGGTGAAGCCAGAGGACTTCGGGAACATGCCCGGCGTCTCAGAGCTGATCTTCATGGATAAGCTAAACGACATCTTTGTTGAGAAGCAGTACGATTTTGTAGTCATAGATTCCGCTCCCACGGCCATGGTTTTGCCCCTGCTGCAGCTTCCTTCCATCACCACTGGCTTTGTTACCAGAGTGCTGGGCATGAGGAGCAAATGGATAGGAGTGCTGAATCTGCTTGAATCCGGTTTCGGAGACGCCATCCTCAAGGAGATCAGAACCATGCGGATCAAGGCCGAGACCATGCGCAATGCCCTCATCGATCCGAAGACGGCCAGCATCACCGTGGTGACCATACCCGAGAAGGCGGCAGTTGAGGAAAGCCGACGCTTGATCGAGACTGTAGAGTCCCATGGGGTGCACGTGGCCTCTCTTATCATCAACCACGTGATGAGAGAATGCGACTGCCAATTCTGCCAGAACAAGATGGCCTCTCAGACCTCCTACATCCAGGATCTGCAGAGCCGATATTCGGACAAACGCGTCGCCATCCTGCCCGACTACGGCGCTGAGGTGAAGGGAGAAGGGCTCCAACAGGTAGCGCAGGATCTTTACGGAAAAGGCCAGATGGAGCTTTGGACGCTTGGGCCATAAAACGAGAGGTTCTACAGCACCTCCTGCTTGAACCTCTCGAAGCCTATCTCGTCGATAAACTCGCCAAGACGCTGTTTCTTGGCATGATCCTTGTAGTAGTTGACGATCCGATCGATGAGCCTCAGAGCCTCCTCATCGGAAAGGTTCTCCGCCAGCATCTGGCCCAGCCGGGGCTTGACACCACTGCTGCCGCCTACCAGAAGCCTCCATCCCTTGGAGGTTCCCATCAGGCCGATATCTTTGACTGCAGGCTCGGCGCAGGAGTTGGCGCATCCAGAGACGCCCATCTTGAACTTCCAGGGAAGCGGCATGCCGTGGTAGATCTCATCCAGCTTCAGGCCCACACCCACGGAATCCTGCTGGCCGCGCTTGCAGAAGGTGGTGCCGGGACAGATCTTGACGCTGCGCACGCACAGGCCGATGGCCGCGCCCGGCTTCATGCCCAGATCCTTCCAGGCGCTGTCGATGTCCTTGGGATCGATTCCTACGATGGCTATCCTCTGAGCCGAGGTGATCTTGAGAACCTTGGCATTGTACTTCTCCGCCACATCTGCTATCTTTCGCAAGCCCGCAGGATCGATTATGCCCCCGGCTATATGCGGAGCTATGGCGAAAGTCTCCTTGTCCCTTTGAATTATGGCACCCTTTTCCGGAATGTCTTTGGACATAGCAAGCGATTCCTCCTGAACATGGTAATTCTCTTTCTCCTTTTTAAGCTATAAAGAAATGTCCCAAACAAAATCAAAAAAACAATCCATCCCTGCCGGAATATCATCCCACGGGGATTGAATCTTATGAGAACGTCCTTCGGTCCTAATTCACCAAACCCTGAGCTACCGCTCTCCCCATATGGAAGCACCTTTCGATGTCTTCCTTGCTGGGAACCTGAACCGCTGTGGTTCCGGGCTCGATCACCTTCATGCCGAAGGACTTCATCCGGGCAATGAGGGTGGGCACGCCCTCTCCGCTCCATCCGTAAGAGCCGAAGGCCACTCCTACCCTTCCTTTCAGATCGAGCTTTGCCAGCTCCTTCAGGAAAGGATCCATGGCTCTGATCAGCTTGTAGTTGTAGGTCGAGCCTCCCAGAACGATGGCTGCGGCATCTTTCACATCTTCGGGCTTGGCATCGTAGGCGTCTTTCAACAAAACTTCAACGCCCTCAATGGTCATGGCTCCGTTCGCGATGGCCTCTGCCATCTTCTTGGTCCTTCCCAGACCGCTGGCATAGATTACCGCCATCTTTGGCATATGAATTCCCCCTTGCTAATCTATGCCGCATTTTATAACTAATTTATGGTGAGTTCTTCTCCGGAGAGACTCATACCAGCCACCCTCCGCGGATTCGATTGCTGATTCAACCACAGTTGATCTTCCGGCGATATCCCCACCAAGGTTCAGCCATGGATTAGATACCCGATTACTATCAGCAACACAAATAGCGCTGCCAGAAAGGCGAGGCCGTGCCAGGGCTGAATGGGCAAGCCGTCCTTCATGTGTTTGGGCTTGCGCTTCATCGTCTCTTCCATCCATTTCTCATGCTGCCTCATAGCATCGCTCTTTTCAACCAATGAGCCCACCTCTGCCTTTGTCCATTCTCTTCCAGAATAGATGCTGCATACGACTTAATCCACTTTCCCCTTGCCCTGGTGTTCGCAGGAGTTCATGAGGACTAGATCAGCTATCTCATGGAAAGCTTGAATTGAATGCCTGTAGGTCTAGAATACAGACACGAACTTGAGCCAGCAAAGCAGAAAATAGAGGGACAGAAATGGATAACATAAGCCCAGCATCAGTACAAGGATTGAAGGACCTGGTGAGCTACCAGCAAGGCTCGGTGGTGAGCCGGGAGATCATCCGCAAGAGCACAGGAACCGTCACCCTGTTTGCCTTTGACGAAGGCCAGGGACTAAGCGAGCACACTGCGCCCTTCGACGCCCTGGTTTATATCGCGGATGGTGTTGCCGAGGTGACCGTATCCGGCCAGGCTCACCGCCTGAAGGAAGGAGAGATGATGATCATGCCTGCTAACCAGCCTCATGCTCTTAGAGCGCCGCAAAGGTTTAAGATGCTGCTGGTGATGATTAAAATTTGAGGACAATGATACGCACAGAGGAGAACGAACTGGGGACCGGCCGCCTCGAGGCTTTAGCCGATGGAATCTTCGCCTTCGCCATGACCCTGCTGGTTCTGGGAATCGATGTGCCGGAGAGCATACCCGGAAACGAAGCCGACCAGGCTCTTCTCCAGCATCTCATCGGGCTCATTCCTCAATTCCTGGTCTACGCGCTGGCGTTCTTCACCTTGGGCTCCCTCTGGTATGCCCATCAAAAGCATTTTCGGCACATCAAAAGGGCGGACGGAAGACTCATCTGGAACAACATTCTGGGCTTCATGTTCATAGCCCTGGTACCATTCACCACCAACCTGGCTGGAGATTACGGAGACCATCAGATGGGCATCCTGCCTTTTGAAGTCAACATGCTCCTGCTGGGACTGGTATTTTACGGCGAGTGGTCGTACATCACCTCCCATCCCCAACTCCTGCATCAAGAGCTTGATCCTTTGACTTTAGCCCGGAGCAAGGAGAAGAACGCCATCATCGTGGTTCTATCCCTGGTATGCATCGGGCTCTCCTTTTTCATCCCGGCCTGGAGCGCCATGCCCCTGGCCGCGGCCCCGTTCATACAATTGAGTGGAAGATACCGGTTCCAGAAATGAGATCTTCAAATGCTCTTATGAATGTCAATTTACCTGTAATTTTCGATATCGTCAAGGCCAGGCAAGAAACAGCCTGTTCATGAGATAATTCTATGACATTCTATTGGATATCTAAGAAAATGTCATAGAACATGCTCAGCAAGATCCATTCCCTTGGAGGTCCACAGCGGCAAATCCTGAAGAGCATGCGGGTGATCAGGCCTTTGGGCTTCAGGTCACCGAGGATGGGCTCAGGCTCTTCCAGCGTCTTTTTCAGGCGGCGGCGCAGCGCGGGTGCGCCGCCGCCGTTTCATTATTATCAATCTTGAGATCAGGCAGTCAATGTATAGTTGCTGATATTCTATCTTTCATCAAAACGTCACACCAGCCAGCCGCAACACAGCATACACAATAGCAACTAGACCCCAGTAAACGAAGAAACCCCAAAAGAAGGTGTAGTAAGCCAGAGGCCCCCAAATAGGGTAAACATACTCCCTTTCTGAAAACCATAGAACAATATTTGAATCTACTGCAATGGCGGCTGCTGCCGCCCATAATGCATAGCCCCAGACTTGACCCAGTATTACACCAATACTCCCAGCTATCAATAGTGGCAGGAAGAATATCAGATCTGCCCAGGCGAAACCATAAGAACTGCGAAAGTGTGTTCTGTCGCGCCAGTTTTCTCCTTTGCCAATCATAAAGTCCTTTGTTGCCTGGCTCTGGGGACGCACCAGCAGCAAGATTTGTCCGTATATCACAGGAATATAGATCAAAAATCCAGAAATAACGAGTATCCACGTTGTAAGCGTTGGTTCGAGTGTTTGAGTTGTATGTTGGGATAATATGTTCATTTCATACCTTCATTTCATATAATTCCTGAAAATCTGGAGCATTTATTTTAAAACGTAATACCCCGCAGCTTGCCGCGGGGTGCGCCGCCGCTGTTTGACTTTGTAGTTCTTCGTCTCCCCCTCGACTGCCTGAAACAGATCAGCTGCAGACATATATAATTACCAAATCAAGCTTATCCAACTGTTCAGATGTTCCCTAGATCTTGACCTTATCTGTGCTCAGGCATTTGCCGTCTTCCTGCCGGCTCTATCTTTGCGAACTTCCGGGCATTAACATGCCATTAAGATAGGGCTTCATTGCCGGACCACTTCAGGCTTATTCATTCTTTTGATAACGGTTATACATATCTAGCAAAAATCCTTTCGGTGGCTCGAAGGAAAAGAGAGATATAGCTCGCGCTCCCGCAGCGCGGTGCATCCGCGATGTGCAGGATCGCAGGATGCTTGGGTGGCGGTGTCGCCTGGCAGCCTGCACTTCGGTGGCACAGGAAGGCCCGGGAGCCCCGTCCGCATGCTCGCGGGCCCGCTCGTGAGGGGGCGGCAGGGATGCGGCTTTGCAGCGATGGAGCCAATGGCCAGAACCTCGCCAGGTTCCAGCTTCGTCCTCACAGCTCATCTGTGCTGTACCACGTCTTTATATTCCTTGAATATCCAAATTTCTGGAAGGGATAAAGGCTGCGGCCTGAGATTAGTCGTCTCGTCCCTTCCTGCATTGCAGCTTTTACCCCTTCTTCGTAAGGATGACAGTGCGCCTCGCACTATGCTTTCGGCCCCCTTCGACCGGCATTAGATTGATTGCCTTGTTACATTTCGAAACAGCGGGATTGCCGAGATCCCCCCGCCCGCATGCCCGCTTGCCTGCTCGTGAGTGGGGGGGCGGGTGTTATTAGGGTTGTGGGTGTTGTAGGGTTTTTGTTT
>JAPKYD010000079.1 GCA_026394475.1 Methanothrix sp.
GCCATGGGCGTGCTGCTCGCTGGAGACGACATCGCCTTCCGATGCAACTTTGTCACCGTGGAAGACGGCATCATGAAGGACTACAGCGCAGGCCACATCAGCCGCCAGGAGGGCCGCGAGCTGATCAGCGCTCTTAAGCCCCTGATGCCCGCTCAAAGGCTATACGCAGGAGTGAGCTACCGCAACCTTCTGGTCCTGAAGGCGGGAGCCAAGGCGATCTGCACCCCGCCGCATGACATCACCGACCGGCCCATTCATGGCTACCTGCCCCGCGGCCTAGATGCGAAGCTGCTCATAGAGCTGATGGAGAAGGCACAGCCTATCTTGGCATCGCATCCAGTAAACCTGAAGCGCGCAGTGGAAGGCAAGCGGCCTGCCAGCATGATCTGGCTGTGGGGCCAGGGGACCAGGCCCGTCATGCCTACCTTCCAGGAGAAGTACGGCCTCTCCGGAGCCATGATCTCCGCCGTGGACCTGCTGAAAGGGATCGGAACCTACGCCGGCCTGCAGGTCATCGATGTTCCCGGCGCCACGGGCACCATCGACACCAATTACGAAGGAAAGGTGCAGGCGGCCCTGCGAGCCTTGAAGCGCCTGGACTTCGTCTACTTGCACATCGAGGCCCCGGATGAGGCGGCCCACGAGGGAGACCTGGAGCAGAAGATCCGGGCCATCGAGATCTTCGACCAGAGAGTCGTCGGCCCGATGATCCAGGGCCTGCGCCGCAGCGGCGATGACTGGCGGGTGCTGCTCATGCCCGACCACGCCACGCCGATATCCATCAAGACGCACAGCCGCGATCCCGTGCCCTTTGCCATCATGGGCAAGGGGATTGATCCGGATGATGTGGAGAGGTTCGACGAGGAGGAGGCGAAGCGGGGAGGGTACGGGCTGGTGGAGGCGACGCGGCTGGTGGGGATGATAACAAAAGGGTAGTCTCAGCAGAAGCCGTTAGGCCGCAGTAGCTGACAGTGCATCTCCAATGAGATTATACCAGAATCTTCCTGAGCCTACACATCCTTTTAGTGCAATCTGGTAATGGTGATTGAAACATCCTTAAAGTTCCCCGGAGACCTTGGCCCGGTCAAGGCAGATCAAGGGACATTCCAATGTTTTTGTACAAAAAGGATAATAATATTTTTTCATCATATAGATCTCAATTCCGACGATAAGCGCTGAATTTGATTGACATGAAAGAGTATATATACCAAAGAATTTGCTTAGTTGCTGAGATACAGGCCGGAAAATGGAAGAGATGGCTTCGCTTGAGACCGAGGACGACGCCTCGAGAGCGCAAAGACAAACCATTCCATTGCACCTAGCTGGATTGCTGGCATTGATCTTGGTGTTATCCCATCTGGCTCTGGACTTTTTGCCAAAAGACTATGCTGCTCTGCGCGTTGCTGCCAGTGACATCATCAGCCCCCTTGCTGCGGTCCTCGCGGCCTGCGCCCTGAGCTATGCGGCACTGAAGGCGAATAAGCAATCAGGAAATATTCAGGTCGCCTGGAGCCTGATAGCTGCAGCCATGTTCTCGTATGCATTGGCCGACATAATCTGGGGCGTTCAGGAGATCATCCAAGGAGATATACCGTTTCCTTCTGCATCGGATATTCCATATCTGTTATTCTACCCCCTCGCAACGCTTGGCATTCTGCTCTTGCCTTCAGCAAACAGCGCGCCTGGAGATCGGATCAAAAGAGTGCTCGACATGGTCGTGGTAATGATAGCCGCTGCTCTGATCTTCTGGACCTTGCTGATCGGCCCTGCTATTGGGGTCCCCCAAGCAGACAATCTGACTCTGGCTCTGTCTATTGCCTATCCAGCTGGAGATCTGGTCTTGTTCTTTGCAATAGTTCAGTTGATATTTCATCAGATCCCCAATCCCATCCCATCATCCCTGAAGCTATTGGCCATCAGCGTCGCATTGACGATAGCCCTGGATCTTGCCTTCTCCATCCAGAGCCTGCAAGGGACTTTTGTATCAGGAGGCTTGATAGACACAGGATACGTGGCAAGCTTCACCCTTTTCGGCCTGGCAGGAATTTTGCAGGGCAATGAGCCAAACGCCTGGAGACCGCTATCGCAGCCTGACCGTAGATATAACGAATCCAGCTGGACCTTTTATCTGCCTCTAGCAGGGGCTGTCGCTTCCTTCATCCTCTTTGTATGGAGCTTCAACCACCCAATGCCCGTACCCTTTTTTGCCATTGCGGGCGGCACAGCCTGCATTGCAAGTTTGATCCTGATACGTCAGACCTTCTTGCTGAAGGAGAACACGCAACTCTACCAGCTGTCTCAGATGGAGATGCTCCAGCGAAAGCGGGCCGAAGAGGCCTATCATATCCTGGTGGATCACTCCCTGCAAGGCCTGGCGATATTCCAGGACGAGCGTCCGGTATTCATCAATAAGACCACAGCCAGTATGCTCGGTTGCTCCGTGGATGAGGGATTGAATATGTCCGCCGAGGAGATCCGAGCCAGAATACATCCCAGCGACAGGGAGACGGTATGGGAACGCCTGAAAAGCGGGATGAAGGGAGAGGATTCTCCATCGAATTATGAGATGCGCGTTCTTGGGAAGAACGGTTCAATCTCCTGGTGGGAGGTCTATTCCACCCAAACCGAGTACCGAGGGAAAGAGGCGATACAAGTAGCAGTTATCGATATCACTGACCGCAAAAAGGCCGCAGAGGAACTTCGTATCGCCAAGGAGGAGGCCTGTGCTGCCTCTCGCGCCAAGTCGGATTTCTTGGCCAATATGAGCCATGAGATCCGGACTCCTTTGAATGCCGTGATTGGGATGTCGGAGTTGATGCTCAATACGTCCCTGACTGCAGAACAGGAAGATTTTATCGAGACCATTCATAAAAGCGGCGACGCTCTTCTATCTGTGATAAGCGATATCCTCGATTTTTCCAAGATTAATACACAAAAGGTGATCTTGGAAAGCCAGCCTGTGGATGTGCGCCAAGTTATCGAAGAATCCCTAGACATATTGGCGTCTCAGGCTTTGGAGAAGGGCCTGGAGCTGATATGCGATACAGATGAAAGCCTTCCCCAGACTGTCCTTGGAGATCATAGCCGCTTGCGGCAGATAATGGTCAATATCATCGGCAACGCAGTCAAGTTCACTGAGGAAGGATGCGTATTAGTACAGGCAAGATCTTCAGAATTTAAGAATGGTTGTGAGATCTGGTTTGCCATTAGGGATACGGGACAAGGCATCCCCCCGGATCGCATAACCAGCCTATTCCAGCCCTTTATCCAGGTGAACTCATCGAATAGCTGCAGATGTGGAGGCACGGGACTGGGGCTGGCCATTAGCAAGAGACTGGTGGAGCTGATGGGGGGCAGAATTTGGGTGGAATCGGAAGTTGGCAAGGGCAGTATCTTCTACTTCACCATAAAAACGAATATGTTAAACATACCTGCAACCGGTTTTATTCAGCATAATATGCCTGGGAAGCGCTTGATGATCTTGGAAAGCAATATAGCATTTCGCAAAATCCTGGCCAAACAGGCTGCGCAATGGGGAATGATTCCCATCGTTTTCTCCACGGGGAAAGAGGCTCTAGAATCGATTCGCAGGGGAGACTGGTTCGATCTAGCCGTCATCGACCAGGCTGCGCCAGACTTAGATGGGAGAGATCTAGCCAGGAGGATTCACCTTGAGCCAGGCGGAACCGATCTTCAGATACTATTGCTTGCCCCCTTGGGATTCAGGGATAAGAGCATCGATATCACAGAGGTTTTTTTTAAACCGGTCAAGCCTTCTCGCTTAAATGATGCGCTATGGAGACTGCTCAATTCCACCAAGAGGGATTCAAATCGCCCAGCTCTGGCCTTGCATAAGGATCTCGCCAGTAAATATCCCCTCAGGATACTTGTGGCCGAGGACAATCCTGTGAACCAAAAAGTGGCTCGGCAAATGCTCCTCAAGATGGGATATCAGCCGGATGCAGCCGCCAACGGCCTGGAGGTGCTGGAAGCCCTACGGTTCAAGGATTATGATCTTATCTTGATGGACGTTCAAATGCCGAGTATGGATGGACTGGAATGTACCAGGCAAATTCGAGAGCTATGCTCGGGAGACTATAATCCCAGAATAGTGGCCATGACCGCCTACGCTTTGGAGAGCGATAGAAGCCGATGCCTCAAAGCAGGGATGGATGACTACATAAGCAAGCCAATCAGATTAGGAGATCTGGCAGATGCTTTGAAGAGAGCGCACCCAGCGGAACAAGATGATTTGGCGCATCAATGACGAAGATCATGCTCGCATCCTTTCTTGATACTATCGCCCTAAGGCGCACAACACCAACCCCGTGTTGTGCCAGACATCAGGATGCCGTGGATCTATCGAGCCTGCTTTATTGATTTTTTTATGAGACCTCCACGTTCACCAGGCGAACTCCTTTCAGGCCGCGCCGGAGCAGCTCCTCCAGGACGAAGCCCGTGCCCCCGTCCAGGTCCGCCGCCACGGCAGGGCGGCTGGCCTCGATCGCCCTTTCCACGGCCTCCACCAGGGGCCGGGCCGCCTCTGGATCGGAGAAGTATCCGTCGAAGATGCTGGCCCAGCGCTGGCCGTGAACTCCCAGCTCCTTTCGCACAGACTCCTCATCGCTGGCGGAGATACGAGACGTCAGGGTCTCTCTTCTATCGACGCCCACTCCTCCGCCTCCTTTATTCTCGGTTCAATCTGCTGATGACGGCCACTCAACATAAATCGATTGCCTGCGAGAGATTATTAAAGATTTTCGAACTTCAGATTCCGCCATGCAGCCCAATCCACCCCGCGCAGGAGAAGGCAAACTTCGCTTCCGCATCCAGGCCAAGGCGCGCCAGGGCCACCCCCTTGTTGTGCCAGGCGTGGGCGTTCTGAGGATTGATCTCCAGAGCCTTTTCAAAAGACCTGACCGCTGCCTCATATCGCTCTAAGGCGCACAACACCAATCCCTTGTTGTACCACGCGTCAGGATGCGATGGATCTGTCGAGCAAGCTCTATCAAAGGATTTAGCGGCTTCTTCGAAGCGATTTTGGCTCGCCAGAGCCAAACCCCGATGGTTCCAGGCCTCCGCATTCTTCGGATTAATCTGTACTGCCCTGTCGAAAGCCTCAACGGCCTCCGAATGCCTACCCAAATTGAGGTGCTCATTGCCCTTCCTGAACCATTGGACTGCCTCATCTTTGTCCGGGGGCGTTTCTGGCATTAAAACGATCTACTGCCTTTCAGCAGGATAAGTCTATTGGAGCCCAGGCAGTGTGTAGTCCTGAAAGAAACCTTTTTCATCCTTCAGCGATCATTATTAAAGGAAGTGAAAGAATATGGAAGGCCTTGTGGAAATTCTGAAGACCATAACCGGCGAGATGCAGAAGTCCCTCTCCGCCCGGACCGTAGTGGGAGATCCCATCACTGTTGAGGGCAAGACCATAGTTCCCCTGGTGAGCGTGGGCATGGGCTTTGGCGCGGGAGCAGGCATGGGAAAGGGGCAGGAAACTCCGGGCGGCGGAGGTGGAGGCGGCCTGGGCATGAAGCCCGTGGCGGTGATAATAATAGATCAACAGGGTGTCAAAGTGGAGAGGCTGAAAGGCCCCAAGCACTCGCTGCTAGAGCACCTGGTCGAAGCCGTGCCCGTACTTGCAGAGAACTTCCCCAAGAAGAGGGAAACGCGGGTGGAGATTGAAGAGCCAAAAGAAACGAGCTAGATTGGTGTGCCGCCTTGTAGATCTTTCTGACCGGGGCGGTGAACTCCTCCCACGCCCTAAAGGGCGGGGCTTTCCTGCTGCTTCTTCGTTTTTACGCCATCATAGCCCTCTGGCATCGGGGCGCGTTTTGCGGGAATTTTCGGTTTCCGTTTCATTGGCCCAAACTTACATCAGATTCACGATGCAGAGGTTCAGATCTCATCGGACAGGTTCGGGGTGTTCCCTCCCTACTATTCGAGTCTCACGCGGAGAACTCCTAAGATCTCCCTTGAGGAGAAATGATCGATCATCCAGGTAGCACTTTCAGCCAACGAGGAGTCACATCTTAATTGCAGAGAGGATATGATGAAATATATAGTTGATCTGTGCAGGGCGAAAGTAATTAGGGCAAAGGACTCCGCTTTCATCCCGCGGCCTGAAGGCCGGGGACTTCCCGCTTCGTCCTTTGCGATCCTACGAGGTTAAAAGTTTATATTCTCGATGAAAACTGCTGGACAATGCACAAGTGGAACCCGGCAGACTACGAGAGGAGTTCATCTGCCCAATGCTCCTGGGCCACAGGGCTGATCTCCAGTCTAGACCTCAAGGGAGACGAGAGCATTATGGATATAGGGTGCGGAAACGGCAAGATCTCGGCAATCCTCGCTTCTCTCGTGCCCGGAGGCAGAGTGGTGGGCATAGATCTCTCTAGGGAGATGATCGACTTCGCGAGGAGCAAGTACCCCAAAGAGGACTTTCCAAACCTATCCTTTCAGGTCGGCGACGCCTCGGCGCTGAATTTTCGAGAGGAGTTCGATCTTGCCGTCTCTTTTGCCTGCTTGCACTGGGTCAAGGATCACCTGGCTGCCCTACACGGAGAGGCTGCCTACGGGCCTTCGGCCGGAGTTCGTGAGCGAGGTGGCCCGCAGATATATTGAGCGCTACCCACTGGATGAGGAGGGACGGGTCCGCGTGGCGATGATGCGCTTGGACGTGGAGGCGGAGAAGCCAGCTTTGAGATCCCGGTCATGAGATGTGATGAGATCCTTGCCAGGTTGAAGTCCCTGGCCGATCCCGGGGCGGCCAAGGGCATGGCCCGCTTCGGCATTGCGCAGTCCCTGATCGAAAGCTTTTTTATTCTCTAATTCGTTCCTCTTGGAGAATGAGAGAGGGAACTAACGAGACCGAGAAGAAGAGCTTTCTGAAGGAGAAGCTCAATCTCAAGGAGAAGCTGGATCTGGATGAGATGGTGGGAGATATGGGCGTTTCCATGCCTTCCACGAATATAGAAGAGTACCTCCGGGTCCTGAAGCTGGCGCGCAAGCCCAGCCGAGAAGAGTTCACTATGATTGCCAAGGTCTCCATGGCGGGCATAGGCATCATCGGAACCATCGGCTTTGTCATCTACGCGCTGCTGACGGAGCTGCCCAAAGTCATCTAAATTTAGCCTTTGCTTCTATTCAAGGCCCGAAGCGTGGCTCCGAACTCCGATTCTATGAGGGAGGTCACGCCCATGGTCTTGGGATGCAGGTCCAGCTCTACCGTGACATGCTGGTGGCCCAGATCGCGCAGCGGTCTGACCTGGCGGGGGCCATTGGTTATGGAGAAGATCTCCATGCCCTGCAAGGCCGACATGGGCAAGGCATGGGGCACTCCTGAGATCACGGCAAAGTCGTAGTCGGCCTTCAAGATCAACCGGGAAACGGCCTCTCCTGCAATGGGATATTCATCCAGCCCGCCGATGAGCTTGAAATCCACGCCCTTCTGTCGCAGGTCGCGGGCGATGTTGCTGGCGTCTCTTCTTACTTTAGGCAGGCCCACCCGGTCATCCAGGTTGGCCAGAGTGTCCACCTGACTGCCGGCCACTTCAAAAACAGCCGCGGTTATATCTGCGAACATGTACGCGGTTTCTTTTTTTGCGTTGAGGATGTTTAAGCCGCGCTTGCCTTCCCGGATGAGCTGCAGCAGCCTGGCCGCCGCCTCATACTTGAGGTCGCCCCGCTCTGGAGCCAAATACTCACTGCTGGCTGCTCCGTAGAGCCTCTCCACTAGGGTGGCCTTCTCCAGTAGAATCTTCTGCCTCAGGAACTCTGCCTCATCGATGATGCCCTTATCCCTGGCCGCCTCCAGGGTGAGGATCACTCCTTTGGTATTGTCTCTGAAGCCGGCATGAACCTCTACCTCCAAGACGGGTATTCCCAGGTCGGCGTTCAAGACAGCCTGATGCAGATCTTCGCCGATGATCATGCTGCTGCAAGTTCCCGAGACGGCCATGAGCTTGGGATCGAACATCTCCTTGGCCCTCTTCAGGAGTCTTGTCAAGGACTGCTGGCCTCCAAATACGAAGCCTGCCTCGTCCAGGGCGGTAGTCAGCACCCGCACCCCATCCTCCTCCAGGAGCCGGGCATGCTTGAAGCAGCACCCGCTTGGGCCGTGGAGTATGACCACCTCTACCCCCAGGTCGCGCAGGGTATAGAGAGCTGCCACTATGGAGCTCGGCCTGGGATGAATTATTGTCAAGTTTTGCACATCGCTAGCCATTCCATCACCTGAAACATTTCACGCATAAGAGCAGCCTTTCCAGGCCTGCAGAGCCGGCCGCCGCCTGGGCCAGATCAAAGCCCGATACCAGGTCCTGAGCGGTAACGGCCTTTAGCTCTTCTGTCCAGGGCCTAAGCCGCTCGCCCACCAGAATCAGAAGCTCGATCTCTGCCCGGCGCTGCCTGAGAAGGTCCACCAGAGCAGGGATGTCCATGCCCTCACATACCGTTTCCGATTCCTCTCCCGCGACAACGCCCAGACGGCTTCCGCGGGCCCGGTCTAGGGCTAGTCTCACATCCCTGACCTTGAGCCCGGAGTTGGAGCTGTCGAAGATGGTGAGGCCATTTTGGCGATGGAGCTTCATGCGGCCGGAAAAGCCGTTAAAGACCTGCAGGGCTTCTGCGATCTCCTCCAGGGATATCCCGGCGGCGTGCGCTGCAGCAGCCGATCCCGCGATGGCGGTCTGATAGCCCGGAAAGTCCAGGTCCTCGCTCAAGGCCAGAGGCTGCTCCTCTTCTCCGAAGATCATTCTGTCCGGCTCGGCCCGAACGCCCCCAACGCCAAAAGCGATATCCGGCGAGAGCCGGGCATCGTTGTTGGCTACGAGCCTCGCCCCCGGCTTGGCCAGGGAAACCATCTGCAGCTTGGCGGTGCTCGCCCACTTCGTTCCTCCGGCAATGCGATAGTCTCCGGAGAGGCTGGTCAGTATCCCCCAGTCCGCCAGTCCCGTGCCCCCCAGGGAGATCTCAGAGATCAGGGCATCTGCCTTTTGGGCCTCGGCCTCTGCCATGGCAGGAATCACATTTCCGGGAGTGATGCTCAGGCCCTTGCGAAGCAGGGTCGCTTCTCCTTTGCGCCAGAGCTCGAGGCCGCGGGTGGTGTGGGATACGACTTTCTTTTGGCAGGAGAGCATTCTGGCGAGCAGCAGAGCCGTCGAGGTCTTGCTGTGAGTCCCCGTGACCTCAAAGACTTCCATACTGTGATTTGAGCGCTGCCCCATCAGCTCGCCCACAGCTTGATGGTGAGTGATGATCTTCTTCCCAAGCCGCCTGGCCTCGACCAAGACGGGATTATTCGGCTCAAGGTGAACAGGGGCCGCCACCAGATCGAAGCTCGCTATGCTAGGCGCGTGATGGTACACCTCCAGGGCCTCGGCCTCTATGCCGGATTCGACCATCTTGCAGGCTATGGTTGAGGCACCGTGGATGGTGTCCAGCACCGCTACCTTAGGGCTTCTTCGGCGCGCCTGCAAGCCAGAGCTGCAATGCATTCGTCCACACCCAGGGGCTCAGCACAGATGACCTCCACCTCTTCGCCCCCAATCTTCAACATGCCTCTGCGCCTCTGCAGATCCACACCCAGCTCTTTGGGTATGTCCTGCCGAGTATGAACGCCATGGGCAAGAAAGAGCGGCAGGGCCACGATCTTCTTCACCTTGGTGCCTGCAAAGCTCCCCAGCCCCTCCGGGATGTCGGGCTGATTCATATTGAGATAAGCGGTTCTGACGGGGCCGGAGTGACTCTTGCTGATCATCTGGGCCAGCAATTCCACAAGCTCCCGGTTGTAAGGCAGGCTGGAACCATGCCCGAGCACAAGTATACCTACGTCCTTCATGGAAACACCAGTATTACTTTTCACAAATCCCGTGTTAAGAGGCGATAGATTCATAAGTACTAAATCCTTTCGAGGGAGGTCCCATCCGAAAATTTATGAATGGAACAAGATAGAATGGATCCAGGACGGATCAGCGAGAGCAAAACTAGACACGAGAGAAGTGCCTCTCGAAGACTGCAGGAATCTCCTGCGGTGTCTCGATCACGAAGACGTCCTCCATCTGGCGCAGCCTATCCACGTGCTCTGCATCTTCTCGTCTTATGCGCAGCTTCATCTCGCTGCCGTCGGGGAGGATGGTGGTGATGATCCCTGGCTTGTAGTCGCAGGGCATTATGTACGTCGGGACGAAAGCCTTCTGGGACATGATGGCGGCGTTGGAGAGCAGGGAGTCCGCCAGTCCAAGAGCTATTTTGGCCACGGTGTTGGATGTGGTGGGAGCAAGCAGCAGGAACTCATAGCGCCTGACCTGCAGCTGGCCGGCCAGGAAGGGAGAGTTGGCGTTGATCTCCACCCATACCTTGTCGAAGTTCTTCTCCAGGGTGTTGAAGAGCTTGTAGTATTTGATGACCTGCTCTCCCGCCTTGGAGACGAAGACCCGCACATCCAAGACGTCATCGTATGCTTTCTGCAGCTGTGTCATGACCTCGACTGTCTCCACAATGCGGTCGCCACTGCCGGTAATGCCCCAGGCGATCTTCCTCTTTGCACCAACCTTCGCCATTGACACCAATTTCGCCTTGTCAGGATAATTATTTTTCCTTGCTGTCCACCTTCTCCAGCCACTGCAGCGCCTCAGCAAACCTGCGCACCGTTTTTCCTAGGCTCCTCAATCCTTCTTCATCCTTTTTTGCATCCTCCAGGGTATCCTTGGACCAGATGGTAACGCCCAGGTTGGCGCCGAAGAAGCCGCCGCTCACCGGAATCATGCCGTTAAGTATGTAGAAAGAATGGATCTGCTGGAGGGCCAGCTCCTGGCCGCCCATGCGGTCGCCGCCTATGGCGATGGCCATGCCGGGCTTTTGGCGCAGCACCTTGGGATCTGCAGCCAGGGAGGCCCTGGTCCGGTCTATTACCATCTTGGTCTGGGCACTCATGCTGCCGTTGTAGACGGGAGTGGCGATGACAAATCCTCGGGCCTCCTGGATGAGAGGGTAGAGCTGGTGCATGTCGTCCTTGATAACGCATCTTGCGTTTTTCAGGCAAAAGTCGCAGTGTTTGCAGGGGCTGATGCTCTTGCCGCGAACGCTGAACTGCTCTGTCTGGAAGCCCTTCTCCTCCAGCATCTTCAGGGCCTCGCCTAAAATGTACTCAGTGGCCATCTTGCGCGGGCTGCCGGATATGCCGAGTATCATGATGATCTCTTGGGGCCGCAAATATTTCAGACTTGCTAAAAAAGGAGAATTCTTCCAAAAAAAGCAAAATTAGAGGGCTTCCTGCTCCGCCAGGCGCTGCCGGATCATCTCCTCCACGTCCCCAGGCACCACGCCGAAGACCTCGCAGAGGATCTCTTTGGCCGTCTCCAGCTCCATTGCCTTCAGGTCGATCCCGTAGCTGGGAAACACCCGATGCTCCGCCCTTGGCCTCTTCTGCCAAGGCCTCTTGAGACGCTCCAGAACTCCCGCCATGGCAGCAACTAGTACGTGTAAGAATAAATACTTTTCTAAGTAAAATGATAACAGTAAATCATTTTTTGGATTAAAGAAAGTATGTATAAGATACAAAAGATTGGCTAAAAATGATCCCATAAATGAGCTTAAATAAATTAGATGAGGACTATGAGGAGAAAAAGAAGAGGCACGTGGAGCGAAAGTAATTAATTTTTATGAACCTTAACTCCGGTTTTTAGGGAATAAATCAAATCCTAATTTGGCGTCAAGCATCTCTAATTTTCTAGGTATTTCTGAAATTATATTGCAGTCATTTAATTCTACTAAATACACCTTGCTCAGATCAAGCAGGATGTCTTTGAGGTACTCGTGACCCCACGGCCCTGCCACCAGCCACTTGTCCAGCGGATCGGAGGCGGCGCGGTAATGCTGCAGCATTGCTTTTCCAGGCTCCGGCATGCCGTCGAAGACCTTCTGCAGCGCCTCTGCCTTCCTCTGCTCGTCTTGCTTGCTGGCGCTCTTGGGACGCCAGACCAGGCGCTCCAGCGCTTGGACCATCGCCGCGTCAAGGTTGAGGCGGGCAAAGCGCAGCGAGTTCTTCAGGGTGGCCTGGAAGCTCTTAACCCTGGCCTGCACCGCCTGGCTGATCTTCCCTGGATCGCCAGCATCTTTCTTCTTCAGGTCCGCCAGATCAGTGCGGCAGGCATTCCAGCTCTTCGCGACGGATTCCACATAAACTGAAACCTTGTAGAGCTTCTCCGAGAACTCGCCCTGACTGAGGGGTGCTAGGATGCTCTGCACGGTTTCGATGCATCTACGCAAGTCCACATCTTCCATTGGATCGCCGCCTCTACCGCAGGAGCCTTGCCGGAATATTTTGCCCCGCCAGCAGCGCACTCGTGTCCTCTGAGCGGCGCGTCACCTCTGCCTCGCCTGCAAAGACGAGAACCTCCGCTGGCCGGGGCTGACCGTTGTACTGCGAGGCCATGGAAAAGCCGTAGGCTCCGGCGTCTAAAACGGCAAGCACATCGCCCCTCTCCAACAGCGGCAACCGCCTCTCCTTGGCCAGGATATCCCCCGTCTCGCAGATCGGCCCGACGACAGTGTAGGTCTCTTTTGCATCCTTTCCCGCCTTGTTGGCGACGATGACGTGGTGATAGGAGTCGTAGAGCATGGGCCGCGCCAGGACGTTGAAGCCTGCGTCCACAGCCACGAAGTTGACATGCGCCCTCTTGACAACGTTAACGCTCGTGAGCATGATAGTAGTATCCGCCACAATGCTCCGGCCCGGCTCCAGGATCAATTTCGGCTTTATGCCCAGTTCACGACAGCGTTCTTGAAACACCGGCAGGATGCCTTCCGCCAGATCCGCGGGCGTGGGTGCCGGATTATCGGGATGGTACTGGATGCCCAGGCCCCCACCCAGGTCGATCGTCTTGATCGCCCCTCCGGCGTTCACCACATCCTTGGCGATGTCCATCATCTTCCTCGTCGCCTCGACGAAGGGCGAGATGTCCAAAATTTGAGAGCCGATGTGGCAGTGCAGGCCCACGGGCTTTATGCCTGCCAGATCCATGGCTCTGCTGTAGGTCTCTGACACCTGCTCCGCCGGTATGCCGAACTTGGAGGTCCGAAGGCCCGTGGCGATCTTGGGGTGGGTCCCGGGGGATACATCAGGATTCACCCGGAAAAGGATCTCCGCATCTTTGCCTGCCGCCTGGGCCGTTTTGGCCAGGTGCTCCAGCTCCTCGCGAGAGTCCACTGACATCCGAACGCCCGCCTCCAGGGCCATCCTGTGGTCTCTTTCGCTCTTGGAGTTGCCGTTGTAGAGAATCCTCTCCCTGGGCATGCCCGCCAGCCGGGCGATAGCGATCTCACCACTGGAGAAGACGTCCGCCCCCATGCCCTCCTGGGCGGCGATGCGAAGAACCGTGAGGTTGCCATTGGCCTTCACGGCGAAGTACTTGTCCGCCTCGGGAAAGGCCCGGTGGTAGGCGCGGATATTTTCACGCAATCTGCTTTCCGAGGTGACGTAAAGGGGCGTGCCAAGCTGCCTCGCCAAAAAAAAGCAGTCTCTGCCCTCCAGGAAGAGATGATCATTGCGAGCTGCAAGGTGCGATTTGGGTCCGAACATGCTTTGATCTTGGGCGGAGCTTTACAAAATCTTTTCCTTAAGCTTGGAAGTCTCGATCCCCGCCTGCTCCAGGAACTTGAGGGCCGTCTCGTCAGGATAGCTCTGCTGGTAAACCACCTTCTTCACCTGGGCGTTGATCATCATCTTGGCGCAGAGGATGCATGGCTGATGAGTGCAGTAGAGGGTGGCTCCCTCGATGCTGATGCCGTGCAGCGCCGCCTGGATGATGGCGTTCTGCTCCGCGTGTACCGCCCGGCAGAGCTCGTGGCGCGTGCCGCTGGCCACGCCCTCGCGAGCACAGCCTGAGACGTCGCAGTGGTCGAGGCCAGAGGGCGCGCCGTTGTAGCCCGTGGTGAGAATTCGCTTATTCTTTACGAAGAGGGCTCCCACCTGGTTATGCAGGCAGGTGGAGCGCTTGGCTACCACCGAGGCTATCTCCATGAAGTAATCGTCAACGGAAGGGCGCTCGGTCTTTTTCATCCTAAATTCCCAAACGATCTTCGGCTTAAAAAGCCATTCGCCGGTCAGGGCAAGATTAATATTTGTCTCCCTACCCGATTCTGGGTTATGTCTATTCATTGGGCTGACGTCATCGCCCAAAAGCTGGAGAACAGCGGCCCTCATACCATAGCCACGGGCATTACGCCCTCCGGGCCGGTCCACATAGGAAACATGCGCGAGGTCATGACCGCAGAAGCAGTCTTTCGCGCGCTGCTGGACCGGGGAGTGGAGGTCCGTCTGATTTATATCGCCGATACCTACGATCGCCTGCGCCGACTCTATCCTTTTCTGCCGGAGAGCTTTGGCGAGCACATCGGCAAACCCCTCTCAGAGATTCCCTGCCCCACGGGATGCTGCGGCAGCTACGCAGATCACTTCCTGAACCCATTCCTGAAGAGCATGGAGCGGCTGGGCATAAAACCCGAGGTCTTTCGGGCGGATGTGCTCTACAAGGAAGGAAGGTATGTCGAGGCCATCAAGATAGCTCTGCAGAGACGCGATGACATCGCACGCATCCTCAAGGAGGTCTCCGGCCGGGACATGCCTGCAGGCTGGAGCCCCTTTGATGCCATCTGCCAGTGCTGCGGCCGGACGAACACCACGAAGGTTGCCGGCTTCGATATCGAAAAGGAGACCGTGGACTACGAATGCCAGTGCGGTGCCAGGGGCACAGTATCCATGCGCAGCGGCGGAAAGCTGGTCTGGCGAGTGGACTGGCCGGCTCGCTGGCCCCTCTTCGAAGTCACCGTCGAGCCCTTCGGCAAGGATCACGCCACGGCGGGAGGCTCTTACGACACAGGAAAAAGAATCAGTGAGGAGATCTACGGCTATCCTGCTCCTTTCCCCATAGTCTATGAGTGGATTCACCTCAAAGGTGTGGGTGCCATGCACAGCTCCACGGGGATAGTAGTAACCATTCAGGAGATGCTGGACGTCGTGCCGCCGGAGGTCTTGCGCTATTTGATCATACGAAACAAGCCGGAAAAGCACATCGAGTTCGATCCGGCGCTGCCGCTGCTCAGCCTGGTGGACGAGTACGACCAGAGAAAGGGCGATGCTCGGGCCATGGAGCTCTCTTCCATCGGCAAGAGCGGTCCCTTCGAGATACCCTTCCGGCACATGGTCACGGCGGTGCAGATCGCTCACGGCGACGATGAGAACCTCTTCCTAGCCCTGCAGAGATCCGGCTATGACGTCTCCCGGCGCGAGGAGATCCTGGGCCGGGCGCGCAACGTGGAGAAGTGGCTGGACAGGTATGCGCCCGCTTACGTCAAGTTCCAGGTGCAGGAGACCCTTCCCTCCGCGGTGAACAACGTCGCTCCCCAGGAGCGCCTGGCCCTGGGCATCCTGGCAGAGAGAATCGACGACAAGACTGCAGCCGAGATTCACGACCAGGTTTATGCCGTGGCCAAGGAGCTTGACCTCGACTCCAAGAAGTTCTTCCAGGCCATTTACCTGGCCTTCCTGGGCGACCGACAGGGGCCGAAAGCGGGATGGTTCCTGGCCAGCCTGGAGAGGGAGTTCGTGAAGACCAGGCTGAAAGAGGCGGCAGCTCAAGGATAGCATGAAGCATAGGATCTATCTCTCCGGCCCGCTCTTTTCCGAAGCGGAAATTGCCTGGGGCGGCCGTGTCAAGGCGCTTTTGGAGGATTTAAATAACGTTAAAATCCTGTGGCCCCACGAGATCGCCTCCGGCTCAGTGGAGCAGGTCTTCTCGGCCAACCTGAAGGCCATGAACGAGTGCGATCTCATGGTGGCCATCCTGGACGGCCCTCAGGTGGACGACGGCACCGCCTGGGAGGTCGGATACTTCTTCTCTCAAGGCAAAAGGATAATTGGGATAAGGACAGACTTTCGGCGCGCCGGCGAGGCTGAAAAGTCAAAGGTCAACCTCATGGTGGAGTGCTCTTGCCTGGCCGTGGCAACCAACCCAGCCCAGCTCATCTCGGAGCTGAAGAGGCTTTTAGATTGATCTCGCCCGTCTTTGGCACCCCCCTGCTCCTCGTGGAGGGCCAAGAGCGAGTCTTGGTGGCTGCCGATCTTCACCTGGGCCTGGAGTATGAGCTGTGGCTTTGCGGCGTCTCCATTCCCAGCCAGACCAAGAGGATCTTGGAGCGGCTGCAAGACCATATCGCCAAGATGAAGCCGGACCGGCTTTTGCTTTTGGGGGACGTGAAGCACAACGTTCCCAGGACGAGCTGGCAGGAAAAAAGAGACGTACCTGACTTTCTTAGCGAGCTTTCAGGACAGGTCAGGGTGGATATCATCCCGGGAAATCACGACAGCAACCTCGCGGATATGGCCCCCATGGGAGTAAGGATGCGTCCCTCCTCAGGCTTCGTTCTGGATGGCGTGGGCTACTTTCACGGCCACACCTGGCCGGATGAAGAGATCATGCGCGCTGATCTGCTGGTAGCCGCGCACCTGCACCCTGCCCTGAGGCTGAAGGACCCCCTGGGCTGTTCCTTGACCCGCCCCATCTGGGCCAGAGCCCCCCTTTTGCCCGAGGCTATGCAAAAGCAGTACGGTTTTGCTCATGAGGCGGAGATGGTCATCGCGCCTGCCTTCAACGATCTCTGTGGTGGCCTGCCTCTGAACGAGCCTTGCGAGGAGCCGCGAGGCCCCCTCCTCACCCTGGCTGATTTGGACCGCACGCGCGTGTACCTCCTGGATGGCACCGACCTAGGCCTGCTGCAGGAGATAAAGGCGGCTCAGAAGAGACAGGCCGGGCAGTAAGAGTTATTACCTTGGGGCGAAAGGCTTCCAGGAAGAAGGCGATCTGGAGTGAACGAGAGAGAGCGGCTCCTGGAATTGCTGGAGAGCAAGGCCCTGGAGATAAGAAAGGTCACCCTGTCCTCAGGCAGGACCAGCGACTATTACCTGGACTGCAAGCGCGTTACTTTAAGTCCGGAGGGAGCCTATCTCACGGCCAAGCTGATGCTGGAGATGATACGTCCGGAGGTCTTTGCCGTAGGCGGTCTCACCCTGGGCGCTGACCCCATTGTATCGTCCATAGCCGTCTTGAGCCATATTCAGGGCAGGGACCTGTCGGCTCTGATCGTGAGAAAGGAGCCCAAGAAGCATGGCACCATGAGCTTTGTGGAAGGGCCCAGGCTGGAAAAGGGCGCAAAAGTTGCCGTGGTGGAGGACGTGGTCACCTCGGGTGCCTCCCTCCTCAGAGCCATCGAGCGCATCGCTGCCGCGGGCTACCAGCCTGTGCAAGCCTTGACCCTCCTGGACCGACAGGAAGGGGGAAAGGAGGCCATCGAAGAGAGAGGATTCATGCTGCAAGCTCTATTCTCCAGAGATGATTTAAATATAAATGTTGCCTGGCGCTAATATCCTGGTTTTTAGTTCATTGGCAGGAGATCCGCAGCCTTGCTCAAGAGGAATTACCCCCACCACTGGGAGTTGCCTTGCCAGGACTCACATCGCCAGGGATCGCTCCGCCGGGATTCTCCCCGCTAATAGCTGGTTCCCTGGGCATAAGCTGTGGCTGGGGTTCTGGCATTGCCTCGCCAATGGCCGTGAAAGGCGTTTCCAGTCTCAGATTGCGCAAGGTTCCTTCTTCGGAATAGGTAATCTGAGAGGCGATCCAATATGTTCCGCTCTGCTCTGCCCGGATGGGATAGCCTATGGGCTCGGTCACTCCTGGGCTGAGGTCTGCGCTCAAACCTCCAAAGTAGTCCAATACTATGCCGGAAGGAGGGTTGGGCGTGACCTCAGCCTGCGTGGAATTGGCTCCGTTGTAGGTCAGCATTACGGTCACCATCACCGTCTCTCCAACCGCCGCCTGAGAGGGATTCACCTGCTGTCTGGCGGTCAGTTCTGCCGTCGCTGGCCCACTGGCGATCCACACCCCCAATAGCAGAAGAATGGGCACTAATCCCAAATGCTTCATCGGCTCCTTATTCTTAACCGGCGAGATTTAAAGATACCTGTCATATTGGATTGATATGAGATCGCAAACGGTGCACTAAGCCGTTGCTTTGATCGGTGGGACAGGTCTTCTCACAAAACTCTAGCGCACCAAACATAAAATACTTATCTGGTTTGGAGATATGGTCCTTGTGATGGACGTCTCTTTCTCTGCCTGGCGGCACTCTCGCGAAGAGAGCTTGCAGCTCAAAGGAGAGAGCTTTTCCTTTCTCTTCGATAGGCGCTACACCAATAGGCTCAACAGAATGAGCCGCGTCTTCTTCGAGGCTTATGTCGTCGCCACCAAAGAGCTGGCCGCGCAGGAGGACCGCTTTCCAAGCCTCAGCGAGATAGATGCCAAGATGGAGAGTGGAGCCGTTTATGCCTTCAAGGACCGGCTGACGAAGAACACCGAGTTCTTCGAAGAGGTCAAGATCTCCGGTGTCTCCTACCTGGTTCCGCGCGCTTTGAAGTTCGTCGACGCCATGGGCATCTACACCGACCTGATCCTGAACTTCGAGGAGGGAATGGTGGTGATGCCCACCAGAAGAAAGACGCCTGCGCCTCCTGAGTCCATGCCTGCGTCCCTGGAAGGGAACGATGAGCCAGAGAGCCTTGAGCCGGAATATGCGGCTCCAGAGATAGAACCTGGACCTCATCCACCGCATACTCCGGAGACCTTGGCAAAGATGAAGGAGCCTGCTGCGTCGCCTGTTGTGGCGATGCCATTGCCAGAGCCTGCAAAGGCAAAGGTGGACGCTGCTTCCACGCAAAAAGAGCCCGTGAAGCCACCCGCCCCAGAGAGAAAGATGACATTGCGACCTGTGGCCGCTGCCCTGCTGATCGCAGCCATTCTGCTGGCGGCCGCCGCCATAATATTCTTGACCCCTGGCACTCCAATCCTGGTCGAGTATTCTGCCTACCTCTCCAACTCCAGCAATGATAGCTATCTCGGCCTGGACATCAACAATCGCCAGGGGATGTCCAATGATATGGAGATGGTGCTTCCACAGAACATAGACCAGAGCATAAGTGCGCGAGGTGGCACAGTGACCATCTCGCATGCGAATAATACCCTGGTGCGAATGAACTCCAGCAGTGATGCCAGCGTGAGGATATACTTACAGGGCAACTGGACAACAGTTCCCATCAGCCTCAACCTTGCCGCACCAAAGGGATACGAGACCAGCCTTGAAGTTCATGGCCACGACTACTTCGTCACGCGCAAGAACGACACTCTCGTCCTGATGTTCAACCTGACTCAGGAAGGCGTCAGCTTTGAGCAGAGCTACATCCAGAAACGCTAGCCTGGCGGTAAGGGCAAAGAGAGCGGACGCAGAAGCTACTTTAAAGAGAGTCATCTCCTTCGGCCTTCTTGACCGGAGCCGCAAGGTTCGGGAGAAGGGAAGCTATGTAGAAATCCCTGTCATAGAGCCCCTCTCCGGCTGCGAGGTCATCCCTCAGGAAGAGCCAGAATACTACCGGAGGACACCGAATCTTGCCGAGGCCCTGCAGGGTGAACTGCCCCCGGAGGCCATCCTTCTTCTTCCCCGCGGCTGGTACATCCTGGGAGATATAATAGTAGTAAAGATCCACCCGGCCCTGGCACCATTTCAAATCCTAATTGGCCAGGCTCTCCTTGCTTTTTATCCCCGCTGCCGGACGGTCTTGCGCGACTTTGGCATCGAGGGCCAGCTTCGAGAGCCGAAGCGCGAGACGATCGCCGGGATCAAGACCGAGACTGTCCACCGGGAGAATGGGGTTCTCTTCCGGCTCGATGCCCGGAAGGTGATGTTCTCCGCAGGCAACCTGAAAGAGCGCATGCGCATGAGCCTTTTGGGAAAGGACGAATTCGTGGTGGACATGTTTGCCGGGATAGGCTACTTCACCCTGCCCATGGCCGTTCATTCCCGGCCTCGTAAGATCATGGCCATCGAGCTGAACCCGAACGCTTACCATTATCTATGCCAGAACATCCACCTCAACCATGTGGAGAGGATCGTGGAGCCCATTTTGGGCGATTGCATGAAAGAGACGCCGCAGGGGGTGGCGGATAGAGTGGTGATGGGCATGGTCCAGGTCACGGACAGATATCTGCAGAAGGCAATCCTGGCCTTGCGGCCGGGGGGAATGCTGCATTACCACCAGACCGTTCCCTCCTGGAAGTATCCTGCTGCAGCTGCAAAAGACGTCATCGACGCGGCCGCAGCCTTGGGCCGCAATGCGGAGATCCTGCAGTGCATCAAGGTCAAGAAGTACTCGCCGGGAGTGATTCATGCCGTGGTAGACGCTTCAATCGACAGGATTTTTTAGTCTCTGAGGCGTTATTGGACGTTATGAATGGCTTCTGGTTTGGACATTCCTGCTTTTTTCTGAAGGGAGCAAGAGGTCCCTCTCTGCTCCTGGACCCCTTCCATGAGGCGGAGGTCGGCTATCCCTTGCCAAAGGTGGAGGCGGACATCGTAGTAGTAAGCCACGACCACCAGGATCACAACAATGCAGAAGCCGTAGGCGGCCACCCGCGGCTGATCAAAGGACCGGGTCGGCACACTGCCTTGGGCCTGGAGTTTTGGGGTGTGCCGTCCTACCATGACGAGGAAGGCGGGCGGCTGCGGGGCCTAAACACCATCTTCTGCTTCACTGTGGACGGAATAAGGGTCTGTCACCTGGGGGATCTGGGCCATCCTCTGAGCCAGGCCCAGGTCGGTGCCATCGGCCCCGTGGATCTGCTCTTCCTGCCCGTGGGCGGAATATACACCATCAACGCTCTAGGAGCGGATGAGGTGATGAGACAACTGCAGCCGGCTGTGGCTGTGCCCATGCACTACCAGACCCGTGCTCTGAGCTTCGAGCTTGAGCCCGCGGACGAATTCCTCAAAGGCCGAGAGGTGCAAGGCCCCATGAAAAACCTGGAATTGAAAAAAGAGGATCTGGGCAAAAGATGCAAGGTGGTGCTCCTCAGCTGCCCCGAAGCGGAAAGGGCAGCGGATCGATAGATTAATAACCACCTGTTGCAAGGTTAAGGGCAAAGCCCGGTAGTGTAGCGGTCAATCACAGGAGGCTCTGGACCTCCCTACCTAGGTTCGAATCCTGGCCGGGCTACTTTTCCGTTTTCATCATATCCTTTGATGGGCCAAGGTTCAGGGCTCGATTCGATCCCTTCTCAGCTGGTCTAGAGCCTGGCGATTGAGCCGAATCTCGGCCAGCTGGATGGCACCCATGGTGGAGATCAGCTTGGTCATCATATCTGAAACGGCCTGGCCGAGGCTCTCTTCCCGACTGGACAGCGCCAGGGACATCGCGCATCCCAGATTATAAGCGGTCCAGCTCGCATAGATGAAATGGACCATCAGGTCTTCAAGGCCGCCTTCAATCCACGGTCCTTCCGAGTCGGGCCAGATCACCCTGGAGCGGATATCCGTCAAGCTCTGGATCTCTGCCTCGAACTGAACTATGCCTTCCTCCATAGGATTTCACATCCGGCTTACGTTGTTCGTTACTTCTTCGCACTTGAAGATTGCCGTGTTCACCAATATGTATCTGATCCCATGCCCCTTTGATGAGTATATAAAGTCAAGGTTTCGGGACTACACCCAGGCCGAGGGCCAGCAACAAGACTTAAATATCAATTCGATGTACTTTTCTATACATCATAGTATTAAGTCGTACATTAGGCCGGTGATTCTTTGAGCTATCAAATCTGTGACGCAGACAAGACCAAGTTCGGAAGGTACGGCGGGCGCTTTGTGCCCGAGATCCTGATGCAGCCTATCCTGGAGGTGACCGAAGCCTACGAGCGCCTCAGCAAGAGCAAAGAATTCAGGGCGAACCTGGAAGGTCTTCTGAAGAACTTCGCGGGAAGGCCGACGCCTCTGTATCATGCCAAGAACCTGAGCAAAGAGCTGGGACGGAAAATCTACCTGAAACGAGAGGATCTGGTGCATGGCGGAGCGCACAAGCTCAACAACACCCTGGGCCAGGCCTTGGTGGCCAAGCAGATGGGCAAGACCCGGCTGATCGCCGAGACGGGCGCAGGACAGCACGGTGTGGCCACGGCTATCGTGGGGGCCAATTTGGGCTTTGAGACCCAGGTCTACATGGGCGAGGTGGATATCGAGCGCCAGAAGATGAATGTCTACCGCATGGAGCTTCTTGGTGCCGAGGTCATCCCCGTCCGCTCCGGATCTCGCACCCTGAAAGATGCCATCAACGAGGCTTTTCGAGATTGGGCGGCGAGTTTCGAGCACACGTACTACCTTTTTGGAACAGCCGCCGGGCCGCACCCTTATCCGTCCATGGTCAGGGACTTTCAGAGTGTGATCGGCCTGGAGGCCCATAAGCAGATCATGGAGGAGGAGGGCCGCCTGCCTGACTGCATCGCCGCCTGCGTGGGCGGCGGCAGCAACGCCATGGGCATCTTCGCGCCCTTCCTGAAGGATAACGTCAGGCTCATCGCCGTGGAGGCCGGGGGACGGGGCCTGGGCAGAACGGATAAGACTGCGGACAACGGGGCATCTTTAGGCTGCGGCACGGACGGCGTGCTGCACGGCGCATTGACCAAGATCCTGCAGGACCCCTTCGGCCAGATCCTGGAGTCCTACTCTCTGGCTGCAGGTCTGGATTATCCCGGTGTGGGCCCGGAGCTGGCTTTCTTGAAAGAAACGGGTCGCGTCCTGCCCAAGATGGCGGACGACAAGACCGCGTTGCAGGGCTTCCGGCAGCTCTCCCGGCTGGAGGGCATAATTCCGGCTCTGGAGTCGGCGCACGCCGTGGGCTATGCTCTGCAAGAGCCCGAAGCTCTAGGCGAGCTGGCCATCATAAACATCTCCGGCCGGGGAGACAAAGATCTGGCAACGGTGATGGAATATGAGACTCTCTGAGGCCTTTCAGGCGAAACCCCTGCTCATCGTCTACATCTGTGCCGGAGACCCGTCCCCTGCGGCCACGCCCGATCTGGTGAAGCGGCTGGCGCGGGCCGGAGCGGACATCATCGAGCTGGGGCTGCCCCACTCCGATCCCGTGGCCGACGGGCCGACCATCCAGGCGGCGGCGCAAAGAGCGATTGCTGCGGGCATGAACACAGACGTCTACTTCCTTGTCGCCTCCGAGGCGGACGTGGATATCCCCAAGGTCTTCATGGGCTACTACAACATGATCTTTGCTCGCGGCCTGGACAAATTTGCGGCAGACTGCGCCCGCTCTGGCATAAGCGGCATGATCGTGCCCGACCTGCCGCCAGAGGAGGCCGGTCCGCTGCATGAGGCATGCCTGCGGCACGGCGTAGACTTGGTCTTTCTGGCAGCGCCCAACACCCCTCCGGCGCGGCTGGAGATGATTCAAAAGGAGACCTCGGGATTTCTCTATCTCGTGGCTCGAGCTGGCGTGACGGGCGCGAGGAGCGATATTCTTCAGGATACCAGAGATCTCATCGCCCGCGTGCCGGACGGTGTGCCGAAGGCGGTGGGCTTTGGCATCTCCACGCCGGAGCAGGCGGCGGAGGTCATCCGCGCCGGAGCGGATGCGGTCATCGTGGGTTCAGCCTGCGTTGACCTGATCGCCAGGGGCGAGATCGAGCGGCTGGAGCAGCTGGTCCGGGAGATGAAGGCGGCCATCAAGGCCGCAAAGAAGAGCAAAGCTCCAATAGTCTGCTAAAACATTCTCCTCGCATGGACGAAGGACAGAAGAGGTTTGTGGAAAGGACGGTGGCGGATCTCCAGAACGGCTGCGATGTGACCATCGTGGCCTTCGGAGACTCCATCACCGCCGGCTTCGCTGTGCGGCGCGGCTTTCCCTCTTTCTGGAAGGAGAGGCTGGCGCAGAAGTATCCTGATGCCAGAATCGAGCTGATCAACTCCGGCGCCTCCGGAGACACGACGCAAGACGGTCTGGCACGGCTGGACTGGGCGGTGCTCTCCTACGAGCCGGATCTGGTCACCATCAACTTCGGGATCAATGACAGCGTCCTGGGCCTGGGGCGGGAGGAGTTCGAGATAAACCTGGTCGAGATGGTGCGGCGCATCCGGGCGGGCCCTGCATCGGAGATTTTATTACTATCATCTCAACCGCTGGAGACGCCGCCCTACGACAAGCTAGTCCTAGATTACTATCAGGCAATCGAGCGAGTGGCTGGAGAAATGGATGTGGGATTTGTTGATGTCTATGGCGCGTGGATGGAGCGTGTGCGCCAGGGAATGCCTCTGGGCTCGCTGATCCTGCCGGGCCTGGATCATCCCAACGAGGCAGGCTATCGGATCATCGCCGAGGAGCTGATGAGACTGTTTTAGCCCACAACTCATCTGCGGTCTTACTCATAGGGCGTGCCAGTGTAGCCGCACATTCCGACTCTGGGAGAGTTGACCACGGGCAGGAGCATATCCTCTCCGCACTCGTGCTTTGCAGCACACTCCTCGCAGACCCAACCGGTGCCCTCGTAGATGCACTGGCAGCAAACCGCGGTGGCTGGTTTGCCGCAGCTCTGGCATCTGATATCGGGTGGATCATTCCTGGCCAGGACCATGACGCTCTTGCCTCGCGCTAAGCCCTCCCGGGAAGACAACACTTTAAGCGATAGCTCCGTTGAGGTTCCAAAGTCGTAGATGTGCTCGAACTTCGTCCCCGGAGCGATGGCCTTTCCGAGGGCGATTCTCATGCTCCTGTCGCCTGGCTCCATCTTTTCTGAGATGAATGTGCGGCCTTCGATCTCGAAGCTGCTGAGATGGCCGCAGCACTCCAACCAAGTCTCCCGCAGAAAGTCGTCCAGATCCTTCAGAGTCGCGTTCTCCGGGATCTCGATGTGCATCCAGTACATCGGTTGGTACAGGCCCTGCACCTGTAGATGGAAGATCGTCCTTCTGGCGCTGCCCTTGGCGGCCAGCTCATCGTTCCCTTCGGCCCTGGCGTTGCAGGCCTTCAAATGCCTGGCCATGGCCGCCTTGGCGAAGCTTCCTCCACAGAAGCTGCATTTTCCTTTCGAACTCTGTCTGGTCATTGGCATCTCTTCAGATCTTATCACAGCAAAGATATAAGACCTTTACAAGAGCCGATAATACCACATCATGAAACCTGAGAAGATCCTGGAGGTCTGCCCCGTCTGCGGCAGTGCTGATCTATATTACGAGGCCGGAGGCTACATCGGCAAGATATACCACTGCAAGCGCTGCGATTACGTAGGGGCTCTGATCGTGGAGGCGGACGAGGAGATGGCCAGGGCGATTAGAGAGGATTATGAACAGAAGCGGCGGGCAGTGTAAAAATGCCCAGCAGTCTGTCCTGTCTGCGTCAGCTCGATCTTTATTGCGAATCAAGCTGATAAACTGAAAATAGCTCCACCACCGCAAGAAACGCGGCTTCGTTGGCCTCTTGGTCGCGGGGGAAGGAGATCTGGATCAAGGGTATGATGAAGGATCAGGGGCAAAAGAGTAAGCTCATCGCGGGGAGGCGACGAAGTTTTTTTTATACTTAAATCACCATTATCCATGAAGGAAACGGCTCAGCCTTGGGGGCAGGAGCCACGAATGGAGAGTGGGGATGTGAAACCAATTATCCTATTAATGCTGATATTAATAGCGATGTGCCAGGGGCTGATCGCCCCAGCGTGTGCAGACGGAATAATAATCATCGATCCGCCTCCCGGTGTGGACGTGCGCCTGGATCAGGCATTGGCCATCAAGTACCATCACGTGGACGTCAATATCAAGGACCAGGTGGCCACCACCCGCGTGGATCAGGTCTTCATCAACGATAATCCCTGGGAAGCGGAGGGAACTTACATCTTTCCTCTGCCCGAGGGCGCAGCTGTAAGCGACTTCGTGATGTGGGTGGACGGAAAGCCCGTGCGGGGCGAGATCCTGGAGGCCGACCAAGCCCGGGCCATCTACAATGATATCGTGCAGCGCATGAAGGATCCGGCGCTGCTGGAGTACGTAGGTAGAAGAGCGCTCAACGCATCAATATTTCCAATTCCCTCCGGCGGCGAGCGGAGGATCGAGCTGTAGTACAGTCAGGTCTTGCCTGTGGACAAGGGACTGGTGCACTATGTTTATCCGCTGAGCACGGAAAAGTTCTCCGCGAGGCCGCTGCAGGAGCTGGTCATAAAGGCCGATGTGGAGTCGAATGAGGCACTCAAGGCCGTTTACTCTCCCAGCCACGACGTCTCAGTGGACCGGAGGGACGACTACCATGCCGTCCTGGGACTGGAGGAGTCATCAGTCCTGCCGGACAAGGACTTTGAGCTGTACTACACCGTCAGCCCTGAAAAGGTCGGCCTGAACCTGCTTAGCTATAAAGAGAAGGACCAGGACGGCTTCTTCCTGCTGCTGGCCGCGCCGAATGTGCAGATCAACGAGAGCGAGATTGTGGCTAAAGATGTGATCCTGGTGCTGGACACATCAGGCAGCATGGAAGGGGAGAAGCTGGAGCAGGCCAAACAGGCGGCCAGATACATTCTAAAGCATTTGCACGACGAAGACCGCTTTGGCTTAGTATCCTTCAGCACCACGACCAAGGCATTCCGCTCGGAGCTTGCGCCTGCCTCTCAGGCTGGCCAGGGCGAGGATTTCATAGCCCGGCTGGAGGCGATGGGATCGACGGATATCAACAGAGCCCTGCTTGAGGCTCTGGATCTGGCAGATAAAGATCGTCCCACGACCCTGATTTTCCTCACGGACGGCCTGGCCACGGAGGGTGTGCAGGATACGCAAGCCATCCTCAGCAATGTACAGGATGCCGCTCCCAAGAGCGTGCGCATCTTCAGCTTCGGAGTGGGCGACGAGGTGGACACCGACCTGCTGGACCAGCTCTCCCTGGACCACGGCGGCACGAGCGCATACGTTCGGCCTGGACAGAAGATCGACGAAGTGGTCAGTGCCTTTTACAGCAAAGTGAGCACGCCCGTGCTCTCGAATGTGCAGATTGATCTTGGAGACATCAGGGTGGACCAGCTCTACCCAGAGAAGCTTCCCGACTTATTTGCTGGCAGTCAGCTAATATTAGTAGGAAGGTACAGAGAGGGCGGCCCGGCCAAGATCACCCTCTCCGGAATCGTCAACGGCGAGCCAAAGAGTTTCGTCTATCCGGACAGCTACTTCCGGAAGGAGGGGGGCGAGAATTTCGTTCCTCGCCTCTGGGCTACCAGGGCCATAGGATATTACCTAACACAGATCAGGTTGCGTGGGGAAAAGCAGGAGTGGATCGACACCATCGTGAGTTTGAGCACCAGATATGGCATCATCACACCCTACACCTCCTTCCTGATCCAGGAAGAAGACATATTCACGGCGTCAGGCAGGCAGAAGGCAGCGGAAGTATTTCAGGATGAAGTGGCAAAGGATGCAGCCGCTCCCTCCTATGGAGCGCCGGCGGCAGAAAAGGCGGCTTTCGAAAGCGCGCTGAGAGCTGCCCCTGTGGCGGGAGCCCCGATGGAGAACTTCACGATGACGAGCGAAACCGGAGTTACCGAGGAGGTCCGGGTGAAGGATGTGGTCAAGTACGTGGGCAGCAAGACCTTTATGCTGCGCAACGAGACCTGGATCGATACTGCCTACCAGGGCGAAAAGACCCAGAAGGTGGTCTTCCTCAGTCAGGAATATTTCGACCTGGTCTCCGGAGCGCCGGAACTGGGAGCCTATCTGGCTCTGGGCAACCGGGTAGTTGTAGTATACCAGGGTACCTCCTACGAGATTGTAATGGACGAAAAAGTTGCCTCGCCAGGCAAAGCCAGCACTGCCGGGACGTAAGTTTCCGGCATTTTCATTATTTTTTCGGATTTCGGTTTGCGCGGAATCATTTTCGTCTGATGTGCACCTTGATCACTTCCGCCCCGAAGAGGAAGATCTGCGCCGAGTAGTAGATCCAGAAGAGAAAGACCACCAGAGAGCCCGCCGCCCCGTAGGCCGAGCCGATATCGACGATGCCCGCGTAAATCTCGAGGAAGAAGTTCCCTATGGTGAACAGAAGAGCCGCCAGGGCTGAGCCGGTCAGCACATCTCCCCATTCCAGCTCCACCTCTATCAATGTCTTGTAGCTGACGGCAAAGAGGAGCGTCACGAATATGAAGGAGAGAAGATTGGTGATCAGGCGCAGCAGGCCAAAATGAACCGGCAGCAGCTCCTCGATCTGCCATCCCACGGGCAGGAGCAGGGCGGTGAAGATGGAAGTTGCCAGGAGGAGAAAGGCCACCAGGGCGATGAGCAGGAAGGATCGAAGGTAGGAGAGGATCAGATCCAAGAAGGGAATCTTCTCCTCTGGAAGCCTCCAGATGATGTGAAAGGCCCTCTTGGTCTGCACGAAGAGCCCGGCAGCGCCTGATATGAGAAGCAGGACGCTGAGCAGGGTGAAGCGGAAGGATGTCGCCTGGTCTGTAGCCCTCTCAATCATCTCCCCCGCCACCCGCGGGGCCTGCTGGCCTGCGAAGTGCTGGGCCTGCTGCGCTATATCGACTCCAAGAAATCCCTGCATGAACAAAAAATTGATGGTTATTAATATTATGATGAGCAGCGGCACGAAGGAGAAGAGGCCGTAGTAGGCCAGGGCTGCAGCCAGGAGGGAAGCGTCGTCTTTCATCCATTCTGAGATGGCCTCCCACAGAATCTCTGGAAATTTCCAGTGGCGCATAAAGGATAAGATGCCTCCTCTTCCTTAGACCCGGGCTATTCTCTGGCCAAAAAATAGGAGATGAAGAGAAAATCCCGGTCAGCTTCCCTTCAGATCCTCTCTCTGGGTGATGTTCTTGATCTCCTGCTTAAGATCCTCGGGCAGCCCCTTGATCTCCACGTCCAGGAAGCCGCGCACGATGACGCTGGTGGCCTGCTCTGAGGTCAGCCCGCGGGCCATGAGGTACTCCAGCTCCTCCTCGGAGATGCGGCCCACTGCCGCTTCATGGGACATGTCCAGGTCCTTGCTCTGACCGTCCAGCTCGGGGATGGAATAGATCCTGCCCTTGTCGGATAGAAGCAGCCCCACGCACTCCAGGTGCGCTCGGGCGCCCGGAACTCTTCCCGTCATCCGGCCCCTGGCAATGACCTCGCCGCCCACAGAGACCACGCGGGAGATGGACTCGGCGCTGGTCTCGGGCGCATTGAGGTTGACGTTGCTCCCCACGTCGATGTTTCCCATGGTGGAGTAAATGACGGTGTTGAAGCTGGCGACGGCTCCCCGGCCGGCGAGCGTTGCCGTGGGGAACATCTGTAAGGTCTTCACCGGTCTTAAGCAGATGTAGTTGTTAGAGAGAGAGCCTCCCTCTTCAATGACGATCCCCGTCCTCGGCCTCACGTCCACCTCTTTGCCCCAGCTGTGAATCATGGTGAAGCTGACATGCGCCCCTTTCTTGATGAAGAACTCCGAGACTCCAATGTGCAGCCCACGCTGGACATGAGCAGGCGTGGTGCAACCAGTTATCACGTGTAGCTCACTGCCTTCTTCAGCTATGATGATGTTGTGTACCCTTTGGTTGAGGTTGGTCGAGCCAAGGTAGAGGCAGCTCTTGACCGGGAAAACAGTCTTCATGCCTTTCTTGGCCCTTATGAAATAGCCTGCCGGTGGGCTCCGGGCCACGTCAGCAACGTACTTGTCTGCATCCGGAGCAACTAGCTTCCACCAGTAATCCTGCAGGTAATCGTACTTCTTGAGAGCTGTAGCCGTATCCAGGACCTCCACTCCCTCGAATAGGGACCTGGTGTGAACGGGAGTCTGGTCCATCTGCACATACGCTCCGGAGGTCTCCTTGTCAAGCTTCACCCCCACGTCCAGGGCTGCTTTCTTCACCTCCTCAGGCAGATCCTCGGCCCGCTCTATCGTTCCGTGCGGACTGGCCTCGGATTCGTAGCTCTCCAGGTCTACATCCACTCCGTAAAGAGCCTTCTTTTCCTTGGCCGTCTTAGCTCTCTCCTCTATGCTGGGCAAAGGCATGCCACACACCCCTCATATCCGCTCTTCTTGATCTGCTCCAAGATCTCGCTCGGGTTGCCGCTGCAGACTATAGATCCACCGACCATGACGTGCGCCCGGTCCGTCTTCATGTACTCCAGGATGTGGCCAAAGTGAGTTATTATTATCCCAGACTTGGTGCGGGAGCTGGGCCGAATATCTTTCTGGGTAAGCTGGTTGATGGCCCCTCCAATTAGCTTGATATTTTCCAGGTCTACTCCGGAATCCGGCTCATCGAGCATTACCAAGTCCGGTTGCTGCGCCAAAAGTTGAACCATCTCTGATCTCTTCACCTCTCCACCGGAGAATCCTCGGTTGACTTCGCGCTCACCGAAGGCATCAAAGTCCATCTTCTTCAGTATTGCAGCGGCATCAGCCTGAGGGTTTATAATTTTTATGAGATCTTTTAGCCTCAGGCCCCTTATGGCCGGAGGGCGCTGGAATGCCATCCCGATGCCAAGCTTGGCCCGTTCATCCATGGGCATTTGGGTTATATCCATGCCCTTGAAGATGATTTTTCCACTGTCAACCGCGTACCTAGGAATGCCTGCTATGGCATTGAGCAGCGTTGTCTTGCCCGTTCCGTTCGGCCCGAAAAGGGCGTGAGTTTCGCCTGGTCCTATTCTGAGATTAACATCCTTGAGAATCTGCTTCCCGCCGATGCTGACCGATAGATCTTCAATCTCCAGCAACCGCATCACCTCCGATGAAAGGTACTTCTCCTTGGGAATATAATATTGTTTTGCAGCATTTCTTTTGCATCGGAAAAACCATATACCGACGAGGCTATGGAAATGGCATGATCAGGGGAAAGGCTTGGATCTTCGGCGACGATGTGGACACGGACGTGATCGTGCCCGGCAAGTACCTGAGAACCAAAGACACCTCTCTCTGGGCGCAGCATGTTATGGAAGGGCTGGACCCAGAGTTCGCTTCACAGGTCCGGAAGGGCGACGTAATTGTGGCGGGGCGCAACTTCGGCAGCGGCTCTTCGCGAGAGCAAGCGCCTCGGGCCCTGAAGGAGGCGGGCGTGGCCGCGGTCGTGGCCAAATCCTTTGCCCGCATATTTTTCAGGAATGCCATCAACGTCGGTCTGCCACTGGTCGAGGCGGAGGTGGAGTGCCAGGCAGGCGACGTGGTCGAGGTGGATCTATCCTCCGGGACCGTAAAAGTGGGCGACAGGATCTATCAGGGCACCAGGCTGCCCGACTTCCTGCAAAAGATCCTGCAGGACGGGGGCCTTGTGCAGCACAGGCGAAGGCAGAAAGGGTTGGCATGATATTTCCCGATGAGTATAAGCTTGTGGGCATAAAAGATGAGGAGCGGCGAGGCGATCCCGTCTACTTCTCCACCCAGTTCCTCATCAGCCGCCAGGGGCCCAGGCTCTACCGCGTCCGGAGCCGGGGCGCGGGTTTCATGCGGGAGGTGGAAGATCTGGAGCTTCTGGCCTTTGGCTCTGAGATCGCCTTTTATCCCGAAAGAGTTGACACCCGCAACCGTGCTCTGCTGATAGATCTGGCGGATGAGATCAGGCGAGCGAGCAGAGCGAACACGGTCGTCTTTCAGGGGCCGGATGAGCACATCACCTTCGTCAAGGACCCCGACATAGGTAAAATCCTGACCATCGAGGTTTTGGACGTTTCGCCTCCCGATCCACCCTGGCTCGTTCATGTCCTGAGGGGGCT